>JAJFGY010000140.1 GCA_021775935.1 Alphaproteobacteria bacterium
CTGAGCGGTAGCGCCATGGCAATGGCAACACCGGCGAGTGTTGCATGGACGCCTGACTTCAAGACGCAGACCCACAGGAAAACGCCAACGATGATGTAGGGAGCCAGCCGCCTGACATTTGCAAAGTTCAGAGCTGCAAGCCCGGCAAGTCCGATGACTGCCAACCCGAGTGACGTCAGCGACAGATTTTCAGTATAGAACAGCGCAATAATGATGATGGCGCCCAGGTCATCGATAATCGCAATCGCGGTAAGCAGGACTTTGAGCGACAAAGGCGCACGCGACCCAATGAGCGACAAGATGCCAAGGGCAAAGGCGATGTCTGTGGCCGCTGGAATGGCCCAGCCGCGCAGGTGGGTTGGGTCCCCCCATGTGATGAAAGCATAGGCGGCGGCCGGAAGCGCCATGCCGCCTACCGCTGCAAAAAAGGGGAGAGCTGCCTGATCGCGCGAGGAGAGTTCTCCCTGAAGGAACTCCCGTTTGATCTCCAGTCCCACAAGCAGAAAGAAGATTGCCATCAGGCCATCATTGACCCACAGAAGAAGGGGTTTGGCGATTTTCAGAGCGCCAAATTCAACGGCGACCGGGGTCGCCAGAAAGGCGTCGTAATACACAGCAAATGCTGAGTTGGCGATGATCAGAGCCAAGGCAGCGGCGGCCATCAGAACAATGCCGCCTGCGGCTTCCAGCTTCAGAAATTCTTGGATTTTCGATAATACTGCGTCGCCCACTTGTGCCCTCTTGGTCTTATGTTCCCTATTGAAATAGGGCGCAAAAACCAGGAAACAAGCCGAGGATAAGTAGGGGCATTGGCGAAAATTCGCCGCCAGAAAATGGGGACTTTTAGATGCCCACCCGGGGATAAATCTCCGTGAGTATCAGCCCTTGGTCTTTTTGGATTTATTGCCACGGCCACCTTGGCCGCCCTGACCATCTGCTGATGTTTTTGGCTTGTTGCCAGATTGCGCCAGGCGGATCACGTCGCTCGGCGTGTTGCCGCCCCCCTGGGCGAGCTCTTCCAAAAACTGGTTCCTGAGCATGTCAATGTTGGCGTCGAGATCCTCCATCTCCCAGTCCTTGGTTTCAACCGGCGGAAGAACGGTGACATGCACTGTGGCAGGCCGCGCGAGGAATGCGCTTTTGGGCATGGCATCTGTCGTGTTCTTCAAGACGATCGGGACGATCGGGACGCCTGCCTGCATCGCGAGATGGAAACCACCCTTTTTGAACTTGGACAGTTTGTTTGTTGGGCTACGTGTCCCTTCCGGGAAGATGATGATCGACGTGCCCCCCTTAAGGGCGGTCACAGCAGGCTGCAGCGCCTCTCTGGCAGACTTATTGTCGGAGCGGTCCACAAAAATCGTGCCCATTGCATCCGACACCTGGCCAATCAGAGGCTGAGACTGGATCTCTTTTTTCGCAATCGCCGTGAAATCACTCTGTACGAGCTTCAAGACCGCAATGGCATCAACGGCACTTTGATGGTTTGCCATAAAGACCGCTGGCCGGTGCGACCATAAATGTTCCTGGCCTTCAACATCGAGCTCAAGCCCAATGGCAGCAGAAGACATTTCCCCCCAAAGGCCCTGGAAGATGTTCCTGGCCTGACGGGCAGACCCATTGAGCGAATAGGCCGAGATCGCGGCGGCAGCCGCAGGCGCGGCACTCAAATAGGCAAGGCCGGTGCGTGCCACGTCTTTTGCCGTCGTGCGTCCTCGTCCTTCAAAGCGGGTGATGTGCCAATCTCTGGACTTTGCAATTGAGGTGAGTTTTTTGTCTGGATTGAGCGGACGGGGTTTGCCCACGATCTCCAACAGCGGCAAATCCTCATTCCCATCTGAATAGAAATAGCTTTCCCCAAGGTCGACATCTTTGTCAGCGACAAAGTTCCTGACCGCAATGGATTTACCTTCGCCGTAACAGGCCGGCTCCATCACCTTGCCGGTGCAAATCCCGTTTTTGACCTCAAGATGGGTGCACAGGAAGCTGTGTACGCCCAGATCGTTCGCCACTGGTTCCACCTGATAGGGCGTCGCTGCAGAAACGATGACCACCACATGGCCCTTTTTGAGATGTGCATCTATCAGGAGCCTCGCTTCAGGATAAATGCGCGAGGCAACGCGCTTTTCAAATACCCGACGTCCAAACTCATAGTTCCGACTATCAACCTGACCGCGCAGGTGTTTCGCGGTGGCGGTGACCATCTCAGCAAAGTCGATTTTGCCGCGCGCAAACTGCACCGCCTGAGACGCCTGTCCGACGACATCGCCGACAGACAGTTCACCGCTGGTGAGCTGTTCAACCATCAGGTCCTGCGCTGAAAAGCCATAGATCAACGTTCGGTCCATGTCGAAAAAAGCAGCAACCTTTGAACCAGATGGTCCCTGTTCTACTTCGTCGATCAGAAAACGATAACTCGGCATTCCCTTGGTCCTTCAGTCTGTCTTTGTTGCTAATCCGTCTGGCGGCTGACAGACAGCCCCAGCAGGATTTCCAGTCGGCGGCTGACAGAGCGCACCTGGTCAGCGAAAATTTTTCGGTCATTGCTTACGGTCTCACCATCTTCGGTGATGAGGCCCCGGTGATCTGCCACCTTATACGCAGTTTCGTAAAGGGTCTTTGAAAGCGATTCCTCAGAAAAGACGCGTTGCAGCAAATGAGCCTGGGCTCCATAGGTCATGCAAAGCCCCAAAAATTCCTTTTTGTTTTCAATGGGTTGAACCCCTCGCTGTACGAGGGTATCCGCCAGCACCTGATAGGCGTCAATGAAGGAACGGAGCACACCCTGCGACACGACCGGTTCCCGGGCCTCCAGAAGGGCACGTGCAGATGTCTCCCCCTCCTGCAGACGGGCCTGCCAGTTGGGATCCCGCTCCGCCATTTTCTCGCGCACTTCTTTCAGGAAATCTTCCCGTGTCGCGAAATAGAACTCGAATTTCAGAAGATCGCGCAGCGCCAGCGCTTCACGCCAAAAGGCCATCTCCGTATCTTTTTGCTCCGCCGCATGGAGAAGGGCGAGCTCAATGATCGCATCGGTTACAAAGAAATGGATCGCCGTATTCCGATAGTAGGCTGCTTTGTGATACTGCCCGGCACTGATCCGGAAGACGGCGCCAAGGCCAGAATCATGCCTTGTGACAACACCGTTTTCTTCCAGCGACATCAACGTCGCTTCGATCTGGCTTGGGGTGCGAAGTTTTTCTCCCCCCACAACAGGTATCTGCCGACTGTCCACCAGGTCCATCCAGGAACATACGGTTCGTGTCAGACCTTCCAGGGTCCTGGCGCGCGGCCCATTGGCCAGGAGGATCAATGTCAGAAGCGAGGTGAGATTGATCGGCGAGGCATCGTTTAAACGCACCGCGGCGCGAATGGCGACCTGTTCCACCAGCTTCTTCTTGTCAGGTTCAGGCAGCTCCTCATTCAGCGCTTCAGCAGGCAAGACATCCAGGGAGGTCACTGGTTCGCCAAAGCGCACATAGATTTTGTGATCCGATCCCTTGCCCATCAGAAACTTGAGAATCCAACTGGCGCCTTCCGGCTTTTTGTCCTGACCCTTTTGTTCAATGACATAGTCATCGACTTCAGTGATCTGGTCATAGGTCACAGAGACGGGCACAAATTTCAGATCATGGGTTTTGGTCCGCAGAATGCTCTCAACCACATAATTCATCAGGCCATAACGCGGCGGCAGTAGTTTGCCCGTGCGCGACCGTGTGCCTTCCAGCGCCCACATGAGCGAGAAGCGCTTCTCAACAAGGTAATCCACATAACGCCGGAAAGTCGCCTTGTAGATGTCATTGTCCTGAAAGGCGCGCCGCAGGAAGATGATGCCCGCATTTTCAGCAAGGCGCCCAATTCCAAACGTATTGAGATTGATGCCGCCAAAGGTCAAAGGCACTGGAATATTGTGCCCAAAGAGGACTGTAGAAACGGCCATCGTATCCAGCATGGACTTGTGGGTGACGAGCAGCACGACGGGACCTTCTTCCATCCATCGCGCCAGTTGTTCCAACTGCGCGGCATCGTAATCGATCTGTGGATCGTGATGGCTGCGACAGGCCCGACGGTAGAGCCCCATGGCAATATCGAGCGAGACCGGCGTCTGCCGCGCACTCATTTCATCCAAATAGGTTTTGGTTTCTGCTTCGACTTCTGAGAGCGAACGCCCCAGGGTTCCTGCCAGCGCGCCAAGGTCACGTTGGAACGACGGGCTCGACACCACATCGCCCATCAACAAGCGCGCCACCTTGTAACGGGCGCCACGTATGCTGCGTTCTGCCCGGTCAAGAGCAATAACTGCCTGGCGAACCACAAACTCCGGCAACCGGGTTTCGCGCACACCTTCCGCGCCCCAGGTCTCATCGAAACGTTCGCGAACAGAACTTAGGAACGCGCCCTGGCCTTCTGCAACACGCAGTCGGTCTGGTGCTGATCCCCCCATCAGGCTTTGACGGATGCGTCCGGGCTTTTCGAAGACGGTCGCAAGCCATGTGCTGAAAAATGATTTCCCGCTTCGAACATCATCGCTCGGCTTCCAGATGACCCGAAGAGGCTGCAACCAAGGATCGCCGGAAATGTCGCCGCCATCCATGAGGCCTTTCAGATCCTTATGACCCCCATCGCGGGCATCGCCAATGACAACTATTTTCGCTCCACTGCCTGAATGGCGCGGATTCTCATCAATCCATTTGCGAATACAATTAAGCTCAAATGAGCTGCCAGCCTCCACGAGAAAAACAGTTTCTGTTTCTCTCTCTGGCATCTGCACTACAACGGTTTCCGACACGCTTTATTCCTCCAGGCCCCAACGCGCGAGGCCGCTCCCACTATTCCAGATAGACGACCGTCTGGTCTTCTCCCCCATCATCCTCAACCAATGATTTGTATTCTTCAAATGACGCCTGCACACATTCAGCATAGAAAGCCGGATCGGGCAGCATTTCTCTGTCGGCCGTGACACAGACCGATAACTGACCTTGATACCCTGTGATTGCGTGGAAAATCCCCATGCCGTCTCCGAGCGGCGCAAGACCATACGATCGCACAAGCTTCGCGCCTGAAAAATACATGTCATTGGGAATGCCCGGCACGTTGGAGACAAATGTATTGCAGACCGGCTTAATGCGGGAAATCCACTTCATGCCTTCTGCTGACCGGAAGAACCAGGAAGCGGTCGCTGGACTGACAAGCCCCATCACGCTTTCCAACATTTCTGAGCCACGTGTCTGCGCCAACTGCTTGGCATCATCTGTGCGCATTTTCACTGCCTGGAGCCGTTGCAGGGGATCTGCAATGTCGGTTCCCATCGCCACCGTCATATCCGTGATCTGGTTGCCAGCTTCCATGCCTGCGGGCCCTGTGCGCACTGAAATGGGGCACATGGCGACCAGCGATTCATCTGGCAGTTCGTTCGTTGCTGCGAGATAGCGGCGCATTGCACCACCACAGACGGCAATTGCCACATCATTCACTGAGGCTCGGTCCACCAGCTTTTTGATGTGTCTGAAATCGTCCAGTTTGAAATCCACCGCTTCAAAGACGCGGTAAGGCGAGACTTCTTTGTTGAAACGGGTCATGGGCGCTGATGGTGCGCTTGCCACATTGTTTTCAGATTTGAGCCGCCGGGCTTTCAATTCTCCCCTAACAAGAGAGAGGGCAGACTGCGCTGTCGTCAGAGGCTGCCGCGCAAGCGATGGCAGCGACTTCGTAATCATCGCCATATCACCTGGCAGCGGCTTAATACTGCCGGTGTCCTTTACCGGCACGCGGGGCGGGGTTGCAACTTTTGTCTCTGAGTGAAGTGCCTGCAGCAGCGACACCGTCCCCATTCCGTCGACCACCATATGGTGCAGTTTCACGAGGACTGCGAAACTGCCTTTGGGCAGTCCCTCAACTTTGTCCAGCCCCTCAATGACGTTCACTTCCCAAAGAGGGCGGTTCATGTCGAGAGGGCGGGAGTAAAGGCGCGATGCGAGAATACAAAGCTGTCGCCAGTCACCGGGCTTTGGCAGCGACAGATGACGGACATGAAACTCCACATCGAAATTTGGATCTTCAGCCAGATAAGGCAGATCAAGATCGAAGGGCACGCGCACCAGGCGCTGTTGGAAAGGAGCCCAGAGGTGCAGCCTGTCTTCAATCCAGGACAGAATTTCCTTGAAGCGCACCTTGCCGCGGCCTGCTGTCGATTGATCATAAATCATCAAGCCGCCGACCACACTTGGTGTTCGCTGCGTGTCCGCGTAGAAAAATGACGCGTCTGTATTTGATATTCGCCGCATGGAGCCCTTCCTTCAGGCGTGTTCTTGTCTTCCCCGAGCAAGATCAGCTCCCGGCAACTGACAAATAGTCAATCGCATGCCTGTCTTGCCTTAGATCGTACACAGAGAGACTGACCTTGTACCAGTCTAAGTTCCCGTCTTTACGATATTTTTCGCACTCCGGTCGCCTCACCCCGGTTGGCAGAGGCTGTGTCTTACGCTTAACATCCTTAAAAACAAGTTGGTAAAGGGAGACGCCATCCATATGAACGACCAGATCCGCAATCGCCAAGAGCGCAACAACCCCATGCACCTCAAAGTCAGCGTGCTGGGAGGCGGGTCCTGGGGGACGACCGTGGCTGCTCTTGTGGCGCGCAATGCAGTGACCAAGCTCTGGCTGAGAAACCCGGACGCAGCGACGGAAGTTAACGTCCTCAATACCAACAAGAAATATCTGCCCGATGCCAAACTGCCCGAAACCCTGACCGCGACAACGTCCCTAGAGGAAGCGGTTGCCCAGGCCGACGTTATCGTCATGGGCATTCCATCTCAGCAATTCCGGCAAGTGTTGGAAGATGCCAAACCATTTATTCGCCCATGGGTGCCGGTGATCAGCCTTTCCAAAGGGCTTGAGCAAGGGTCTTCGCTTCGGATGACAGAGATCATCTCAGAAGTTCTGCCGGGACATCCGCCCGGCGTTCTCACCGGACCAAACCTTGCCCGGGAAATTATGGCGGGGTCGGCTGCTGCCAGTGTATTGGCCATGGAAGATGAGACGGTTTGCAATTCATTGCGGCCGGTTTTCCAGTCCGGTCTCTTTCGCGTCTATACCAATAATGACCTGATCGGATGCGAGCTGGGTGGCGCGCTTAAGAACATCATCGCCATTGCGGTCGGCATGGGCGACGGCTTGGGTGCGGGAGACAATACCCGCGCTGCAGTGATTACACGGGGGCTTGCTGAACTCACCCGCCTGGGGGAAGCATTGGGCGGGCGGCCAGAAACGTTCGCTGGACTTGCCGGCATGGGAGATCTGGTCGCAACCTGCACCAGCCCCCAGAGCCGCAACCGTCACGTGGGTGAAAAGCTTGGCAGGGGCCAGTCCCTGAAGCAGATCATTGATGAAATGCACATGGTGGCAGAGGGCGTCAAAAGTGCGCCTGTCGTCATGAAGATTGCAGAAGCCGCAGGCGTCACCATGCCCATCGCTGAAGAAGTCTACAACGTGGTGCAAAACGGTGCGACGCCGCAGCGCGCCTTCCGCGGCTTGCTCAGAATGGCGGCAGGATCAGAAGCTGACCCTGGTTAAGCAGCGGCGTTGGCGCCAATTGGCGTTGCAGATGGCCGATAAAGGCCGATCACGTCACCCTCAATTTCCTCAAGCAGATTGTCCAGTGTGTGGCTGATGATCGAACAATTGCGGATCAGTTCCACCTGGGGCCACGTTGCGGCCTCGCCTTCCTTGATGAGATATTCCATCTCTTCTTTATCGAGCGGCGCGAGAAGTTTGCGCGGATCCCAGAAACGACGGCGGGGAATGATGTTGATGTCGGCCGTGTATTCCTGAAGCGCCACTGAATGGAACATGTTGATCGCCGAATTCAGGCTCGGCACGCTCCGGGTCATGCGGTCTGACAGGGTACGCGTTGCACGGAACCACTCTTTCGTGGCGCGACTCCCCATATTCCAGAGATTGCCAAACAGGCCGCTCTCACCATTTGGATTTTGAATGGTCCAGAGAATGATAGGGTTGGTCTGGCTGGCGATGAAATGGTTGACCCCATAAAGCCGCCCTAAGCGCTTGGCAGGAAGGTCATCGGTGACCGAGCCGTCAATCCAGCGCATATCAGAGAGGTAAGGCTGCTTTTCGCCATCCGCGTCGCGAGCCATCAACATAACGGCTGGGAACACGCCCGGTACAGCGCAAGACGCCATCACGGCTTCGCGAACCAAAACATTGGGAGACGTGATTGCGTTCAGCAGCCGGGAGGCTTGCATCTTTTTAATGGGCGCCACCGACACATTGATGTGACGACCGGTCAGCTGAAACGCTTCAGCGAAGGTGAGATCTGGAATCCAGGTCTCCACCATCTCACGCAGGTCTTCAGTTTGAATACGGTCACGCCACCCAAGCACCGATGTCAGGTTCGCATCTTCGATAGGGCCTTCAATGTCGATATCAGCTTCGAAGAAAGGAACGAGATCTTCATCTGAATGGGTACCGATCACCGCCGCAGTCAGCGCTCCAGCACTTGACCCGGAAATAACCCGTGGCAGCAGACCTTCCTGCGCCAACGTTTTAATCACGCCAATATGAAACGGCCCCAGCGCGCCGGCACCGCTTAACATCAGTGCGGAGCGGCCAAAGCAATGGGACGCGCGGTGAAAGAAGTCGAGCTTCTCAGCCTTCGTGATGACGTTTGAGCGCACTTTTGAAATATGGACGAGAGCCTTGGTCACCTCTTCTACATAGTCAGAAATGAGGCGCTTGGTCCCAACCTTGGAGCGGGTATAAAGCGAGGCCTTGCCCATGCCTCCCAGATTGCCATGGATGCCTTCGTTCAGCGCAAACAGAAGCGCGCGGTCATCGCCTGCCCGGCGGGCTTTGCGGATTTCCCGAAGACGCTCGCGGATGGTTGCATAGTCATAGCGGCTCGAATGCTCCTGGCGCTTCCAGTCTTCAGCACCAGACAAAACATCATGCTCTTGTGCGCCGGCTTTCCACTCTTGGTAGGTGGTGGCGTCATCCATCTTTTGTTGAGCGTTTTTCATCTCGGCCAAGCCTCTAGTCATTTCGAATTCAGTTATTGTGCAGTGCGAATAGACCTCATGCTAGCTTGATTTGGCACCAGTGATGCAAATTGTGCGTCAAATATGCTTATTAAACTGGCACAAATGCTGGTTTTCATCACATTGGGACGCGGGCGCCTGTCTCCAAAACGGGCAGATTTCCGACACTTTTGGCGAAAAATACAGGAATTAGAATGCTTACTCTATTCCTGCTGATTTTTGCGCCCACGCGACGAAATCTGCCGTCACTTCATCGCGATTACTCTCATTAAAGACCTCATGGCGGGCATCTTTATAGAGCTTTAGATCTACATTTCGAATCCCTGCATCGCGATATCGCTCTGCAACAAGGCTGACCAATTCCCCATTGAGACCAACAGGGTCAAGATCCCCTGAGAAGATATAGAGGGGGAGGTCCTTGCGGATTTGGCCGATGGCCTCCGGCGTGGAATAGGCAATTCCTGCTTCGCCAAGCGACGCCGTCGAGGCATCTGAAACAGTGAAGCCACAGAGCGGATCAGCTACATATTTATCCACTTCCGCGTCGTCCCGGCTTAGCCAATCAGACTCTGTCCGGGTGGGGGCAAAGGCTGCGTTCATGGCTTCAAACACATCGGTGTCCGGGTCAGCTACAGCAGCGGCCATCACATCAACCGCAGTTGTGCCACTCAATGCAGCTGCATCTATGAGGTCGCTTGCTTCGGTCAGAAGATGCTGCACCACCATCGAGCCCATGGAATGGCCCATCAGGATAACGGGCAGGCCCGGATAATCTTCCCGCACGCGCGCAATCACCGCTTTCTCATCTTCCACCAGACCATACCACCCTGCCTCGCCATATTCTCCAAGCTGGGATGCATCTGGGACAGTTGCCCCATGGCCGCGATGATCGTTTGCGTAGACCACAAATCCGGCGTTGTTCATCGCCTCGGCCAAACGCGCATAGCGCAGCGCATGCTCTCCCATGCCGTGGGCAATGACCAGAACGGCGCGGGGGCTACCCTCGCCGCGCCACCGGTGGACCACCGGACACTGATCGCTCGGTGATGTCGGCAAAGTGAATTGATCATAGGTCAAGGTAACGTGTTCCCGAGTAAGTGTGATTTGACGCTCATACTGACATCCCGTCCAATGCCACGACAAGCCTCAGAAACGTACTGGGAGCCATAAGCCTGCTGGGAGCGAAACATGCCATCTGATCAATCCAACAAAAATGCGGCTGAAACAAGCTGGATCAAAGTGGCCGAAACAGACGACCTCGCTGCGGGCCGTGTGATGACGGTAACCGCTGGGACCCTGTCCCTCGCTCTTACGCATTTTGATGGTCAGTATGCGGCAATGGACAATCGCTGTCCCCATCAGGGCGGACCGCTTGGCGAAGGGTCCATTGAAGACGGGATTGACGGCCAGTGTTGGTTGCGGTGTCCCTGGCATGGCTGGGACTTTGACCCGCTTACCGGCAAGCCTCCTGGAGGACACGAAGATTCTGGCCAAGAAATGTATCCGGTTGATGTGCGGGCGGACGGTATTTATGTGGAAGTTCCCGCAGAGCCTCAAAGTCCGCGCACCATTTCTCATGTGATGGCCGACACGATGGTCAATTGGGGCGTGAAGCGGGTCTTCGGCATGGTGGGACACTCCAACCTGGGGGTCGCAGAAGCACTCCGTATCAAAGAGCGCGATGGCGAGATTGGCTATATCGGCATCCGTCATGAAGGTGCCGCCGCCTTTGCCTGCTCTGGATACGCAAAACTCTCCGGCAAGCCCGCCGCATGCCTTGCAATTGCTGGCCCCGGCGCAACCAACCTCCTCACCGGATTGTGGGACGCCAAAGTTGACCGGGCACCGGCACTCGCCCTGACCGGTCAGGTGAATGTTCAGGTGCTGGGCCCAGGCTCGTTCCAGGAAATTGATCTGGCCTCTGCCTTTGAGAGTGTCGCCAATTTTTCCCAGACCGTGTTGCATTCGTCGAAACATGCAGAACTCATGACGCTTGCCTGCCGCAGCGCCATCCTTAATCGGGATGTGTCCCATCTCATTTTCCCAGATGATGTTCAGACCCTTCCAGCAGATGATGCTGTTGAAGCGGGCACACCCGAAGGCCGGCTTGGCGACCTGGCTGTTACACCGTCTGCGGCTTCTATCGCGCAGGCGCTTGACCTGATTTCCAAAGCAAAGCGCCCTGTCATCATTGCGGGCTATGGCGCGCGCGATGCATCTGACGCCGTCATTGCCTTTGCAGAGCGCTTAAAAGCACCGGTTCTGACAACCTTCAAAGCCAAAGGGCTCATCTCCGACAAGCATCCCTGCGGTGCCGGCGTTCTTGGCCGTTCGGGCACACCCATTGCCAGCTGGTTCATGAATGAAGCAGATCTCTTGATCGCGCTGGGCAGCTCATTTTCCGACCATACCGGCATTGAGAAATCAAAGCCGATTGTTCAAGTCGACTTTGATCCCATGCACCTGGGTAAGACCCACCCGGTTGACTGTCCGGTCTTGGGCGATATTGGACAAACGCTCGCCGCCCTCGAAGAAGGGTTGCCTACAAAACTGACCGCTGAAGATCAGACCGGTGAAGTGGCAGAGCGCTGGAAGATTTGGCGCGATGAAAAGAAAAGCCGGGCCCAGGATGATCGCGGCGATGGCCTGAACTCCGCAAGCATATTTGCAACGCTCACCGACCTGGTCCCTGACGACGCTGTCATCGCCGTTGATGTGGGCAACAATACCTATTCATTTGGGCGCTACTTTGAATGCACGCATCAGGATGTGCTGATGTCTGGATATCTGGGCTCTATTGGCTTCTCCTTCCCTGCCGCCATGGGCGCCTGGGCTGCGGTTCAAGATTTTGAAGAATTTTCGGGACGACCTGTCGTCTCCGTCTCAGGCGATGGTGGCTTTGGGCAATATATGGCGGAGTTCACAACGGCGGTGAAATACGGCATGAACATCACTCATATCCTGCTTAATAATTCCGAACTCGGAAAGATCTCCAAAGAGCAAAAAGCCGGCGAATGGCCGGTCTGGCAAACCAAACTCCACAATCCGAGTTTTGCTGCTTATGCGCGGCTCTGTGGCGGGCATGGCATCAAAGTGACGGACAAAGTCGATCTTGCCGAGGCAATCCAGGAAGCCCTGGCGCATGACGGCCCCGCACTCGTCGAAGTGATATCTGACACAGATCTCTTGTGAGCTTGGGGGACAGAATGACTGCGACACCGACCAGATAGAGGCATCTTGAGACCCAATCTCCCCTCATAAAGTCATAGTTTCACCGAATTCTCAAATTTTTAACCTTGTACTGACTAAATGCAGACTGCGATTTTTCGGTGGAGAGTGAGATGGGCGACGCAGTAGCAAAACAGAGCGAAAACGACGCTCAGACCAGCGATATTGAGGCTTTGTTCGCAGAAGCCATCGAAGCGCTGGATGATGGATTTGCAGTCTATGACAGCGAGTTCCGGGTGCTGTACGCAAATGCTCAGGCACGCACAGATTTCAAGGATTGGTACGAGGCGATTGAGGCGGGCGGCACGTTTAAGGACGGCATGCTTGCCTCGCTTGTCAGCATTACAAAATACACTGCCGAAGACGACCTTGATGCACTTGCAGACGCTGCCGTTGACCTTCTTTTGTCGGGCGAGCCATTGAAGACGGCGATGCCTGATGGACGAACCCTGCTTATCACGCATCGTCCGATGAGCGGTGATCGCTGGGTCGGCACGTCCATCGACATGACCGATGAACTCGTCCGCCAGCAAGAACTTAAAGATGCCAATAAGGAGGCGGAAGCCGCGTCGCGGGCGAAATCACAGTTCCTTGCGAACATGAGCCACGAAATCCGGACACCGCTCAATGCCGTTCTAGGCTTTGCCAGTCTGCTGAAAGACACAGACCTTGATGAGCGCCAGACTGATTATGTCGAGACAGTTGCTGAAAGCGGTGAGTCTCTTCTGTCCATCCTGAACGATGTGCTCGATGTCTCGAAGATTGAGGCCGGTGCGCTTGACCTTGATGAAACAGAAGTAAACATCGAGCGCCTCATTCGCAGCGTGATGGCGCTTATGTCAGTTCGCGCGCAATCCAAAGACCTTGAGATCGCGTCCTATGTTGACCCGAATATCCCGGTTTCCCTGATCGGTGACCAGGGCCGCATTCGACAAATACTGGTCAACCTGATCGGCAATGCCATTAAGTTCACCGAAGATGGCGGCATCTCGCTGGAAGTCCGGCTTGAAGATCGTCTTCCGGGCGACAAAGTCGCTGTCCTGTTTAGTGTCAGCGACACCGGGATGGGCATTTCAGCTGAACAACAAGCACAACTCTTTGAACGCTTTACCCAGGCTGATGTTTCCACAACCCGCGAATTTGGCGGCACAGGCCTTGGCCTCTCGATTTGTCATGACCTGGTTGAGCTTATGGACGGAACGCTTGAAGTCCAGAGCGAGCCGGGCAAAGGAAGTATTTTCAAAGCCCGGATCGTTCTCGCGGCTGATGATGGCGATGAGCGCTATCTAGACGCAAGCGACGCACAAACACTCCGGGGACGACGGCTGCTGGTTGTCGATGACAATGCGGTTAACCTGCGGGTGATTGGCCTGATGCTCGCCGCCTATGGCTGCCGTGTCGAAACGGTCGAAGACCCGACCAAGGCGCGCGACACCATTCTTGCTGCACAGGAAAAAGGCAAACCCTTCGATAGCATCATCATTGATCACATGATGCCGGGTATGGATGGCGTTCAACTTGCCGCGCAGTTGAAAGAAGATACCGGGGTCGAGCCGGTTAACCTCATCCTGTCTTCGTCAGGTATTGCGACCGCAAGCCAGGCGGAAGAATGGGGATTTGACGCCATTGCTCCCAAACCGATCAGTCAGCGCCGCTTGATCAACACGCTCAATCGCTTTTTTGAAGACCTGCCGACGGCAAAGCAGACCACCAAGGCTGCCGAAAAACCCAAGACACCCGCGCCCCGGAAAAAGCCTTCTGGTGAAGGATCAGGCTGTCGTATTCTGTTGGCAGATGACAACCCAACCAATTTGAAGTTCATTCAGAGCGCACTGGAAGGACGACCCATGACCATCGATACCGTTGGTGATGGTCGCGAAGCTGTAACGGCTGCGCGCTCCCTTCCCTATGATCTGGTGCTGATGGATGTTCAGATGGTTCATATGGACGGCATTGAAGCAACAAAACGGATCCGTAAGCTTGGTGGTGATATTGCCAGTGTTCCAATCATCGCGATTACTGCCAGCGCCATGGCTGGTGACCGCGAACGCTGCCTTGATGCCGGCATGAACGATTACCTTGCAAAGCCGGTTGCCATTGACCAGCTGCTGGACAAAATTCGCTATTGGACTGAAGAAGCCGTTCGGGAAGCTTAGGCCTCAAACATTCCTCTGCGCTGGCGTTCAAGGCTGGCCGTGATAGACTGACCGTCCATCACAGGAGCGCTCTGACGTTGATCAAGTAAGCACCAGACATTTTCACAAACCGGGTCCGGCCGTCGGACTACCGGTTTTTCTGGCCTACTGTCGCCTGCCTACTGTTCCTTGGAGCTTTCATGCAACCCATCATCTATGACGTCGCCGTTTCGGCTGACGGCTTTATCTGTGGTGCGTCTGACGACGTGTCCCTTTTCCCTCACTCGGGCCCCGTCGTTCAAGACTATCTTGAGCGGATGGAGACCTATGCCTGTGCCCTTATGGGCCGCCGGACCTATGAATTTGGCTATGCTCATGGGCTGGCGCCGGGTGCAAACCCCTACCCGGCTCAGCGCACCTTCGTGTTTTCAAGCAGCATTCTTCTTCCAGAGACAGCTGATGTGGAAATCGTTCGCACCGATGCCTTAAAGACAACTGATCGGCTGCGGGCAACAAGCGCTGGCCCTCTCTATCTGTGTGGGGGTGGCGATTTCGCGGGCTGGCTGCTCTCGGCAGGCCGTGTGGACATATTACGCCTGAAACGTGCCCCTGTGTTCTACGGATCGGGCACCCCCCTATTCGGTCCCTACACCCCATCTGTTGCAGCTCGGTTAAGCATTTCCAAGCTCTACGAGGGTGGCGTCCTCTATCAGGAATTTGCCCTGAACGCTTAAGTTCACAACAAGTGTGGCTGGCTCCCGCCTGAAGAGGGAGAGGCGAGAGGTTAACCCTCTCGCCTTTTCAGGTTTCTTGGCGTCTCTTTTACGTGATCCCGTTGTTTTTGCTTCCAATTCCGGGTATCGATGAGGAAACGAAAACCTGGGGAGGTTTCCAGAATATGTATAAAGAATTGGATGCTGCGTGGACTGAACTGACGCAGCCAGGACAAATGTTCGAGGTTGATACTGTTGAAGCGCTCGGACGCACCATCAAAACATTCAAGCATGCGCCAGCTAGCCTGAGAGACATCTGGTTGATGACGGCTGCCCATGGTGACAAAGACCATCTTGTCTATCAGGACGAACGCTGGACCTATACGCAAGCCCATAATGAAGTGAATGCCATCGCCGCCTGGCTTACCGCTCAGGGCATTGGCCAACACGACCGGGTCGCGATAGCGATGCGGAACTATCCCGAATGGATGCTTGCTTATTGGGCGATCATCTCTATCGGTGCCGTCGCCGTCGGCATGAATGCCTGGTGGGTTCCTGATGAGATGAAATACGGGCTGGAAGATTCCAACGTGAAGATCCTGATCGCAGACGGAGAACGGCTCGAGCGGTTTATTCAGGTACGTGATGCATTCCCTGACGTGAAAGTAGCCGGCGTTCGCCTGCCTGACGCCCTGCAAGGTACTGAGGGTGTTGTGCCCTGGTCAGAGGTTAAGGCAACAGCCCCGAACATGCCTGACGTCACCATCGCACCCGATGATGATGCCTGCATCTTCTATACATCAGGCACGACCGGTCGTCCGAAGGGAGCCCAGCTTACCCATCGCGGTTGCGTCAACAATATTCTAAACATCGCCTTCTCTGCGCAAACCCAAGGGCTCGCCCTTGCCATGGTGCAGGGCGAAGACGCGGTCAAAGAACTTCAGAGCGCTGAACCAGCTGCCATGACGGCGCTGGTCGCAACACCGCTCTTCCACGTGACGGCCAACAATTGCGTCGCACATGCTGCAACAGTCACCGGCGGCAAGCTTGTCCACATGTACCGGTGGGATGCGGGTGAAGCGCTTCGTTTGATCGAAGCTGAAAAGATCACTCACTTGAGCGGTGTGCCCGTCATGTCTCGCGAGATCATCGCCCATCCTGATTTTGCGACAACCGATACATCAACCATGATTTCGATTGGTGGCGGTGGCGCACAGCTGCAACCTGACCTCGTAGGCAAGCTTGACAGCACAATGGAAAATGCCCGGCCCTCAACCGGTTATGGCATGACCGAAACCTGCGGCATCATCACATCTGTGGGCGCCGACTATTTTGTCGACAAGCCAGCCAGTGCTGGACGCGCCATGCCTGTCTTTGAAACCAAATGCATCGATGCAAATGGTGACGAAGTAAAACCTGGCGAAGCAGGCGAGCTCTGTGTTCGCGGTGCTCCGGTCATTAAGGGATACCTCAACCGGGAAGAAGCGACAGCTGAGGCCATTCAGGATGGGTGGCTTCGCACCGGTGACATTGTAAAGATTGATGAAGACGGGTTTATCTTCATCGTCGATCGCGCCAAAGACATGGTTCTTCGGGGGGGTGAGAATGTCTTCTGCTCTGAAGTTGAGAGCGCCATCTTTGAGCATGATGCGGTTGCAGAATGCGTCGTTTTTGGCGTGCCCGATGACCGGCTTGGCGAAGAAGTGGGGGCCGTGATCGTGCCTGCCAAGGGAGCCTCCATCTCAGCTGAAGAGCTGCGGGCTTTTTGCAAAGAGAAACTCGCTGCCTACAAGATCCCTCGCTATATCTGGACACAGGCAGACCCTCTGCCCCGGAATGCCAGCGGCAAGTTCCTGAAGAAAGAGCTGCGCGTCACGATGGATGTGAAACTCGCGAGCTAGTCTTTTAGAAATTCGATAATGAGATCGGCCACTTTTTCCGGTGCTTCAAGCTGGGGAAAGTGGCCGATGTCGTTTAAGGCCTCAAACTGATAGCCGTTCGTGAAAGCAGGTTCTGCAAGTGCATAGCGATCAATGCTCACAGCACCGTCTGCATCTCCTGCAATCACCAATGTCGGAACAAGGATGTCCGTCTGAGCTGACGAGGCGCGCCCATCGTTCACCTCTCCATCAAACAGCGACCAATAATAGCCTAGAATTCCATCCACAGCGCCCGGCTTGCCCATTGCCTCTTTGATGTCGATCAGTTCAGCCTCGGGCACGTCAAATGTTGGGGCCCATGCCTGATAAATCCCATCAATATGTGAGAAATCATTCATTGCCACCCACTGCCGAATGAAGGGCAGTTGATAATAGAGAAAGTGTGGTGCTTCGAGGAAAATGGATGGGTCGTCAGCAACCGCGCGGGCGTGCGGCACCGAGAGGGCCACGAGCTTCGCGACTTTCGAGGGATCAGCCGTCGCCGCTTCGTATACGGTTGATGCTCCCCAATCATGACCGATCAGGATTGCCTTTTCTTCACCGAGAGCGCCAATGAGGGCGATGGCGTCTTCACCCAGCGCACGGACGCTATAGTCGCCCGCCTCGCTGAAAGATGTCGGTGGATAGCCGCGGGTAAACGGTGCAACGACCCGATAGCCTGCACCTGCGATCTGCGATTGAACAGCGCCCCAGCTTCGTGCGGTCTCCGGATACCCGTGAAACAGCAGCACAAGCGGTCCTTCGCCTTCTTCGAGATAGGCGAAAGTGATGCCATTGGCATCCACATATTTCAGCTCTTCGGCGGCAGCTCCTGTGGGACTTAACAAGCCAACGGCAAAGAGGGCTACGAACGCAAACCTCAGCCGGTCGATCTCAATCCAGTGGCGCATATGGCTTCTCCCATCCGGTCCCTGTTGACCAGTGTCCGGCATCGTAGGCAGTGCGCAGATTGCACACAATCGTCTTGGGGACCGGTGAGCTAGCTCGGCGTATTGGTCAAAACCGCTTTCTGAGCTTTGGTTCGTGTCAGACCGCAGAGCCGCAGAACATTTTCGCAGGTTCGTGCGGTTTTATCCGGGTCTGCCCCCATTTCGATTTGAGTTCGCATCCCGACGCTGATCAGACCTGCCACCTGGTCCAAAAAAAACTCGTCTAACTCAATGTCAAAAACACCCTGTTCAAGGCCTTTCTGCAGGTCAGCTCTGAGAAATTGCAGGAGATCACGGCGAACCGACGGCAAATGCTGAAGCGCACCGACAATGACCGCACCCCAGGTTCCCCCTTCTACGGACAACCGGATTGCCTGCGTTGTCGCGATGACTATACGTGCAACAGCGCTTTCCACAGACTGCATTTCCTCATCAATCTCGCGCGTCATCTCAGTTGCGACCTGATAGGCCGCTTCCTGAAGGATTTCATCCTTGTCGGCGAAATGATTGTAAAATGTTCCGTTGGCAAGCTCGGCGTGCTCAGTGATATCGCTGATTTTGGCGAGCTCCATGCCTTTGGCGCCAATAACGTCAACCGCGCTATCGATGAGCGCCAACCGCGTTCGGTCGCGTTTAGGCAGGCCTTTGCCCAGATCTCGAAAATGGCCTCGTGTTGGCACCGGGCGCGCTCCTTTATCGTTCGTGGGAGCCTATCAAACTTCTCGCATCAGCGCGATTTGACAACGGCTCCTTTTTGACATATCTCTCATTTTTGAGAGTTCTCTCATTTTGAGGTTGTGATGTTGGAAACGCAAGTTCTTATTGTTGGTGCTGGGCCGGTCGGCCAGATGGCGGCCCTTCTGCTCGCCCGGCAGGGTGTGAGTTCCATTGTCGTCGATCGACGCCTTGAACGTATGACGGCGCCGAAGGCTCATGCGGTCAATTCTCGGACACTTGAAATCTGCGAGGCTGCCGGCCTTTCTGCAGAAAGCGTTCGTGCAACCGGGGCACCTGCGGATAAGGCCGGATGGGTGCGGTTTGTTTCAACACTGACGGGCACACAGTTCGGGAACCTTCCTTATGAGCGGCAGCAAGATGATGTGAAGGACCTCACCCCTTATCCACTGACCAATATCGCACAACCTGACTTTGAGGCGCTGCTTGAACGCCAGTTGGCGGACTGCGATCTGGTGACGCTCCTGCGAGGGGCCGACTGCACGTCGGTGCAGCAAACACAGAGTGAAGCTGTGACCTCGATCACCCTTCACGACGGACAGGATCAGATCATCAAGAGCCACTATGTGCTCGCGGCGGACGGCGCAAACTCCCGCTTGAGGTCTGCATTGGGCATTGCGCTGGAGGGCCCTGCAGACCTTCAGCATAATATGATGATCCACTTCGAAGCAGACCTGCGTCCTTTCGTCAAAGACAAGCCAGGAATTCTCTATTTCCTTTTCGAGCCGGACGCCCAGGGCGCCCTCATTGCATACGACCTAGGAAAAACCTGGGTTCTGATGCATGCCTTTGATCCCGCCACGACATCGCCTGATGTTTTTGATGATGCGACCTGTATCGCGCTTGTGGAAAAGGCCGTTGGAAAACCTCTTTCAGACATTGAGATAAAAAACGTCGGTCCCTGGAGCATGTGTGCGCAGGTTGCAGAGCGCTATGGACAGGGACGCGTGTTTCTCATCGGCGACGCAGCACATCGCTTTCCTCCCACTGGCGGTCTTGGCCTTAATACCGGGATTGGCGATGCACAAAACATCGCCTGGAAAATTGCGGCCGTTGAAAATGGTTGGGCTGACCCGCGCCTGTTAGACACCTATGAAGATGAGCGCCGCCCGGTCGCGCAGGTCAACACTGAACAGAGCCTCGAGAATTCTGCAAAGCTCTTCGAACTTTTTGCGGCTCTTTATGGCCCTGACCCCGAGCAGACACGCAGCCATTTTGATGCGATCAGCAAAGCACCTACGCAGAGTACGGACCTTGCCGATGCAATTGAAGCTCAACGTCCACATTTTGACAGCCTCAATCTGCAACTGGGATACCGCTACAGGTCGAGTGCAGTGAAAACGCCTGCAACCATCATGACTACCGAGCCGCTCAATATCAGGCACTATATTCCTTCGAACCAAGCTGGCGCTTCTGCGCCCCATCGCTGGGTCTGCCATGACGGCCAGGAAGTTTCCCTTTTGTCACTCCTGCCCATGGACAGGTTCACGCTTCTGGCAGGGCCAGACGGCGGGAAGTGGATGGATGTCCTCGCCTCTGTTGACGTGCCGATCAAACTTCTTATCGACACTGTTGATTTCGACTTTAAGGAAACGTGGGCGAAGGTGACCTGCTTCTCCAATCAAGGCGCTTTTCTCATCCGCCCTGATCGACATATTGCA
>JAJFGY010000015.1 GCA_021775935.1 Alphaproteobacteria bacterium
GGCACCTTTCGGCAGGTCATCGAGCCTCTCCAAACCGAACCCGTTCTGGGAACCGGAAGCATCCGAGGCGTAGGACATGTGTGTCTCCTTTCGTAAACGTCACGAAATCCCGTGACCCTTAGGAGCTATGCGTTCCAACGATGTGCTTCAAGCGCGTGAAACACACTGTTACACTTCTTTTGGGACAGGCACTTCTGGCAAAAAAGTGAGGTTTTATGCGGTCTATCTGGGTAAGCTCGATTTTTTGGACGGTCGTTTTGTGTGGAAATCCGGCAATGGCGGAAACACCGACGCCGGAGAAGGCGGCGGAACGCTTGTTTTCCGGGGAGACGGTTGAAAAAGGATGGTTTGCCAATCAGGGGCTGGCCTCTGCTGTGCCACACCTTGTTGAGGAATTGAACCAGGAACTTGGGGCCTTACAGGCCGTTCCACCTTGTGGCGAGCGCTGCGCCGCGATCTTTGAGCGCGGTGAGCTCCACTTTGACATGAAGATAGACGCTGAGGGTTTGATTACGTCTATCCTGATTGATCCACCGGTGGTCTATTCCGCTTCGTTGGATGCCGCGATTGACGCGTTCTCTGAATTGCCGGGATCGAGTTCGGTGCATGTAACCCGAAACGGCGAAGTGATTGGCGATTTGAACGGGGAAGCGCCCATGGCTGTTGGGTCGGCGTTCAAGCTTGCTGTTCTAAAAGCCTTGAACCAGCTTATTGGTGCCGGGAAACTTGAGTGGGACCAAGTCGTCGACATGAAGGAAGAGTGGCGGAGCGTGCCCTCAGGACAGCTCCAAGCTTGGCCTGTCGGTGCGCCCATCACACTTCATACGCTCGCCAGCCTGATGATATCGGTGAGTGACAATACGGCGACGGATGCCCTGATTGATTTGGTAACCCGCAATAGCGTCGAAACCATCAGCCCACGCAATCGGCCCTTTATGACAACCCGTGAGTTTTTCCAACTAAAGCGGCTGGATATGCCGGAAACACGCGCGCAATATGTCGATGGTTCTTATGATGAACGCAGTCGGATTTCATCCAGCCTCAAAGGTCTTGGGGTACCTCGGGTCAGTGAACTCAATACCGACCCGTTGCTTCAGATTGAGTGGTTTTTTTCCACTCAGGAACTTTGCGGATTGATGGACGATCTGCATAGCGTGGATGTCTTGCAGATCAATCCGGGGCTTGCGCGCAAGGAAGACTGGAGCACGGTGGCCTACAAAGGTGGGAGCGATGCTGGTGTTGTTAACTTGACGACAGGTCTGGTCGCTCATGACGGAACTCGATATTGTGTCTCCGCGACGTGGAACGACACAGCTTCCCTCGATCAACTGGCATTTTCTATGAAATATCTGGCCCTTCTGCATCAGCTCAAATGAAAAGGGCGGCCCGAAGACCGCCCTCACATCAGCTTGTTGGTTTTGTTTAGTCAAACATGATCACAGAACGGGCGAGCTCACCGCGCTCCAACTCTGCAAATGCATCATTCACGTCTGCAAGTTTGATGCGTTGTGAGATCATATTGTCGAGCTTGAGTTTTCCTGCCATGTAGAAGTCCACATAGCGTGGCATATCAACCGGGAAGCGGTTGGACCCCATCAGCGATCCCTGGATCTTCTTTTCAGCCAGGAAGTCCGCGCCGTGAAGCTCAATATTGGTGCCCAGCGGGATCATGCCAATAACTGTCGCCGTGCCACCACGGGCGAGCATCTTGAATGCCTGTTCCGTCGTTACCTTGAGGCCAATTGCTTCAAGCGCATGATGAACGCCACCACCAGTCATCTCTATCACCTGACCGACAGGATCGCCCTGCGAGGCATCGACAACATCTGTCGCGCCGAACTCTTTGGCAAGATTGAGCTTGGAGCCCTGCATATCAACCGCAATGATCCGTCCAGCACCAGCAATGGCAGCACCATTGATGGCGGCAAGGCCAACACCGCCACAGCCAATGACCGCGACTGTTTCGCCGGGGCGCACATTTGCAGTATTAGCAATGGCGCCAACACCGGTGGTAACTGAACAGCCGATCAGAGCGGCCACATCCATCGGCATGTCTTTGCGGATTTTGGTGCAAGCATGCTCATGAATAAGCATCTGTTCGGCGAAAGAGGAGAGGTTCAGGAACTGATACATCGGGTCAGCCGCATTGGCGAGACGAGGCTCATCATCAGGACCGCGCTGTGTTTCTGTTCCCGGGCACCGAGACATATGCCCGGTAAGGCAATGTTCGCAGTGGCCACAGAATGCGCTCAGACAGGTGATGACATGATCTCCGACGGCAACGGTGCGGACTTCTGATCCGATTTGCTCAACAACGCCGGCCGACTCATGGCCCAGCACCGCTGGAAGCGGGTAGGGGTAGGTTCCGTTCACAAAATGTAAGTCGGAATGACAGACACCCGCCGCCGCTGTGCGAATGAGCACTTCGTGGGGGCCCGGCTTGTTTATTTGAACATCTTCAATCTGAAGTGGTTTTCCCACTTCGCGTAGCACTGCCGCTTTCATTCTCTTGCTCCCTGATCGTGTTGTTTTGCTTTGTTGGGAGGATGTTGGCGCGGCTGGAAGCTCGCGTCAATGGCAGAAAGGCGCCGGTTTTATGTGACAAAATGCCATTGCCGTTTGAGGATTCAACGTAATTCAGGCGATATTCAGCCTGTGCCGATAAGATCGGGCTGTTTACCACCTGGGCGATTGCAAGAGCGTCGCCGCCAAGAATTCGCTACTATCGCCAAAGACATTCCAGCTGAGAGTATTCCATGCCGCGTAGCTTTCTAAACTCCACACTCATTCAAACGCTAGCCTTTTTGTCACTATCGACCACTGCCGCATTTGCAGATTTTGATCGTGGCCTAGAGCTATATCAATCGGGAGACCCTGCGTCCGCTGCAGAAGAGTGGAAGGTCGATGCCGAAAATGGCAACGTCATCGCTGCGTTTCTGGTTGGCCACATGTATAAGTCCGGCAATGGTCTCACAAAATCTGACCGTCTGGCGTTCCCGTATTTTCTTCAGGCTGCCCAGAGAGGGCACTCGGATGCGCAAATTCAGACCGCGCTCTACTATTACAATGGCGATGAAGAGGCCGAAATCGATCAGAACTACCTGGAAGCAATCAAGTGGTTCGACAAGGCCGCTCTCCAGTTCAGCGGCGAGGCACAATACTATCTTGGCGTAATGCACCGGGAGGGTCAGGGCGTCGCGCGAGATCGCGCGGAAGGCCTTCGCTGGTTGTCGCTTTCAGCAAACAAATTCTATGTACCGACCTATTTACTTCTCGCTGAAATTTATGCGAAGGGCGATGGCGTGGTTGAGGAACCCGTCAAGGCGGCCATGTATATGGATCTTGCACAACGCTATTCAGATACGTCGAACCGCGACAATGTTTCCGAGGTGTTTGATGCGACCAAACGGTACATCGATGCAAACCAACGGGCGGAAGGTCGCCTGCAGGCACAACTCTGGATCAATGCCAATGACAAGCGGTAGGCCGTCCGTCAGATAATATGGTGTTCTTCGCCGTACCAAAGTGGCGACCGTGAGAAGTCGATGAACTTGGCCTCATCCTTGAGCAGGATCACGCCCGCTTTCTGACCTTCGTCGGTTGCGACGGCAGCACGCAAATCCTCTAGGCTTTCCCACCAGAGTTCCGCCACGCCGTCATAAATTGCGGGAGCCGTCTCTAGCGATCCCGCACGGGACGCTCGGGCACCATCATTCTCTGCCCAGGTCCGTGTATGCAGTTGGACATATTTTTTGATCCGCAGGTCCTCTGAAACAGATTTCACCAGCGGGGCGTGTTTATTGAGCCAATAGTCTTGAAACTCATCAAGGCTCAGATCATCGCGTTTGGTTAGGCAAAATGTGATTCTGATCATGCGGCTTCCTCACTCGATTTAATATCTGCTTATCTGTATCCTAGCGCCTTGAGGGGATACATGCATGAAGATTGCGGTCGGTGGTTTCCAACACGAGACGAACACGTTCGCACCAATGAAGGCGGACTGGGCCGCCTTTGAACAGGCGGACAGCTGGCCGGGGTTTCAGTCCGGCCCCCCACTTTTGACAGCCTGTCGGGGAATGAACATTCCGCTTGGAGGTTTCGTCTCTGAGGCCCAGGCGCTTGGCCATTCATTTGAGCCCCTTGCCTGGTGCCATGCAACGCCCTCGGGTCCTGTTACTCAGCATGCCTTTGAACAGGTGAGCAATTTCATTCTCAGCCGGCTGGTGGATGTGGTTGGGATGGTTGACGCTGTCTATCTCGATCTGCATGGAGCCATGGTGACTGAACATCTGGAGGATGGAGAAGGCGCCCTGTTACAATCCGTCCGCGATGTTATCGGTCCTGACCTATTTCTGGTTGCCAGTCTGGATCTTCATGCAAATGTGACGACCGCGATGGTGGATGCGGCAGACTTTCTCACTGCTTACCGCACCTATCCGCATGTAGACATGGCCGAGACTGGCCGGCGTACCGCGCGGGTGTTGGATCGTATGGTGCGAGAAGAGCTTCGTCCCGCCAAAGCCTTTCACAAGGCAGACTTTCTCATTCCTTTAACGGGTAGCTGCACGCTTGTTGACCCCGCAGCGTCGCTCTATGTCGACCTAGCGGCGCTTGATGGAACCTCTCGAGATAGCGGCTACATTCTCGGTGCCTCATTTGCGACCGGTTTTTCTCCGGCAGATATAGGAGAGTGCGGACCCTCTGTTTTTTCCTATGCGGAAACGCCTGCATTGGCGCAGACGCTGGTCGATCACCTGCTGCAAGATGTTGAATCCCACGAAGCAGATTTTTCCGCCAAGATCTGGACACCGGATGCAGCCATTTCTCATGCGCTGAGCGCGGGCCCATCTGGCCAACCCATCGTTATGGCCGACACCCAGGACAACCCCGGCGCAGGCGGCAATGGGGATACCGTAGGTATCCTGAAATCCCTCATGGCCAAGAAAGTCTCTGGAGCGGCCCTGGGTGTTCTTTTTGATCCGGGATCCGCGGCGGCAGCACATGAAGCAGGTGAGGGCACCGACGTCCGCTTGGAACTAGGCGCCCATACAGGAGGCGCTCCAGACGAAACGCCCGTCGCAGAGACATTCCGCGTTTTACGGCTATCAGATGGCGAGGTCGACGCGACCGGGCCTTATTATGATGGGGCGCGTTTGTCCCTCGGGCCCACGGCGCTGCTGGAGGTAGGTGGCGTCAAAATTGTTGTTGGGTCGAAAAAGGTTCAGTGTGCCGATCAGGCCATGTTTATCCATCTTGGCGTAGAGCCAGCCAAGCAAGACATCCTTGTTGTAAAAAGTTCTGTCCATTTCAGAGCAGACTTTGGTCCCATTGCCTCAGACGTTCTGGTCGTTGCTAGTCCTGGGCCAAACCCGGCAGATCATCGTACTCTCACCTATAAAAATTTGCGGCCTGGTGTCAGGCTGATGCCTGGAACGGAAGAAACATCATGACTGGTACAAACTGGAACCTGGGTAATTTGGTGAGAACATCCACGGCTCAGCGTCTGTTGGCTCGGATGGGGTTAACACCCTTATGGGGCGGCATCATTTTCAGCACGGTTTGGACGATCATTGTCCTTGCGGTTGAGGGGGCTTCGGGCCGTTTGTTCCTGGAGCGATCAGGCCAGGAATTGGAGACCTTTCTTGTTGAGTTGGGATTGATGCTGATCCTCGGCGAACTTCTCTTTTTCAATGTGGCTGCTATGGCTGCGCACGAAAACCGAACGCGCAGAACCATCAGCGAATTGCGCCTGCTTCCTGAGGTTCCTCGTGAAGGGATTGACCAGGTTGCATCCGCGTTGGGCAATTACGGCACAGGCCGCCTTCTCCTTGTTGCTTTGTCAGGGTTCTCATTTGCTGTGTTTGCGCCGATCCTCGAGTTTCCAATCGTCGGGAATTATGATGCCTTCAATCCGGCGTTATGGTCACCAGAGGTCTATGTGCACCGCATCGTCGGACCGTTTCTGGGTGTGGCTTTCTCGCTCCTCCTGCACGCGATCATCTCTGACTCTGTGCGCTTTTGGGAACTCTCCCGCGAAATCACTTCAATTGAACTGACGGACCTTGGACGTTACATGCCATTTACAAATCAAGGTCTCTCAAACGCCGCCATTCTGATCGGGTTTGTGGCTCCATTTGCGTTTGTCGCGATTGTAGACCGGTACCTGATTTTGGTGGGGTCGATCACACTCTATGGAGTTGTTGCAGCACTCATGGGACTGTTCCTTCCCGTTTGGGCGCTTCGTGAGCGCATTCAGAAAGAAAAGATCAAGGAAGCGGCCTGGTGTCACGCGCGCATTCCTGCAGCACGCGCTGCGCTCAGAGAGAGCAAACCAGGCGCGGGGCAGGACCTTGCAGGCTTACTCATGTATTCGAAAGAGGTGAGCGACGTTCATGCCTGGCCCATTGCGCCCGGCGGTTTTGCACGTTTTTCTCTCTTTTTGCTGATCCCGCTGGGGTCGTGGGGCGGCGGCGCACTTATGGAAAGACTGGTCGATAGCGCTCTTGGATAGTCAGCACAGGACCATTCAATCAGATGTCGAGCTCAATCCAAACGGGCGTGTGATCTGACGGCTTCTCGCGACCTCGCGGTGTGCGGTCAATGTCGCAGGCTGTGAGGCGATCAGCGGCTTGGGGCGACAGCAACAGATGATCAATGCGAATGCCATTGTCTTTTTGCCAAGCACCGCGCTGATAATCCCAGAAGGAATAGAGATTGGGCTCTGTATGACAGGCTCGGAATGAATCAGTGAAACCCAGATTCATGAGCTCAAAAAACTTCTCCCGGGTTTCCGGCTTGAAGAGGGCGTCGTCTACCCAGGCTTTTGGGTCATAACAATCGTCCGCATGTGGGATGACGTTGTAGTCGCCCGCCAGCACAAGCATTTCTTCGTTCTGCAGAAGTTTTTTTGCATGTACCGTCAGCCGGTCCATCCAACCGAGTTTGTAGGGATATTTTTCTGTATCGACCGGGTTGCCATTCGGCAAGTAGATCGCTCCGACACGAATAACATTCTCGCCCGCCAAGACAAGCGCCTCGACATATCGTGCTTGCTCATCGCTCTCGTCACCGGGCAGTCCGGATTGAATATCTTCAAGAGGGA
Source organism: Alphaproteobacteria bacterium (assembly GCA_021775935.1). Taxonomy (GTDB): domain Bacteria; phylum Pseudomonadota; class Alphaproteobacteria; order Parvibaculales; family Parvibaculaceae; genus Mf105b01. The sequence goes on from JAJFGY010000015.1 coordinate 7,103, forward strand.
ATTTTGAGAGGATTGCGACACCGTTATAGGTCTTTTGCCCATGGACGGCGACGTTGTAGCCCAGCGCTTCTATCTCCTCGCGGGGAAAAGCGTCATCCACGCATTTCAGTTCCTGCAGACATACGACGTCCGGCTCAGCCTCCTTGAGCCATAGCAGCAGATTGTTCAAACGTGCTTTGATTGAGTTGACGTTGAATGTCGCAATTTTCATGAGCGTGATCGCTTTCGGCCTCAGTTCTTTTGAGGCCGAACCTATCATGTGTCACGCAATGATTTCTTGAAAAATCAGACGGAGAAAGAAGTTCCGCACCCACAATTAGCGGTGGCATTTGGATTGTTGATCTTGAAAGCCTGACCAATCAGATCATCAGCAAAGTCTATTTCTGCGCCGCCCATATACATCTGGCTGACGCTATCGATGAGGACTGTGGCGCCCGCTTTTTCCAGGACAAGATCATCGTCTTGCCGTGTGTCATCCAGCGTGAAGGCATATTGGAAACCTGAACACCCACCACCGTTCACCGAGACACGCAGGACTGTATCGCCGCCTTCGCCTGCCATGATCGCCGCAATACGCTTTGCCGCACTCTCAGAAACCGTGATCGGTTCGCCAAGGCCGGGCAGTTCTAGAGTTGGTGTTTCGCTCATACCTCAAATCCCTTGGGTCGATATGGGGCCAATAGGGGATAGTTTGGAAGCATTATAACTCTTCCTTCTTCCCATGTAAGTACAGCAAACTGATTGTCAAAGGGGTAAAAGGACTGTTAGAGCGGTCTAAATCAACAAAAAACCAAGTATCGAGGCGAATTTTGGCGATTATCAACCCGGCTGCAACGGCCTCCTTTGCCGCAAAAGCTGAAAATAGCCGTGGGCGTCTTCACCGCGAACATGAAAGTGCGACCCGGACAGCCTTTCAGCGGGATCGGGACCGGATCATCCATTGCAACGCCTTTCGGCGGCTAAAATACAAAACCCAAGTCTTTGTCTATCACGAAGGGGACTATTTCCGGACGCGGCTGACGCATTCCCTGGAAGTGGCGCAGATTGCCCGGTCCGTCGCACGGGTGCTGGGTCTGGATGAAGACCTCGCCGAGGCTTTGGCGCTTGCCCATGATCTGGGCCACACGCCCTTTGGACATGCCGGTGAACGTGCACTTGATACCTGCATGGCAGAATATGGTGGGTTTGATCATAACGCGCAGACGCTTCGCATCGTGACGAAGCTTGAAGAACGCTATGCGGCGTTCGATGGTCTTAATCTTACATGGGAAACCCTCGAAGGGCTCGTCAAACATAATGGACCCGTTGTGACAGCCGCTCGCAGTGCAGATGATTTGCCCCGCGCTATTGCAGAATATGCCGAGACCCAGGACTTGGAACTCCAAACCTACGCGTGCGCCGAAGCACAGGTGGCTGCACTCGCCGATGACATTGCCTATAACAATCACGATATTGATGATGGTTTGAGGGCAGGGCTCTTCTCCATTGAGGATGTCCTCTCTGTGCCTCTCGTCGGGGAGGTCTTCCGGCAGGCAATTGACGAGAACCCGATGATTGAAGAAAGCCGGATCATCTCAGAAGCGGTGCGGTCGCTCATTGGGCGCATGGTCAATGATCTGATCGGTGAAACAAAAAAGCGGATCACCGCGACGGGAGTGGAGACATCCGCCGACGTGCGCGCCCTCGATCACCCCATTGCGGATTTCTCAAGTGAGATGCGCGAGAATGATGCTGCCCTGAAAGCATTCCTGTTTGAGCGGATGTATCGGCACTACAGGGTCAACCGTATGTCCAGCAAAGCGCGGCGTATTGTGGAAAACCTGTTTGAGATCCTCCATGCGGAGCCGGAGCTCCTGCCATCGGAGTGGCAAAGCGGGTGTGATGGATCGAAAGGCTTTAAGACGGCCCGACGGGTTTGCGATTTTATCGCTGGCATGACGGACCGGTTTGCGATCCTCGAACACCGGAGATTGTTCGACCTCAACGCCGAAGGCTGATTTCCACTCACTATTGAGGCTGGAAAGGGCGAGGCGGCGGCATCGGAGAAAATCGCATTTTCGACCCGCATAAGTAAATTCACTTATGCTGAAAATGCTCTAGAGTGCGGCGCGTTCCCACCCCCTAGCTCACACAATGAAGAACCGACCCGACCCATGAATATTTTCCGCCATTTTGAAGAGATCGTTTCTGATGCCCTTGCGGGGCTTCAGAGTGCTGGCACACTGGCTGCAGATCTGGATCTCTCGCGCGTCGCCGTTGAGCCGCCGCGTGATCCTTCTCATGGCGATATTTCAACCAATGCGGCAATGGTCCTCTCAAAGCCTGCTGGCATGAAACCACGCGATCTGGCTGATCTGATTTCTACGGCGCTTGACGCCAGTGGCCACTTCACTGATGTGAGCGTAGCCGGGCCGGGCTTTATCAATATGACAGTGCGGGACACGTTCTGGCAGACGCGGCTTGCAGACGTGCTTGCCGCTAGAACAAGCTACGGCGTTAGCGAGATGGGCACGGGGCAAAAGGTCAATGTCGAGTATGTGTCGGCCAACCCCACGGGGCCCATGCATGTGGGGCATACACGGGGCGCTGTTTTTGGAGACGCGTTGGCCAACCTGCTGGAGAAAGCAAGTTTCGACGTCTGTCGGGAATATTACATCAATGATGCCGGGGGCCAGATTGCGGTCCTCGCTGACAGTGCATTCCTGCGCTACCGCGAAGCACTCGGAGAAGACATCGGCTCTATCCCCGAAGGCTTGTATCCCGGTGACTATCTCGTACCTGTTGGCCGAGCGCTCGCCGCGGATCATGGTGACGCATTGCTCGCAATGGATGAAACGGCCCGGCACGACATCGTGCGATCCGCCTCCGTTGATGCGATGATGGATCTGATCCGGGGTGACCTCGACGCCTTGGGCATCAAACATGAGGTCTTTTTCTCTGAACGGGCCTTGCACCAATCGGGCAAGATTGAAACGACGCTCAAGCAGCTGGAAAACAAAGACCTTATCTATGTTGGTGTGCTGGAGCCGCCGAAGGGCAAGACGCCAGATGATTGGGAAGCCACGCCTCAGACACTCTTTCGCTCAACGAACTTTGGCGATGATGTCGACCGGGCTCTTAAGAAATCAGATGGCAATTGGACCTACTTTGCGCCGGATATTGCCTATCATCTCGATAAGTATGAGCGGGGCTATACGCATCTGATTGTTGTCTGGGGCGCGGACCATGGCGGCTCCGTTAAACGGATGAAGTCTGCCGTCGCCGCCGTGTCTGAAGGTGGCGCTGATCTTGATGTCAAAATTTGTCAGCTTGTCCGGCTGATGCGGGACGGTGAACCGATTAAAATGTCCAAGCGGTCCGGCACCTTCGTCACGCTCCGTGATGTGGTGGAAGAAGTTGGCAAAGATGCAGTTCGCTTCATGATGCTTAACCGGAAGAATGATGCGCCGCTCGATTTTGATTTCGCGAAGGTCACGGAGCAGTCAAAAGACAATCCGGTTTTCTATGTTCAATATGCGCACGCGCGTATCCATTCGGTTTTGCGAAATGCCGCCGCAGATGACGCACTCAAAGGTGTCGATATTGGCGATACAGCCCTGGCTGCGGCAGATCTCAGCTGCCTTAGGGATGAAGCGGAACTCGGCCTCATCAAGCATATGCTGCAATTTCCCCGGATGATTGAAGCAGCTGCGGAAGCCCACGAACCGCACCGCATCGCGTTTTATCTGTTTGAGCTGGCGTCAAGCTTCCACGCGCTCTGGAACAAGGGCAAGGACAACCCAGCCTTGCGATTTATCCTTCCAGATCAAAGAGATGCTACGCTTGCGAGGCTCGCATTGATTCGGGCAACGGGGTATGTGATCGCTTCAGGTCTTGAGGTTTTGGGCGTGGAGCCTATCGAGGAAATGCGCTGAATGGCGAATATGGGTCGCGGCAGTGAAGAGCATTATGAGCTCGAAGCCACGGACGAATTTCATACCTATGACGCCACTGATGGCGGCGGAGGTGGCCGGACCGTCGTGGTTCTCCTGGGTCTTCTTGTTGCCGTGCTGCTCTTCAGTGGGGTCCTCTTCCTCGCTTACCAGCAAGGCATGAAAGAAGGCGCACGTAATGCGCCCCCCGTGATCGAGGCCGACGGCTCTCCCATCAAAGTTGCGCCAGATGAGCCAGGTGGCATGGAAATCCCCAATACGGACAAGCTCATTTATGACCGTATGAATGGCGAAGACCCGGCTGAGCCCGGTGTTGAACAGCTGCTTCCCCAGGCTGAAGAGCCGATGACGGTGGAAGAGCGAACGCCGGCGCCCAAACCGGATACACTTGAAGTGGCGCCACCCTCGCTTGCGATTGTGCCCGACCCGGAAGCAGCGGCAGCTGCTGAAGCTGAGACGGCTGCAGGGGCAAACAACGGCGGAAACACGGTTATTCCTGTTCCTGTGAAACCGGTATCACGCGGCCAACCCGCTCCGGTGCAACCAACAGTGCTCCCTCCAGCCGCTGTTCCTGCTACACCGGCAGCTCCTCAAACAGCTGCAAATGGGCGATTTGTCATTCAGATTGCGGCTTTCCGCGATCAAGTGCAGGCCGCTGCTGGTTTTGCCCGTTTGCGGACGACGTATCCTGACCTGATCGTGGGCCTCACGCCTGATGTGCAAGAGGCGGATTTGGGCGAACGCGGGATCTACTATCGGTTACGAGTGGGCGCGTTTGCGACCAAGGACGCTGCTTCAGCGCTGTGTACGCGACTGAAGGGTCGCGGACAGGACTGCATCGTCAAAGAACGCTAGGGCCGACCTGATTATGACATCTGCGGCAATTTATGGCTGTTTGGGCTTAACGCTGAGCGATGCTGAAAAGCAGTTTTTTGCCGACAGCAAGCCCTGGGGCTTCATTCTTTTTGCCCGTAATGTGGACACACCTGACCAGGTCAGGGCTCTTACAAAAGACCTGCGATCCACCGTAGGCTGGAACGCGCCTATCTTGATTGACCAGGAAGGGGGACGCGTCGCGCGCCTTAGGCCACCCCATTGGCGTTCCTATCCGCCTGGGCGCCGATATGGTGAGATTTATACTGCTGACAGCCAAAAAGGCCTGGAAGCTGCTCATCTCGGCGCACAGCTCATTGCATTGGAACTCCGGTCCGTCGGCGTAGACGTGGACTGTCTGCCTGTCCTTGATGTGCCTGTTCCTGGCGCTCACGACGTGATTGGTGATCGTGCGTATGGTGAGACGGCTCAGATTGTGGCGACACTTGGCAAGGCGGCGATGGAGGGCGCTCTTGCGGGCGGCGTTTTGCCCATCATCAAACATATTCCGGGCCACGGCCGGGCAGGCGTCGATAGCCACGAAAAACTGCCTGTCGTGGACACAGACCGTGCGTCACTGTCTGCCACCGATTTTCCGCCATTTTCTGCGCTTTCAGACGCCCCACTGGCGATGACAGCGCATGTGATCTACAGCGCGATCGATGATGAGAACCCCGCCACAACAAGCTCAACTGTGATTTCTGAGATTATCCGCTCAGAGATCGGGTTTTCAGGGGCTCTCATGTCTGATGATCTCTCCATGAAAGCGCTGGCAGGCAGCTTTGAAGAACGCACACGGGCCTCGCTGGCGGCCGGATGCGATCTGGTTCTGCATTGCAATGGTGACATGGACGAGATGACCGCGGTCGCGAAAGAAGCACCAGGGCTCGCAGGCGTGGCGCTCGAACGGTCGGATCGCGCTCTGCGCATGCGAACAGACCCAGAACGTGTGGATTTGGAACGTCTTATCCACCGTTTTTCATCCCTGGTCTCGCTTTAAGCGAGAGAGGTACCGGGAGAATCGGCTTATTCTTGTCCGATTGTCGGCGGCATATGGGGACCGTGGATGATGCTTCACAAATTCCCCAAGCCCGATCCATTCAAAGACGCCTGAGCCTTCATGACCGATCAAGACGCCCAGATAGAACCTGTTGAGCCGTCCGTTCTTGCGACAGAAGATGGTACAGAAACCGACACCAGTGGCGACGTGGCCGCTCAGGACAATGAGCCTGTGGCAGGTACCGACGATAGCTTTGAAGAGGGTGGCACCCGCGTCGAAGTAGGGTCTGCCGTTCCAGGCGGACTGGTGATCGACATTGACGGGTTTGAGGGGCCGCTTGATGTTCTTCTCGCGCTCGCTCGAACCCAGAAAGTGGATCTGGCAAAAATCGCGATCCTTCCGCTTGCCGAGCAGTATCTGGAATTTGTCAATGAAGCCAAACGACTAGAACTTGATCTTGCAGCTGATTATCTGGTGATGGCTGCCTGGCTTGCTTTCCTTAAGTCGAAACTGCTTCTGCCGCCACCGGATGAGGAAGAAGGCCCTAGCGGCGAAGAAATGGCCGCGCGCCTTGCCTTCCAGCTCCGCCGCTTGGAAGCCATGCGAAATTGTGCAGCTGAGCTCATGAAGCGGAAGCGCATGGACCAACATGTCTTCCAGCGTGGTGCGCCTGAGGGTATTCGCGTAACGCGAACAAGTGTTTACACAGGAACACTCTACGATCTTCTGAAAGCCTATTCTGAAGAACGTATTCGGGCGTTGAAGCCCACGACGATGACCATCAAGAAGCAACCGATCTTTGCGATCGAGGCGGCACGGCGTCGCCTTGAGAAAATGATGGGCATGCTGATTGACTGGGATCGCATTGATGCCCTTTTGCCTGAGGAATACAAGACGGGCAAAGAACACCGGACAGCGCTTGCAAGTACGTTTAGCGCATCGCTGGAACTCGTGCGTGATGGTCATATCGAGGTCCAACAAGGCGGTGCCTTCGACCCTATTTTTGTTCGAAAAAGGGACGTTCCCCGTGAGAATGATCGCGATTCAGACCCCATACCTGACACCCAAGAAGCCGAGTAAACCATGACAGACGAGCAGATGAACGAAATCGTGGATGAAGCTGAAGCGCAGACCTCAGAGGAGGTACCGTCAGAGGACGAAGCAGTGTCTGATGAAGGACATGGTCAAAATGAGGGTCATGAGGCCGAAGCATCTGCTAAAGAGGGTGAGGCAGACAATGTCACGCCGTTCCCGACCGGGGATGATCATGAAGCGCAGTTGCGGATGATCGAGGCACTCCTGTTCGCGGCGGCGGAACCGCTGGACATTGACAGCATTGCAGCTCGGCTGCCGGAGGGGGCTGATGTCGGCGCGCTCATCGAAGACCTTCAGAAGCTCTACGAAATGCGCGGCGTGAACCTGGTTCGGCTCGCGGATAAATGGATGTTCCGCACAGCTGATGATCTGACGTTCCTTATGGAGCGCGAAGCGATTGCTCAGCGGAAACTCTCTCGGGCAGCGATGGAGACCCTCGCCATCATTTCCTACCACCAGCCTGTAACACGCGCTGAAATCGAAGAAATTCGCGGTGTCAGCGTTTCCAAGGGCACTCTGGATGTGTTGATGGAAACAAGCTGGGTCCGTCTTCGCGGACGCCGGCGGACCCCTGGTCGTCCTGTGACCTACGGCACCACAGAAGAGTTCATGGTGCATTTTGGTCTGGAGAATATCGGCGACCTTCCCGGACACGAAGAACTTCGCGCAGCGGGGCTTCTTGAGGCGAACCTGCCGCCAGACTTTGATGTCCCAACTCCGTCGTCTGAAGGCGGTGATGGGGATGGCGACTTCAGTGAAGATGAGCCAGAAGAAGAGTATGGCCAGGCGCTGGACGAACATCTTGAAAGCGAAGGTGAAGCAGAGTCTGCTGAGAAGACAGGCTAAATCTATCCCCCTCTTGATGTTTTACCGTGAAGGCCCATTTGTTGAAGAAGCGGGCCTAAATCATTGAT
>JAJFGY010000141.1 GCA_021775935.1 Alphaproteobacteria bacterium
CCTTAAGCGGGTGGAGGGCGGTTGGACCTGGAAATTCGACCCCAAGATCTGGCAGCGGTTCGATATCGGGGATACGGCTGGGCGGCTGAAGGCCACAAAATGTCGAATCGCGCTGATGCGGGGCGAATATTCAGTCCTGATGCCGCCGGAAATCGGGGAATATATGTTCGATTTGCTGGGCCGTGCAGCCCCCGTGATCGAAATCCCGCAGGCGCGTCATCACGTTATGTTGGACCAGCCGCTGGCCTTTGTGGCAGCGATCCGCGCACTTTTGGCAGACTGGGAGCATTCTGACCCGACTCATAGGGTTGGCTGATCACCCATGCTCTCCCGTCTGATCATTTTCGACTAGAATTTGTGCAAGAGGGAAGGTTGCCGGAGGGGCGGCTTTTGCTATAGTCCGCGCAAATACGCGGTTTTTTGAAAGGCAGAGGGCGATGAGCGAAGGAAAATCCGATGGCGTCTGGGGTGAAACCATGGACGAAGCAGAACATGAGCGCACGTTTGACGGATTCGTTGCTTTTACGAAGTACAGCACCATTGGCTGCACGGTCCTTTTGATCCTGATGGCTGTGTTTCTCCTTTAGGGGGATTTGGTCTCTTTTTCGTGAGGTCGGTTGCGGATGTCCGTGCTGCGCCTCATGTGGTTCAAGCATTAGAGCGGTACTCTCTCGTACAGAACTTGGGGACCACTCAGGATTTATATGTCAGTCGCATTCCCGGACGGTGAACTGGAGCCCGTTCACCTGGAAATGCTTAATGTGCAATCGACGTGGGGCGGGCATTTGTTGACGTCCCACAAACAGACAACGACGTCATCAAGAACGTCCGTGGTGAAAGGGTGGCGAATAATCCATGAAGCTCGCAATTCCCAAGGAAAGAATGGCAGGCGAACCGCGCGTAGCGGCTTCTGCTGAAACGGTGAAGAAACTCACCTCACTTGGTTTCGACGTGGTTGTTGAAGCCGGTGCGGGTGCAGGGTCTCATATTTCTGATGCTCAGTTTACAGAAGCAGGCGCCAGTATTGCTGGTTCATCGGCTGATGCGCTTAATGGTGCTGATGTTGTGTTCGCGGTTCGCGGGCTTGATGACGAACAGCTTGGTGCCATGCAAAAAGGTGCCCTTCTGGCAGCGATCCTGAACCCCTATGGGGACAAGGAGCGGGTCCAGAAGTATGCGGACGCTGGTATTGTGGCGATTGCCATGGAGTTCATGCCGCGCATTACACGGGCACAGTCGATGGACGTGTTGTCGTCGCAGTCCAACCTCGCTGGCTATAAAGCTGTGCTTGAAGGGGCGAATGCCTTCTCCCGCGCAATGCCCATGATGATGACAGCGGCAGGCACGGTAGCGCCGGCGCGTGTCTTTGTCTTCGGCGCGGGTGTCGCTGGTCTTCAGGCGATTGCGACAGCCAAACGTCTTGGCGCGATTGTCAGCGCAACGGATGTGCGCCGCGCAGCCGGTGAACAGATTGAAAGCTTGGGCGGCAGCTTCATTATGGTCGAGAGCGACGATGAAGATGGCGAAACCGCAGCCGGCTATGCCAAAGAGATGAGCGAAGACTATAAGCGCCGTCAGGCAGAGCTTGTGGCTGAGCACATCAAAAAGCAGGACATCGTCATTACGACGGCGCTTATTCCTGGACGGGCAGCGCCCGTGCTCGTGACCGAAGAGATGGTCAAGAGCATGAAGTCCGGTTCCATCATCATTGACCTGGCTGTCGAGCAGGGCGGGAACTGTCCGCTCTCCAAACCAGGTGAAACGGTTGAGGCTCACGGTGTGTCCATTATTGGTATGACCAATATGGCTGGGCGTTTGGCGGTTGATGCGTCTTCGCTCTATGCCAAGAACCTGCTCAATTTCATCACTCCCCAGGTTGATCAGGAAGCAAAAGCCCTGAAGCTTGATTGGGAAGACGAAACCGTTACCGGCACGGCCCTGACGCGCGATGGCGCGATCATCCATCCGGCCCTAACTGGGGAGACTGCATAATGGGTGACATAGCTCCATTTATCTTTCTGTTCTCGATCTTCGTGATGGCCATCTTTGTTGGCTATTACGTGGTCTGGTCGGTGACACCAGCACTGCACACGCCGTTGATGGCTGTGACGAACGCTGTGTCCTCCGTGATCATTGTGGGTGCCGTCACCGCTGTTGGTGTTGAGGCGCTCAGCGATGGTGCGGTGGTGTCTAAATGGCTCGGGTTTGGTGCGGTGGTTTTGGCCTCGGTCAATATCTTTGGCGGGTTCCTCGTCACGCAGCGCATGCTCGCCATGTACAAGAAAAAAGAAAAGTAAGGAGGCGACATCATGTCAGCGAACGTAATCGCACTGCTCTATCTCGCCTCCGGCGTCCTGTTCATCATGGCGCTTCGTGGCCTGTCCTCGCCTGAAACTTCCCGTCAGGGGAACGTGTACGGCATGGTCGGGATGGCGATTGCCATCCTCACGACACTCACCCTGCTGCAATCTTCGACAAGTCTCACATGGGGCATGATCGCGGGCGGTATTCTTGTTGGCGGGGGCATCGGTGCTGTCATTGCCAACCGCATCGCCATGACCGACATGCCACAGCTTGTGGCGGCGTTTCACTCGCTTGTGGGTATGGCGGCTGTTCTGGTTGCCTGGGCTGCCTTCATGGCGCCCGATGCATTTGGCATTGGCACGTTTGGCAATATCAAAGTCGCAAGCCTTGTTGAAATGTCGATCGGTGTCGCAATTGGAGCGATCACGTTTTCCGGGTCGGTTATCGCGTTTGCGAAACTGAACGGCAACATGTCAGGTGCGCCGATCATGCTGCCTGGCCGTCATCTGATCAACGCTTTGCTCGCTGCAGCCATTGTTGGCGGCATTGCTTACATTTGCTTGGATCCAGCCAACCAGACGATTGAGATGTTCCTTATTGTGACGCTCTTGTCGTTTGTCATCGGTTTCCTGATCATCATCCCCATTGGTGGTGCTGACATGCCGGTGGTTGTCTCCATGCTGAACTCTTATTCGGGTTGGGCTGCCGCAGGTATCGGCTTCACACTCGGCAATATGGCGCTCATCATTACGGGCGCATTGGTCGGCTCATCTGGTGCGATCCTGTCTTACATTATGTGTAAGGGCATGAACCGTTCCTTCTTCAGCGTGATCCTGGGTGGCTTTGGTGGTGAAGAAGCCGCGAGCGGCGGCGGTCATGTTGAGACCCGTCCTGTGAAACAAGGCTCGGCGGATGATGCGGCCTTTATCCTCAAGAACGCGTCTTCTGTGATCATCGTGCCGGGATATGGCATGGCGGTGGCACAGGCGCAGCACGCGCTGCGTGAGATGGCTGATGAGCTTAAAAAGGAAGGCGTTAAAGTCTCCTACGCGATCCACCCTGTGGCGGGGCGTATGCCAGGCCACATGAACGTGCTCTTGGCGGAAGCCAATGTGCCCTACGATGAAGTGTTTGAACTGGAAGATATTAACAGCCAGTTCTCTCAAGCCGATGTGGCCTTTGTGATTGGCGCGAATGATGTGACCAACCCTTCTGCCAAAACAGACACAGCAAGCCCGATTTACGGGATGCCTGTTCTGGATGTTGAGAATGCGGCAACGGTTCTCTTCATCAAACGCGGTATGGCGGCTGGCTATGCTGGCGTTGAGAACGAACTCTTCTTCCGTGACAACACGATGATGCTGTTCTCCGATGCAAAGAAGATGGTTGAGAACATTGTAAAAGCTCTTTGACGTCACTTTGACGTTGAGGGCACTCTCATGCGAGGTTCGACAAGGGCGGTGGAAACACCGCCCTTTTTCATTGGGGGACAAAGCGTTTGGAGACTGCGCGCGATAGTTTGGTGCCGATGCCTGTGCTTATGAAGCCGGGAGAGGGTGTTTGCGTGCTTTCCGGACTCTCTTGCTTGGGCCTGACGCCTCGGCTTAGCGCCGCTGTCGACCGTCTCAGAGGGCGATTGGAGGCACGCTTTGGTGTTGCCCCGTCGGCTCAAAACGCGCCTGGTCTCACGATTGAGGTGAACGATCTCTCATCTGGGGTTCCGGCGCCGGATATGGATGAGAGCTACACGCTCACAATGGAATCTAATGGCATTTGTCTTGCTGCATCCACGGAGATCGGGGCGATGCGCGGGCTGCAAACCCTGTGTCAACTCATCACCTATGCTGAGGGCACATGGCAGGTGCCCTGTTGTGAAATTGAGGACGCGCCGCGTTTTTCCTGGCGCGGCATGCTGCTCGATACGTCGCGCCACTTTATGCATATCGAGCACGTTCTGCGGTTGCTCGACTGCATGGAGGTGGCAAAGCTCAATGTGCTTCATTTCCATCTGGCCAATGATCAGGGCTTTCGCATGGAGTGTGCGACCTTCCCGAAGCTGCACGAAGAGGGAAGCGAGGGGGCCTATTACACCAAAGAACAGATGCGAGAGATCATCGCCTTTGCTGCGGATCGCGGCATTCGGGTGGTGCCGGAGTTTTGTTTGCCCGGCCATTCTGTCTCCTGGCAGGTGGCTTACCCAGAATTGTCCGCCGCCAGCGATCCACCTAGCCGCATTGGAGAAACGCGCGGCGCGTTTTCCATTCCCATAGACCCCTCCCGTGAGGAGACCTACACGTTCATCGATGCGTTTGTTGGCGAGATGGCGGCGCTCTTTCCAGATCCCTATTTTCATACTGGTGGTGATGAGGTGAACCCTACTGCGTGGAAGGAGAACCCGCGCATCAAGGCGTTCATGGATGGAAAGGGCTTTAAAGGCGGGCGTGATCTTCAGGCCTATTTTACCGGACGGTACGCCCAGCTTGTTGCACGCCACGGCAAGATCCCTCTTGGTTGGGAAGAAGTGCTGCACAGTGACGTGTCCTCAGATGTGATTGTGCATCTGTGGAAAGATGGCGCTTATGGCGCGGATCTGGCACGGCATCCCGTCCTGACATCCTGGAACACCTATCTCGATCTGCAACAACCTGCCGACTGGCTTTATGCCAAAGACCCGCTCGATTTTCGGATTGATGGCAAGGCGCCGCCCGCCGATCTGAATGTGGTGGGGGCTGAGATGACCAATTGGGCAGAGACCATTCACGGCGGCAATCTGGACATGCGCACCTGGCCGCGAGGTGCTGCGATTGCTGAACGGTTCTGGAGTGCGCGTGCTTATTGTGACGGTGTGGGCAAGGAGACGCTTTACGCGCGTCTCGCCAAGTTCGAGGCCTGCCTGACGGCAGCAGGCTCTCATCATGCCGGTCATTCGGCGCGTGCCTGCGCTGAACTGTATGAAGATGTTGACCCCAGCGCTGTCGGGCAGTTTGCTGAATTGATCGAGCCTGCAGCCTATCCGTTTTTGCGTCGGCGGCGTTTGTTGTTGGAACGTGCCTTGCCGCGCTTTTTTCCTTCGCCCGATGTTCAGCGCTATTCCGATATGAAACGCTTTGTCGACCACCTGCCCGGGGAAAGTCTGGTTGGCCGGCAGTTCCGGATGGACGTGGAAGAGCTGGCGATGACAGGCGATCTGGAACTGGCGCGTAGCGTTGCTCAGAGGTTGATGGACTGGGAGGTGCTTGCCGGCGAGGTGCGGCGGCTGGCGCGAAGCAGTTCTGGCATGCGCGCCGACGGTCTGGGCAGGGTTGCTGTTGGCCTGGGGCGCATTGCCCGGATTGGCTCTGCTTCGATGCAATGCCTGCAAGCAGGGCGCACTTTCTCGCCATTCCGGGCCTGGTGGTACGAGAAGCGGTTAAAAGCCTACGCCTATGAGGTTTTCTATCTCGACAAGGATGTGGTGAAACGCGTTATCCGCGACCTTCGCAAGCCCGACGTGCTCAATCGCCATAATATTGCAATTCAGCCTGCGGTCGCCCATCTATTGAAGATGGCTTGCGGGGAAGGACGATAGGTTCATGGATATTTATCACGGGTGGTGCGACCTGAAAGACGGCGTCGGCGATATGGAATTTGCTGATGCGTTCACGACCTATATGGAAAAACTCAAGGCCGATGGTTTCATTGAGGGCTATCGCCTGACCCGCCGCAAGCTGGGGCTTGGTGGTGAAGGCCTGGGCGAATTTCACTTCATGATCGAAGTTGAGGGATTGGCTCAACTTGATGAGGCCTTCGGCCTTGTCGCCTCGCGCGCTGCGCCTGTTGAGGGTATTCATTTTGCGGCGAATTCTTTGATCAAGAATGTGCGCTTTGCTCTCTATCGGGATTTTCCAGATCCCGGTCGTGTCCAGGGTGAAGAGCTCTTCTGATGCCCAATATTTCCGTTAGAGCGGCTCTGCCAGATGACCTGCCCTTTCTTGCTGCGTGCATGGGGGGCTTGCAGGAAGCTGAGATTGAGATCGAGGCGAACAGAGACAGTGTTGAGGCTTCGGCCGAGCCACACCTTCAATGGGTGCTCGCGCAAATTTCGCAGAAAGAAGGCACGGTATTTGTGTCGGAACTGGATGGCGTCCGGGTTGGCTGTCTTCTTTGTACGGTCGACGAAGATAATGGCGAGTATGTAAAGCCAAAGCATCGCCGCTATGGCTATGTGAACGATCTCTATGTGGGGGACAAGGCACGGGGCCAGGGTGTCGCAGATGCGCTGATGCAGGCTGCTGAAGACTATTTTCGTGGCAAAGGTCTCACCAATATGCGGCTCGGGGTGCTTAGTGAAAACAAGCGGGCGCGGGCGTTCTATGAACGTTTGGGGTGGAACTCCTATGAACAGGTCTACCGGAAAATTCTCTAGGTCGGCACGCTGATGCAATTGTTTATCTAAAGAAAACTGTTTATCTATTTCCTATGGCGAAAACCCCTTCAAGTTCTTCCGGCAAAAGCGGCTCCCAGCGGGGGTCCAGAGGTGCAGGCCGCAGTCTGGCTGCGATCCGCACCATTTTGAAAAATTCCGGGCCGACGGACGCTTCGACCATGGCAGAGGAGCTTGGCGTTGCCCCTATGGCTGTGCGCCAACATCTTTATACAATGCAGGAAGAGGGCCTGGTCTCGTTCGTTGAAAAGGCTGAAGGTCGGGGCCGTCCCACCAAATACTGGTCGTTGACCGAGGCCGCGAATGCCTATTTCCCTGATGCGCACGGGGACCTGGCCGTGAGCCTGCTTATGGAGATGCGTGAGGTGTTTGGCGAAGACGGTGTGGAACGCCTGCTGGCTGCCAGAACGGCCGATCAAAAGAAGAGCTACAAGAAGCGCCTCAAGGGCGCTCTGACGCTGGAGGGAAAGCTCAGCACCCTTGCCGAGATACGCTCTGAGGAGGGCTATATGGCCTCCTCAATGGCTGCTCCTGACGAGGAAGGAGCTTTTCTCCTTGTGGAGAACCATTGTCCCGTCTGTAGCGCTGCGGCGACATGCCAGGGGCTTTGCAAATATGAGCTGGAGCTCTTTCAAAGCGTCGCCGGGCGAGGGGCTGAGGTGACCCGCGAAGAGCATATTCTGAGCGGCGCCCGGCGCTGTGCCTATCGGGTACGTCCCAAACACAAAAAAGCCGCCCGTTAAGGCGGCTCTCTTGGTTTTTTTCAGTTTCCAGCAGGTGCGATTAACGCTTTTTGCCAGGAATGAGGCCTTCGCGCTGCAACTTCTTGCGCGCCAGCTTGCGGGTACGGCGCACAGCTTCGGCTTTTTCGCGGGCACGCTTTTCAGAAGGCTTCTCATAGAAGTTCCGCAATTTCATTTCGCGGAA
>JAJFGY010000142.1 GCA_021775935.1 Alphaproteobacteria bacterium
GACGGGACGGAGCTCAGAGGCTAAGGAGATATAAAACATGGCAGTTCGTGTAGCGATTAATGGGTTTGGCCGTATTGGCCGTCTGGTCCTTCGGGCCATTGCAGAATCTGGCCGCAAAGACATTGATGTCGTTGCGATCAATGACCTGGGAAGCGTGGAAGACAATGCCCACCTTCTGAAGTATGACAGCGTGCATGGCCCCTTCCCGGGCAAAGTCCGCACCACCAAGTCCTCTATGAATCTGGGCCGTGGCTCCATCAAAATCACGGCAGAACGCGATCCTTCCAAGCTGCCTTGGGAAAAGCTCGACGTTGATATCGCACTGGAATGCACAGGCCTCTTTGCTTCCAAAGAAAAAGCCTCCGCTCATCTCGAAGCAGGTGCCAAGAAGGTGCTGGTGTCTGCGCCTGCCAGCAATGCAGACCTCACAGTTGTTTACGGCGTGAACGATAAGAAGCTGCGCAAGAGCCACAAGATCGTCTCAAACGCATCCTGCACCACCAACTGCCTGGCCCCGGTGGCACAGGTTATGGACAAGCTTTGCGGCATCAAGCAGGGCTACATGACAACGATCCACGCCTTCACTGGCGACCAGCGCACGGTTGATACCTTGCACTCTGATCTTCGTCGTGCCCGCGCGGCCTCCATGTCCATGATCCCAACCTCAACCGGTGCCGCGAAAGCAGTTGGCCTGGTCCTGCCACAGCTTGTCGGCAAGCTAGATGGCACAGCGATCCGTGTTCCAACACCCAACGTCTCCATGATCGACCTCTGCTTTGATGCCGGTCGTGCGGTGACAGCAGAAGAAGTGAACAAGGCCATCATCAAAGCGGCCGACGGCCCTTTGAAGGGTGTGCTGGGTTATGTGGATGAGCCGCTGGTCTCCATCGACTTCAACCACAATAAGAATTCATCCACATTTGATCTGACCCAGACACAGGTTCTTGGCGGCAAGTTTGTCCGGGTTCTGTCTTGGTATGACAATGAATGGGGCTTTGCGAACCGCATGGGGGACACCGCTGTCGCCATGGGCAAACTGCTTTAATCACCACTACGCGATGTAACGCCCCCGGATGTGAGTTCGGGGGCGTTGTTCGTTTAAGGTCACCAGGGACTGTGACCAAAATTCGGGAAGAAGACAGATGGCAAACCACAAGACGCTTGACGATCTATTTGGGCAGGGACCGCTCACCGGTAAGCATGTGCTTGTTCGTGCGGACCTGAACGTTCCCGTCAATGAGGCCGGCGACGTGACCGACGCCACCCGTCTTGAACGCCTTCTGCCCACACTGAAAGACCTGAGTACAAAGGGCGCCAAGGTCGGGATCCTGTCTCATTTCGGCCGACCCAAGGGTGAACGGAAACCAGAGATGAGCCTGAAGCCCATCGCATCCGTCCTGGGAGGTCTTCTTGGACAAACGGTTGCCTTCGCTGAAGACTGTATCGGTCTTGCCGCAGGCGATGCCCTGTCCGCTCTGCGTGACGGCGGCATAGTGGTGCTGGAAAACACCCGCTTCCACGCAGGTGAAGAAAAAAATGACAGCGAATTTTCACAAGCGCTGGCAGCCAACGCCGAAGTCTATGTGAACGATGCCTTCTCCGCTGCACACCGCGCCCATGGCTCAACAGAAGGCATTGCCCATCTGTTGCCAGCCTTCGCAGGCCGCGCCATGGAGCAGGAACTGGACGCGCTTGGCAAAGCCCTTGGGCGCCCGGAACGTCCGGTCGTTGCCATTGTCGGCGGCGCTAAGATCTCTACCAAACTGGATCTCCTGGGCAATCTCGTCGCACGGGTTGACGCCCTGATGATTGGCGGTGGCATGGCCAACACCTTCCTTGCCGCCAAAGGCGTCAATGTCGGCAAGTCTCTTTGCGAACATGATCTGGCTGATACAGCGCGTGACATCATGGGCAAAGCCGACGCTGCAGGATGCACCATCATCCTGCCGACAGACGCCGTGGTCGCTGCGGAATTCAAAGCGCATGCTTCCTCAAAGACCGTGCCCATCAACGCCGTCCCAGACGATCAAATGATCCTCGATGTCGGCACTGACACACTGACAACGCTCGCCGGACATTTCGAGACCGCGAAAACGGTGGTCTGGAACGGACCGCTGGGCGCGTTTGAAGTTGAGCCGTTTAATATCGGTACGGACACAGCCGCCCGCCACGTCGCGATGTTGACCAAAATGGGGACGATGGTCTCCGTCGCCGGTGGGGGTGATACCGTCGCAGCGCTCAATGGCGCAGGCGCAGCAGATGACTTCTCCTATGTCTCCACAGCCGGTGGGGCTTTCCTAGAATGGCTTGAGGGCAAAACCCTTCCAGGGGTAGCAGCCCTCGAAAACGGGTGACACGGGCCTACCTGTCGCGATAAACCCGCTTTATGACCGAGCCAACACTTCCAGACTGCCGCCTCTACCTCATCACGCCCCCGCGCTTGGAGCCGGAAGGTTTTGCCGAAACGCTTAAAGCAGCGCTTGGCGCTGGAGACGTGGCGTGCCTGCAGCTACGGCTGAAGCTTGAGGATGGCGACACCACGGCCGATGCAGATACGATCCGCCGGGCCACGGAAATTCTCATGCCCATCGCCCAAGCCCATGACGCGGCCTTCCTGATTAACGATCGCGCAGACCTTGCAAGCGAGCTTGGCGCAGATGGTGTCCATATTGGGCAAAACGACACCCCCTATGACGAAGCGCGGAACCTGCTCGGTCCAGACCATATCGTTGGTGTCACATGTCACGCGACCCGCCACCTGGCCATGGTTGCAGGCGAAGCAGGCGCAGATTACGTGGCCTTTGGGGCCTTTCATAAAACCGACACAAAGGCCGCTATAAGTATGGCCGAACCAGAGGTCCTGACCTGGTGGTCGACACTTACAGAAGTGCCCTGTGTTGCAATTGGCGGGATCACCATTGAAAACGCTGCACCACTGGTTGCAGCAGGTGCCGACTTCCTGGCTGTGTCAGCTGGCGTGTGGGCCCATGAAGAAGGCCCAGCGGCAGCCGTCGCTGACTTCAATAGGATCATGAGTGAGGCAGAAGCGTCTCGGACCGTCTAAGTCTCGTTCCTGAAGAACGCAGATCGTAAGTGATAGAGAGTATGCCCCATGCCCCACATGTTCCGCCCCTTCCTCGCCGTCCTGTCCCTCCCCTCTCTGTTTCTCAGTCTCGGCCTTGCTGTATTGCCGGTGACAAGTCTTTCTGCGCAAACCTTTGAAGAAGCAGCAAAAGCGTATCAGGCAGGTGATTACGTAGGCGCAATGACGGGTTTGCGCGAAACCGCTCTCGGCGGCAATGCAGACGCCCAGCTATTGCTCGGCACCATGCTCTTCAATGGCCAGGGCATAGAGGCAGACTATGTCGAAGGTTTGCGATGGTTTAAATCCTCCGCAGATGCAGGCAACGCAGCCGCTGCTTTCGCGCTTGCGTCAGCCTACAGAACAGGGGCTGGAACCGCCCGCAATGATGCTCAGGCACGCATGTATTTTGAACGTGCCAATACCGGTGGTCTCATCGCGGCCAAATTTGAACTTGCAAACATGCTGGCAAGTGGCGAAGGCGGCAGCGCAGACTCTGAACGCGCCGTTCAACTCTTTCAGGAAGCAGCAGATGCAGGCCACCCCGGCGCGCTCTACTCTGTAGGGGCAATCTATGCAGCCGGTCAGCTAAAGCCGCAGGATATGGACCGCGCCGCAGCCTATTTCCGCAAAGCCGCTGAAAAGGGCCAAGCCGATGCAGCCTATAATCTGGGCCTGATGCTGGTTGAAGGCACCGGTGTAGAAAAGCACCCCGCCGGAGCGGTTGAGTTTTTCCAGTTCGCCGCCTCTGAAGGGTTGGCAGAAGCGCAAACCGCTCTCGCTTTTCTTTATGCCAATGGGACCGGCGTTGAAAAAAACGAAGCCAAAGCAGCCACCTGGTTCAATGAAGCCGCGTTGCGTGGTGACACGTTGGCCCAAACCCGCCTGGCGCGAATGTATTTCCTGGGCAAGGGCGTCGAGAAAGACCTGATGGCGGCTTACACATGGCTCAGCATCGCGCGCCAGGGTGGTCAGGATGACCCTGAACTGGCAGCACTTCTGGAGCCTGAAATGACGCCGGAACTTCTCGCAAAAGCGGAAGAGGCGCTGAAAGACTGGGAAGCCGCAACTTCGCAATAAGCGGACCCGATGAGCGCCCAACACCTTTTCTGCCTGATTTACGTGGGATTTCACCCTGATCGGAGATTCCGGGTGGAACCCATGACCCGCTAATGCTATCCAAGCGCCAGCGTGGGCACCACAGAACGGCGCCCTCATCCTTTGTTTCCCGCCAGCTTTGACCCAAATGTTCAAACCTGGCCCTTCCGGACGTGACCATATGAAGATCAACGGCAACGAAATTCGCATCGGCAACGTCATTGAGCACAAAGGCGGCCTGTGGGTTGCTGTCAAAACGCAGCACGTGAAGCCCGGCAAGGGCGGTGCCTTTGCACAGGTTGAGCTGAAAAACCTGATCGACAATTCCAAGCTCAACGAACGCTTCCGCTCTGCAGAAACCGTTGAAAAAATCCGGCTGGAACAAAAAGACTATCAATATCTCTATGAAGTTGACGGCATGCTGACCTTCATGGACACAACGACTTACGAGCAGATTGAACTGCAGACAGATTTTGTCGGCGAACGCGCGGCCTTCCTGCAAGACGGCATGGAAGTGACAGTGGAGAGCCATGAAGGCCGCCCTCTGGGCATCAGCCTGCCAGATCATGTGACCCTTGAAATCACAGACACAGAGCCTGTTGTTAAAGGTCAGACCGCGACCTCATCCTACAAGCCAGCGATGATGGAAAACGGTGTCCGTGTGATGGTGCCGCCTTTCGTGAACACCGGCGACAAAATCGTTGTTGATACAAACGAAGTCACCTATCTAAAGCGCGCTGAATAGTCTCCGTCAGTCGATAGAACCTCTCTTCCTTTTTGCTATGATCCGAAGGCACACCGCATGAGCAGCCGCCATTCTCCTACCCTCACCGTCATGGTGCAGGCTGCCCGCAAGGCCGCCCGGACCCTGTCTCGTGATTTTGGCGAAGTTGAAAATTTGCAGGTCTCGGTCAAAGGACCCGGTGATTTTGTCTCTGCCGCAGACTTGCGTGCAGAAGAAACCATTCGTGAAGAACTCACCCGCGCCCGCCCCGGCTACGGTTTCCTTCTTGAAGAAGGCGGTGCTGTTGAGGGCTCAGACAAAAGTCATCGCTGGATCGTAGACCCTTTGGATGGCACAACGAACTTCCTGCACGGCATTCCCCTCTTTGCGATCAACATTGCACTGGAGCGCGAAGGCGAGATTGTTGCAGGCCTTACCTACAATCCTATTTCAGACGAACTCTTCTGGGCTGAAAAAGGCAAAGGCGCTTTCATCAACGATAAGCGCCTTCGGGTTGCGGCACGCCGTGATCTCTCTCAATCCGTCGTCTGCACCGGCATTCCCCATATTGGATGGAAGAACCACGCCGAATTCTCACGTCAACTGGCAACCATCATGCCTCAAGTTGCAGGCATTCGCCGCACCGGCTCCTGCGCCATTGATATGGCCTTTGTCGCTGCCGGGCGTTTTGACGCCTATTGGGAAAGCGGCCTCAATGCCTGGGATCTGGCAGCAGGCGTCATTCTGGTCCGCGAAGCAGGCGGCACGGTCACGGACCTTAACAATGGATCAGACATTCTGGGCAAAGGCAGCGTTCTGGCGACCAATGAAACGCTCCACAAGCCCCTGATGAACATCATCAAGAAAGCAGGCGCCGCCTGACCATCCTACAGGCGTGACGGCAATCGCCGCATTTTTGCCGCCTTCTGGCTTAACCTTTCTGCGAAATCATGGTCCGTGGCGCTGACCGAGCCCACAAGACAGGGCATACTGCTGCGTGAGTCGTGCGACCAGATCGTCAAGGACGTCCCCGGATGAGCCAGGAGAGGGAAAAACCAAGAATGCGCCAGACCGGCACCGCCGCAACATCTGCCCTCATCATGTCAGCAGCTCTCCTCGCACTGACACTCACCCCGGCCAATGCCGAGGTAGAGGTGGACCTGTCGGCCATTGGCGCACGAACAGATGCAGACGCGCGCATTGCGACAGGCAAAGCACCCGTTCAATTGCGCTTCCCCGGTGAAACACCATCCACTCGGATTTTGCTCACCCCTCCTCCCTCGCTCCGACAGGCACAAGATACAGCCCAGGAACTGCCCCAAACGCCGCCAAAGCTCCTGGGACCATCCGATGCAACAGTCGTTGAAATTGAGCCTGAAGCAGAACAGCCGATCGCCTCAACACCACCAGCGCTGGTTCCACCGCAACGCACCGCCCTCCCAACGACCGCCCCCGTCACACCGGCTCCTTCGGCCCCAGTTGAACGCGCAGCCCGGGATGCTTCCAGTGTCAGCCCCTCGACGGCGGCCCTGGTTCCCCAAATTCCGGTAACACCCAGAGCCCCCGACGTGGTGACACCTCCAGTATCAACGGGCGCACCTGAAACAGCTGCAGATGCTCAGCCTGTACAGATCGCAAGCCTGCCCTCGCCCAAATCAGCGGCGCACCGTCTGGGTTTTGAAGGTGGCACCGCAGATATTTTGGGCGCCACCCGGGACGAACTGGAAATGGTTGCCGCAGAGCTCATGCGTCACGATGACAGAATAGAAATCCAGGCATTCGCGGGAGAAGCCGGTGATGTGAGCTCCGATGCCCGCCGTCTGTCACTCAGACGTGGCCTCAACGTTCGCAAGTTTCTTGTCGAGCGCGGTGTCCTGCAAAGCCGGATCGACGTGCGCGCCCTGGGGGGGGTGCGAGACAATGGACCGGCTGAACGGGTCGATATCCTTTTAAGCAGACGATAGCCCAAAGACACATCGAGACACATCAAGGGGGATTGAGTATGGACAGTCAGGACGGCGTGACCCTATCGCGACCTCGCCCCTATCTCACCCGGATGCTGCTCTTCTTAACGTTGGTGGGTTTTTTAGGGCTCATTCTGCTGCCGCAATTTGCAGAAGCCTTCATGGCAAACCCAGGCCTGAACGGTCTGATCGTCGGCGTTCTGATTATTGGCACACTGTACGCGTTCCGCCAGATTCTGGTGCTCGGACCTGAAATTCGATGGGTAAATTCTTTCCGCCGCTCAGACCCGGGGCTCGCCCTTCCCAAACCACCAAAGCTTCTGGCCCCAATGGCCACCATGTTTGGCAACCGCACCACCCATGTGGTCTTAAGTGCACTGTCCATGCGCTCTCTGCTCGACAGTCTCGCCTCTCGCCTGGAAGAACAGCGAGAGATTTCCCGCTACATGATCGGCCTTCTGATTTTTCTGGGGCTGCTCGGCACCTTTTGGGGTCTGCTCGCGACGGTATCGTCGATCGCTGGAACCCTCGATAGTCTCGATGTAGATGCCACAGACAGC
>JAJFGY010000143.1 GCA_021775935.1 Alphaproteobacteria bacterium
TGAGAACCGTGGAAGACGACCACGTTGATAGGCCAGGTGTGTAAGTGCAGCAATGTATTGAGCTTACTGGTACTAATCGTTCGATTGGCTTGATTACTCTCATTTACCAATGCCCATCCCGGTTTAGCGCAAGCTGAACCAATTGGATGGCAGAGAGTGTGGTTCAGATCAGAAATTGATTGTCGTTTAACTCAAATTCACGAAAGTGAAGACTGAGCGTTTTTGCCTTTTGCCGACCTGGTGGTTATAGCGAAGGGCCTGCACCCGATCCCATCTCGAACTCGGCCGTGAAAACCTTCAGCGCTGATGGTACTGCATCTTAAGGTGTGGGAGAGTAAGTCGCTGCCAGGTCTGCTAAATGCAAAAACAAACGATGATCAACCTGTCTTAGGTCCCTTCTTTACCGATACCTACAAAACGCCGCTTGAGCCTCACCGCTCAGGCGGCGTTTTTGCGTTTGTGCCACTATTGATGTTGAGATTATGGAATTCGATGAAGAACTTCAGTCGGTGAGAGCTATCTGGGGTAGCGGTGACTTGGTGGGCCCTAATTGCCGTTGAAGGTATCTGAGGCGTGCCTGCGAGCCACGTTTCCTCGAGATTGTGCTTGTACGGAGTGGTCTCTCGCTATATATCTCCGCGCCCTGACTTCTTCATATCCAAGCTAAAACCGGACAGTGCGCCGCCTTCGCGCGCTTTGTAATGCAATCAATGACCCGACGAAACGGAAACAGCCCGCACTGGCTCGGGGTGGATTTTGGCACCTCAAATTCTGCTGCCGCCTATTTGGCGGGCGGTGAGGTCGTACATGTTGAGCTGGAAGAAGGGCGCGAAACAATTCCGACAGCGCTCTTCTTCGACGTTCACGAGAAAGAAATCCTCTCGGGAACTTCTGCCAACAAAGCGCTGCTGGACGGTCTGGATGGCCGCTATATGCGCGCGCTGAAAAGTGTGCTTGGCACAGCCCTGATGCGAGAGCAGCGCATGTTACTCGGGCGGCGCACTGACTTTTTTGAGGTCATCACGGAGTTTCTGCGGCAGTTGAAAGCCCGGGCGGAAGCATCTGCCGGTGTCTCATTTGATCACGTGGTTGCGGGACGGCCTGTCTATTTTCACAAGCGGGACGCGGATAGAGACGCTCAGGCGCAGGCGGACTTGAAATCCTGCTACCTCGGTGCAGGGTTTTCCAGAGTCGAGTTCATGTTTGAGCCAGAAGCTGCGGCGCTTGCCAGTGCAGGCGGTGCTCCGGTCGGAACGGTCGGCCTGGTGGTTGATATTGGGGGCGGCACGTCTGACTTCACGCTGTTTCAATCCCGGCGAGAGGGCATAGAGATCCTCGCCTCAAATGGATTGCGCGTGGGCGGGACGGACTTTGATCGCCAGATCAGCTTTGACCATTTCATGCCCCTTCTGGGACGGGGCCATAATCTGAAGCGGCGGCTTCCCGATGGGATTATCCAGGCGCCGGCTCACATATTTGGTGAGCTCTCAACCTGGGAGAAGATCCCGTTTCTGTATGACAAAAAGACAGAGCTCTTTGCTGCAGGACTTTTGCGCGATGCTGTTGATCCGGCAATCTTTTCGCGGCTTGTGCGCGTTCTGCATGGCAGGCTCGGCCACGATCTCGCTTTTTTAGCTGAGGACACCAAGTTTTCCTACAATCAGGGGCGTGCGCAATCTCAGGTGGATCTGAGGCTGATCGAGCCGGGGCTCACCACGCCGCTCAGTACAGATGGTTTTGACAAAAGCCTTGCGAAGTTCGGCGTGCAGATTGCAGAGGTGATTTTGGAAACCCTTGAAAGCAGTGCTGTCGCGGTAGATGATATTGAGCGGGTCATCACTGTCGGCGGGTCGAGTTCCATGAACATTGTCACAGATGCCATCGCTGCCTGTTTGCCCAAAATCCGCATTCAACAGGGTGATGTGTTCACATCGATCGTGGATGGTCTGGCGATGGCAACTGAAAGCCACGGGGGCGCGTAGTGGAAGACCTGAAACTAACATCTGAAGAAAAGGCCGTGCTGGTGCCGAAGCTCGTGGCCTATCTGTCTGACGAGCTTGATGTGGATGCAGGGCAGTTTGATGCGGAGTTTCTGCTCGACTTCCTCACCAATGAAGCCGGCGCGGTTCTCTACAATCGCGGCCTTAACGATGCGCATGCAGCGCTTGCCAAACATATGGATGCATTTGCCGACATCATCTATGCGCTCGAAAAACCGGTGGAAGTCCGACGGTAATGTGCGTCAGGCATTGTCGCTTCTGGTAGGTCTCGCGATTACCATAGAGATTGCAAAGCTCAATGCTGCAATTGTAAGCGTCACACCTAATATCTTGATCACCGCGTCTGGTTCCCCATTGGTGATTGCTCCCTCGGCTTGCAATTCTTGCCAGCGCCAAAAGAAGGACCGGTAGTTCAAACAGAGCGCGAAACCCCACGCGGCCGCGAGCCAGCCAGCGGCGGAGCCAGCGCGGTATCTTAGAGAGGCTGTGGCGCCGATGAGCATTAGCCCTATTGATATCAGATCGACGATGTAGGACGGGAGCGGTTGACCGAGCGTGACATGGTAGTAAGTTTCTCCGGCGAAATGAACAAGCGCGGTCGTAAGCGTAAATACAGCAAAGGGGGTTTCGATTGACGAGCGCACTTGCAATCCTCCATTTCGGGAAAAGTATGGCTCACCCTATCTAGGGGTAGATTGGTTCACAAGAATAAGCTGTTGGAGCGCTGAGCCTGTGACACATGTTTCTCTTCAGTCTGACTGTGCGAGCTGTGCGGCGCTCTGCTGTATGGCCTTTGCGTTTGATCAGTCTGACGACTTCGCCTTCGATAAAGCAGCGGAGACGGCTTGCTCTCATCTCGATAGCTGCGGCCAATGCCGCATACATGGCGACCTGGACGACCAGGGGTTTCGTGGTTGTCGGGTCTATGAGTGTGACGGCGCGGGGCAGCGGGTAACACAAGATCTGTTTGGCGGGCGATCCTGGCAGGATGACCCATCATTGATCAAGCCCATGTCGCGGGCTTTTGCGACGGTTCGTCGTCTTCATGGGTTGCTCGTCCTCTTAGAGGCGGCCCGTAAGCTGCCCCTCTCTGTTGTGGATGAGCGCACACGCACCGCCCTCATGGTGAGCATCCACAAAAGCGTTGAGGATCTTCCTTCTGACCAGCGCCTTGATGCGATGCACAGCGAGGTTCATGCCTTCCTGCGCTCGCTTCGCTCCTACACCCTCTCTGATTGAGCGCGGTTCTTTTTGCCGGCGGGTGATGCCCGCCGACCAGGTAGCCTTGCAACGCGAGGCTGCGGCCGGGGGTTGGGTCGACGAGCCTAGAACAACGAGGCAGAATTCCTCTAACTAGATAGAAGTGGTGGCTCCGTCTGTCATCTCGACGACAGGTGGCGCAGACGCTCCCGCGGAACGGCTATTCCAGCGACTGATAAACCATAGAAATCCATGTAGCCTCTGGCACGGTGTCCCCTGACAAAGATGCGTACTGCCCCGGCAAGCCCTCGTTTGTGATCTCCGCCAGAGATTTCCCGGCTGCTTTGGCGGTCCGGATGATCTCGATAGTCTCAGCAATTTGGGCTCGATAGGCGGCCAGTTCTGCCTGTGTCGTTGGGTCTCGATGTCCCCCAACAATGATGCTCTGGGGATTGGTGCGCGCGAGAATTACATCGATTGCCGCCAAAAGGCCGATGGCGTCTCCACCATTGTGAACATCGATGAAAGGAAAACTGCCCGGCCAGACAATGTCGCCGACGGCCACGACCTTCTCATCATCAATGAAGACCACCGAGTCTCCATCTGTATGGGCATGGGGAAAGTGCACGATCTCAACCAGCCCGCCGCTTCTCATCGGGGCGAGCGTCAGTAGTCCGTCATAAACCGTCTCCGGCAATCCGTCTTTTTCTCTTGGGTCATAGGTGTGGTGGGAGCCTGGCTCTGTCAGGCCAAAGCCTTCATGGGGACGCGACAGGAGCGCCAAGACATTCTCATGCGCAACAATGTCTGCTGCCTCGGTCAATTGATCATTGCCACCGGAATGATCTGTGTGCCAATGCGTATTAACGACGGTTGAGGGTGGGGCGCCAAGGGTTTTGACAATTGCGTCGTTGACGCGGCCTGTCCAGATGGCCAACTGAGTATCGATCAAGACAATGCCATTGTTTGTTTGCACCGCAATGCTGTTGCTGCCGTGAGGAAACAATGGGCTTGTTGATTGAATTAGGTACACCTGTTCAGTGAGTTTACGGATATCCGTGCTCCCACGCAGAAGCACATAGGCGGTCAGCAGAGATGCCGCGACAAAGAGAAATATAATGAGTGCCCATCTGCTCTTGCCAATGGCCCTTGGGGGTTTTTGTGTGTCGGTGTCCGTCATATCAGGTGCTCCCTGTGAGGTAGCGTTTTAGAAGATTGATGGCCTCTTTTTCGATTTTTGAGTTCCGTCCGAGAGAGACTTTGCGCTCCGGGCAGTTTTGAAAGAAGAGCGTGTCGCGGAGATAAGCGCCTAGAACGCGCATCCCAAAATGTAGGGCTTCGCGCGGATCGGCGTGTTTGATCTGCGATGCATGGGCCAGGATCATGCGATCTATGTGCACGAAACATGCCCCATCAAAGGTGCTGACCTTTTTGAGCAGATCTGGATTGTCTTGGAGCCGTGTGCGCAGGTAGATCGCGCGCATGAGCCCAAGATCTCGGGCGAAGAGGTCAATCATCGTCCTCACCGCACCTGTGAGAGCGTCGTCGAGGGTCGTGGATTTGGCCTCTATGCCGTGGGTGGTGGTTTCTGCCCAGGTCAAGGTCTCGGCAAAAAACTGATCAAGGACAAACTGAAAGAGTGCCTCTTTGTTGCGAAAGCGCCCATAGAAAGCACCAACGGAAACACCCGCAGTCTCAACAATCTGGCGAAACCCTGCCTGATCGAACTGACCCGCGCGGATGAGGTCTCGTCCTGCCTCCACGATCTTGTCATGGGTTGACTGGCTGCGTTCCTGTCGGGGTTGGATCACATCCTGTTGGGTTACAGCTGAGGTCGCCATTGTCATTGCACTTTTCTTTATAAGAATCAGAACTCTTGTTCGGATCATGATGAAAGCTTTGGCAATGTGAGTCAAGACGAGACTGGGCGAGTCAAGACAAGGCCGAGCGAGACTGAGCGAAATTGGACGAGACTAGTGCACCCTCACGTCCTGGCGGCTGAGTTCCTGCTGCACAGCGCTGATATTTAGCGCGCGCAAGGACGTCTCCTGTTTCACCGACAGCGCTGCTGCGACGCCCGCCCCCTGGCCCGTCACAGCACAACAGGACATGTTCCGGGTTGCTGCGTGGGAGATTTTGTCCCCGCCTATGGCGCGTCCTGCAACCAGCAGGTTTTCTATTTTTCTGGGCAAAAGCGAGCGATAGGGGATGTGCATATAGCGCCCTGTCGTCGGCAGGATAAGGATGCCATAGCCGTCGATGAATTCTGGATAGATGCCGATGGAATCGTCAAAGCGGCCCTCATACCGCACATCGTCTTCCGTCATATTGTAAACCGCATCGATCTTGCGGGTGTCGCGAATGCCTATGCTCATGCCGAAATTGCGCAGGCGGGCCTCTTCACAGCCAGGGGTGTATTTTCGGAGCACGTCAATGGCGGCCAGTGTTTGGCGCCGCCCTTCCATCTCAAACTTGGTGAGGCTTTCAGGGTCCGTGCCATCGCATTCATTGAGATGGATCAGGTTCATGTAGGTAAGCTCGCCACTGTCATGGACCGCTCCCCAGGTGCCGCCAATGGTTTTGAGCTCAGCGGGGATCACCCCGTCTTTGATCGCCTGATCAAAAGGCTTGCCGAGGAAGGGGGAAAACATCTCATCCTCCTTGCCATCTGTTTCCATGTGCCAGGTGCTGTTTTCCCAGTCCTTGTAGGTCTGGGGATTGTCACGGACGCCTTGGAGGAAGGCCTGCTTATCGACCCCAGCCAGATGAAACATGACGGAGGCTGCCTGCATGTCTTCCAAAGGTGTTTTGAGGGTGGGGGCGCCAGCGCGGTGCGCAACATCGGCGTCCCCCGTTGCGTCGATGATGCGTTTGGCGAGGATGGCTTCTCGGCCGGCCTTGGATTCAACGATGACCCCTTCGATCCGATCACCGTTCATGATCGGTGCAACAAACTGGCGATGCAGCATGGGATGAATCCCTGCTTCTTCAACCAGCCTGTCGGCCACCAGTTTGAAGCCTTCAGAATCAAGCTCGTAGCTTAGCGATTGGCTTTCAGGGACAGCCGCCCCCATCTGCTTGGCGCGTTCTTCAAACTCTCGCCCAATGCCGCCTGCCTCAATGGTCTCTTCGTGTCGGTACCAGGCAAAGCCTTCCACACCCACCACGGTGATATTGCCCCCGAAACAGCCAAAGCGTTCGAGCAGCGCGACCCGGACACCGGTTCGTGCCGCAGCAATGGCCGCCGCAAGGCCGCCGGGCCCGGACCCCACAACCAGCACATCGGTCTCATGAATAACGGGTGTTTCGCGTGCCGGTTCGGCAATCGTCTTGGTCATGGGATCCCCTGTCCGTAGACTGTCTCTTTGACGGACAGTCTGCGCTGAACCATGCTCCTTGTGAAGCAGCGGATCGGCTTGAGGAGCGAGGGGTTTGAGATGAAACCAGCAATCAGAGCGATGGATGTGGCGGCAGATCGCGGCGGCAGTCCGCTGCCTCCCCCAGAGCAACGGTCAGCTCTTGGGCCACACGAACTGTCGGGCCCCTATGAGAGCCGCAATTTGGGGGATGGTTTCGGTCTCACCCAGTTTGGCGTGATGATGGAGACGCTGCGTGCTGGCTCTCGGTCTTCCATCCGTCACTGGCACTCAAAGTCCGACGAGTTTGTCATGGTGCTTGAGGGGGAATTGACCTTGGTCAGCAATGAGGGGGAGACGCTCCTTACGTCAGGAATGATTGCTGGCTTCAAGGCCGGGGTGGAAAATGCGCACCATCTCATCAACAAGTCAGACGCTGATGCCCGTTTTCTTGTCGTGGGTTCGCGTGTACCAGGGGATGAGGTTCACTACCCTCATGATGATTTTAGGTGGGCCGTGAATGATGACGGCACCTGGTTTGCCGCGCACAAAGATGGCACACCCTACTGAGGTGGATGTGTTTCTTAGGGGGCTGCCTCTTCCAGCATGGTGTCCAGTGTCGACCGATCGAGCACTACGCCACGGGTGATGACGGCGTCAATGGCTCGGGAGTTTGCAATGTCTTCCAGCGGGTTGGCCGCTAGCAACACAAGCTCGCTGCTTTTTCCGACCTCAATGGTTCCCATCTTCGCTTCCAGGCCAAAGAACTGAGCAGGGCGCAGGGTGGCTGAGGCAAGTGCTTCTTGCGGGGTGAGGCCCGCCTTCACCAGCATTTCCATTTCAAGGTGGAGACTGAAGCCAGGTGTCAGGAGGCCAATGGGGGTATCCGTTCCTGCCATGATGGGCACACCGGCCGTATTGAGTTGATTGACCATGGCGAGCGACCAGTCTGCAAAAGCCACATAGGCAGGGTCGATGGGGGTCTCTGCAGCGCCATCGGCAAATGCATTCCAGCGATCACGTACAGATGCAGGCAGGTATGCAAATGGTTCTCGCTGGCGTGGTTCGAGGAATTGCCGGAAAGCCCCTCTTGTGTTGAGAGCCATCGTGGGCGTTTGGAAGACCTGCGCGTCGGCGAGGGCGCGGATGACCTGTCCGCAGCGGGCTTCATCTTGTGAGGAGAAGGCAATTGGGCGCTGAGCCGCGTGAATGGACGAGCGCAGGGTGCTGCCCTCTTCTTTCACGCCATCGCGCAACATGTTTTGGCGTTCGGTGAGGAGTGTCTCCGATTTTGCAGAACAGCTGAGCCCGATATTGCGCAAATGCTCCATGCCACGCACGCCTGCGGCAATCACGGCTTCCGCGTCCATGCTGAGGGGAATGTGCGAGGTAACCGGAAGCTCTCGTTCTGTCGCTCGGGCGACAAGGGCGCGGAAAACCTCCGGCTTCAACATCTCATAGGATTTGATCAGACTGGCGCCGGCAGCGGCCAGTTCATCGACAATGCGTTCTGCATCTTCCGGCGTTGAGGCACCGTCTGAGATGTTGGGGAAACGGGCAGGGGAGCCGTCATACACGCGGGGAATGCCGTCAATCAGCGGGCCTGCGAAATAGATTTCAGGGGCCTTGACTCCTTGTGTCTTCGCGACTTCGTCTACAAGCAGAATTTCGGAGAGAAGCCCGCCCGTGTCGCGAACTCGGGTGATGCCGTTGGCGACAAAGAGAGGCAGCGCGGCATTGCCGATCTCTTTGTCATATGTCAGGTGAACATGGGCGTCCCAAAGAGCCGGGATGACATATCTCCCGGTCCCGTCCAACGTGTCCACCGGTGCGAAAGTTGCAATGCTTCCCCGCTCGCCGATGGCGGCTATGGTGCCATTTCCAATCAGTATGTCCTGATGTGCGGTCTCTCCGGCGATTGGATCGATGATCGTGACGTTCTGGATCATCAGGTCTGCCATGGCAGGGCTGCTTACAGTGAGCGCTGTCCACAGCGCGAGTGCAGACTTTGTCGCTGTTTTTTTGTTGAGCCACATACCCATAACTTCCTCCCAAAGATTTGCGCTCATAGTGAGTGGGTTCTGGGAGAAGTGCAACGGTTGGCAGCGAACGTGCCTGGTTACAGCCAGCGGCGGGTGCGGGATTTGTAGGTGAGATAATCTGCACCAAATGTTTCTTCCATCTTCTGTTCTTCGAAGGGAATGTACCAATGGCTGGTGATGATGAAGAAAGCGATGACGATCCCGAACGGCGTGAGCGTGCCCAATGCAATGGCAATGCCGGTGAGCAGGAGGAGGAAGCCTAGGTACATGGGGTTGCGGCTGATGTGAAAGAGGCCGCTCACCACCAATTGGTCAGGCTTGTCGAAGGTTTTGATGTTGGTGCCGATGCGCGAAAACAAGCGGGCGCCAGACAGGGTGAAGCCCAGCCCAATGATCGCGACCAGACCGCCCAGGACCGGCAGGTCAATGATATGTGCAATTGGAAATAGCGTGTGCAGGGCGATCATCAGGACGATGCAGATCGCGACAAGGGCAGGCGGCAGAAGTTTTTGCATGGGCACTCTCTCATGTTTGTGGCTCCAAGAGCTTAGCCCATACGGTCTTGCTTCATGATGAGTGGATGATGTCGGTTTGTAACGGATTGTTTCAGTTCAGAGGCGTGTCATGCAAAGCGTGGCGTTGACCCCGCCGATGCCGATGCCGGTGCCGATGACGGTTGCGGTGCGTTCTTTGTCGGCTTCGTTTTCAGGCCTCCAGTCGGCTTCAGCGAGCGCCTGTTCTGCCGAGGCCAGTGCATAGATTGTGAAGAGGTCCATTTTCCGCCGCTCTTTTGGAGAGACAGTTGCATCGACGTCCAGGCCCGTCGGATCATCTGCGATGTCGGGCACCAGGCCTGCGATGCGGGTTGGCAATGCGGCGGTGTCGAAACGCCTATTCGTGCGAACGCCTGATTGTCCGGTGATGAGCCGCTCCCACACTGGCGCAACGCCCACACCCAATGGGGTTACGAGCCCCATGCCTGTAATGACGATCCGTTTGTCCATAACTGCTCCATATATGTATACACACAACATATGTGAAATGAGCTCATCTGAGGTGAGGGATGAACGTTTGTTGGCGCGCTCTGATTTGGGCAGGGTCTGCCCATTCAAGTATTGGAATGAGCGCCGCATGACCCAGATACCCGAAGGCTTCGAGCCCCACTTCCGCAAAAGTCCGCTCACAGACCCCTGGGAGCCGCTATATTCAAAGTCCTTAAAGGACGCTGTGGTGCTTGGGTTTGTTGCGTCTGAGCAGCACACAAACTCGCGGGGCTTTGTTCATGGGGGGTTGTTGAGCGCGCTTGCCGACAATGCGATGGGGCTTTCCTGCGCTGTTCAGCATGACGCGGTTGGTGGATTGGTGACCGTCAATCTCAATGTGGACTTCTTGGGCACGGCGCGGCTGGGTCAGTGGATTGAAATCAATTCACTCTTCACCAAGACCGGGCGGACGCTTGATTTCGCGCAAGCATTTGTGACGGCGGACGGCATTGTCTGCGCGCGGGCGAACGCGACGTTCCGGGTCCTTCCACCCAAAGACGAGCGACGAAGCTAGGTCGCTTTCTTGCGTTTTGCCTTTGCCGGTGTTTTTGCAGGCGCCTTCTTCTTTGGGGCAGGTTTTTTCCGCGTTGTGGTTGCTGTGCCCTTTGATGGTTTCTTTTTGCGCGCTTTTACTTTTTCTGTGACACGGGCGACTTCTGCATCAAGTAGTGCTGTCGATGCAGCATCAAGTTCTGCAAAGGCTTCCTGCATGTAGGTTGAGATCTGCGTCAGATCGTCGATGGATTCATGTGCGGCGATGAGCCCAAAGTCGAGGCTGTCTTCGCGGGACAAGACTGTGATGTTGAAGGCCTGATAGTCGATCAACACAGAGACCGG
This sequence comes from Alphaproteobacteria bacterium, assembly GCA_021775935.1. Taxonomy (GTDB): domain Bacteria; phylum Pseudomonadota; class Alphaproteobacteria; order Parvibaculales; family Parvibaculaceae; genus Mf105b01. The sequence continues at coordinate 10,479 of JAJFGY010000143.1, forward strand.
GAAGATGGCAGAGAGTTTTGCATCGCCCAGATAGAGTGGGTGCCGCCAGCCGGGTACGTTTGAGATCACCACATTGGTGGGCGGCATGGAGAAGTCACCTGCGCCCACAAGTTGGGGGATCAACGCTGAAAGGCCGAATATCGTTGCGTAGTTCTGTGCTGCGACGGAGGTCAATCCGCTTATCTTTTTCTTTTGGCCAGCCGCCCAAAGCGAAACGGCGCGCAGTCGTTGGACCGGGTCTTCAATGTTGGAGCCGGTTGTGGCGGCAAAAATGGAAACATTGTTGCCTTCCTGCTCTGCGCCTTCCGGTCTCACCGAAACAGGAACGCCCGCCAGGACCGGCTTTTCAGGAAGTTCGCCGATTTCCTGCAAGTGGCGGCGAATGGCTGCCCCGCTTATAGCGATCACGACATCGTTTACTGTGGCGCCGAAATCTTTTGCAATCTCTTTGGTGCGCGAGAGCGGCAACGTGAAGACATCAAGATGGCGGTGGCGGGTGATGGCCACATTGAAGGGTGTTTTTGGTGCCTGCGAGCGACCGAGCGAAGGCATGCTGCCATGGCTCAGTTTGTCGAGTTCTTCGCGCAGGAAGTTGCCTGTGATCTGGCGCAGCGAACTTACCTGGTCGAACGCGTCTTCCATCCTGTGTCGCAAAGTGGCGACAAAAGACTCTTTGTCTGCGGCTGGACGCTTCTTTTTTGGGATCTGCCAGATTGGATGGAGAGGGCCAGAGGCGTTTTTCTCGGTCGACAAGGCGCTCTGAGTGAGAGACATGCCGGCGACGCCGTCAATCATGGCGTGGTGGGTTTTGAAATAGATGGCGATGCGGTTGCCTTCCAGCCCATCGATGAAATAGAGCTCCCACAGCGGCCGGTTGCGATCCAGGACCGGTTCGTGGAGCCTTTCCACCAGCCGCATGAGTTGATCTTTATCGCCGGGCGCTGGGAGTGCAACAAACCGGATGTGATAGTCCAGATCGACCTTGTCGTCTTCGACCCAACTCGGCCAGACGTCGAGCTTGCTCCAGTCGGAATGGAGCTTTTGATTGAAGGGCGCTGACGCATTCATGTCGCCAAAGCGTTTCATGAGATTGGGGATGAAATCCCTGCGGTCCGCATATCTCTTTGGAAGGTCAAATATTTGCACACTGGCAATGTGCATCGGGCATTCGATGCTCTCTGCCTGCAAAAAAGCTGCATCCTGGACACTGAGTCGTTTCATTAACTTCCTCCCAAAAGTCTGGATGGGTGATGTCGTGTCCCATCCGTGACCAGGAGTATGGGTGAGGAAGGCCGAGGCGTCAGCCCTAAATGGCTCATTTGCCTAACGACCGTGCTGTTGTTCCAGGTTGGTTGACGTGCGGGCCCAATTCATCCTAATATTCATTATGCGTAGCATTAGTACGCAAAAATCAAGGGATGGGGATGGTCGAGCAAGTAAGAAATTTGGACGCAGAAGCCAATCAAGTAGCCACGCGCTACATGGGAACGTTTGCCTGGCCCACCGTCGTTTTTGCTCTCGTGGTCTTTGTCAGCTATTTGACGATATATGGCGCGGCAATGACTGAGAATTTATCTCTCATCTGGGCGCTCGGACTTCAGTCCCTTGTTGTCTATGCCAGTTACACCGTTCTGCATGAGACGGTTCACGGAAATGTCTCAGGAACGCGACGTGACCTGCGGTGGGTCAATGATGCGCTGGGCTATGTCGCAGGTTTCATCATGGGCATCCCGTATACGATGCACAAAGGTGAACATTTTACGCATCATCGGAACACTAATGACGCGGCGTCAGATCCTGACGCGGCATTTGCTGCTCAAAACCTGGTGGGTGTCTTTGTCGCATCGTTAAAAACGATCAACATCCAATTTCGTTTCTACTTTACTAGTGAATGGCCGAAGGCTCCGACGCGAGAGCGCGTGGTTGCTGTCATCGAGCTTACGGTTATCGTATTGGGGCGGGTTGGATTGGCTATCGCAGGGTTCCCCCTTGAAGCCTTGGTGCTTGGTGTCGTTGCCAATCTGATTGGGACTTTCATTACTGCCACGTTCTTTGCGTGGTTGGTGCACCATCCCCACACCGTCACGGGTCGGTATGTTGATACTGGCACATTTGTTTTCCCACGCTGGATCAATGGTGTGGTTACGCATTTGTGGCTGTTTCAAAACTACCACTCGATCCATCATCTGTTTCCGCGCATTCCCTTTTATCGGTATGCAGACGTATTTGATGAGATCCGTGGCGTGATGGAGGCAAAGGGAGCTCCGATTCACGACATCGGGGCCGCGCGGCATCCAAACAGGGTCGTCGGCTAACCGTTCTATGTTTGAAACAACAGATTGGGAGAGAATAGTTGGTTCAAGTTACGTATGTTCAGCATGATGGGACAACCCATGAAGTTGATGCCCCAGATGGGCATTCGCTCATGGAAGTGGCGATCGACAATATGATCCCTGGTATCGATGGTGACTGCGGTGGCGCGTGTGCGTGCGCGACATGTCATGTGTTTGTCGATGCTGCCTGGCTCGCCAAAACCGGCGAGAAAGAGGACATGGAAACCAGCATGCTTGAGTTTGCTGAAGGCGTTGAAGGCAATAGTCGCCTTGCCTGTCAGATCAAAGCGAGTGCAGAATTAGACGGCATTGTCGTTCGTCTGCCTGAATCACAACATTAAGTTTGCTCCGGAGGAGACCGTTATGAGCCAAGCTGCCGTTAAGCCAGAAGTGAGTGCTATTCCAGATCCTTATTCGATTCCGCTTGAAGAGATCGACATGGGAAAGGCTGCGCTTTATCCAGCGCAGGCGCACTGGGCCTATTTTGAGCGTCTTCGCAAAGAAGACCCGGTTCACTTTTGTGAGTCAGAAGAGTTCGGCCCCTATTGGTCGATCACCAAGTTCAATGACATTGTGCATGTAGATACGCATCATCATCAGTTTACCTCTGAGCCGCAGATTGTGATTGGCGATGCTGTAGATTTTCAGCCGCCCATGTTCATTGCTATGGATCAGCCAAAGCATGATGTGCAGCGTAAGGTTGTGACGCCGGCCGTCTCGCCTGTTCAGCTCTCAGAGGTTGAGCCGCTGATCCGCAAACGGGTTGGAGATCTGCTGGACAGTCTGCCCGTCGGCGAGACGTTTGACTGGGTGGATCGCGTATCTATTGAGCTGACAACACAGATGTTGGCAACACTGTTTGACTTCCCCTTCGAAGAGCGGAGAAAACTCACCTATTGGTCGGATATTTCTGCGTCGGGCCCTCAGGTTGGTGATGATTCCATGACGGAAGAATTTCGTCTGCAAGAGCTCACCAAATGTCTTGAGGAGTTCAACAAGCTTTGGCAGGAACGCAAAGCAGAGCCGCGCAAGAACGACTTCATCTCACTCATGGCGCACCATCCCGACATGCAGGATATGGATCCGATGGAATATCTCGGAAACCTGATGCTGCTGATTGTTGGTGGAAACGACACAACGCGGAACTCAATGTCGGGTGGTGTTGTGGCGCTCAATCAGAACCCTGCCGAGTATGACAAGCTACGTGCGGACCCTTCTCTGATCCCAAATATGGTGTCTGAGATTATTCGCTGGCAGACGCCGTTGGCGCACATGCGTCGGAACGCAACGGAAGATGTTGAGCTTGGCGGCAAGACGATCAAGAAGGGTGACAAGGTTGTCATGTGGTACATTTCGGGCAACCGGGATAACGACGTGATTGACCGTCCAGATGACTTCATCATTGATCGCCCGAAAGCCCGCCATCACGTGTCGTTTGGTTTTGGTATTCACCGCTGCATGGGCAACAGGCTCGCAGAAATGCAGATCAAAATCCTTTGGGAAGAAATCCTCAAGCGTTTCAGCAATGTGGAAATGGTCGGGGACCCGGTGCGTGTGACGTCGAACTTTGTCATGGGCTATTCACACCTGCCTGTGAAGTTGCACGCCAAATAGGCCGACCCATACCCGCCGGACTGCGTATTGGTCCGGTTTTGCCCCCTTATTGTGGGGTGCCGCCGTCGCTCATCCCCCGTGAGCGGCGGTTTTTTGTTGGCGGCGGCTCATTGACCTTGCGGACACACCAAAAACATGGAAAGTTGACGCTAACGTCATTTTAAGAATTTGGACATAAAGTCTAGGGCTTCTGGAGGAACCATGTCTCAATCAGCCGTACTCAACCGCGAAACCCCTGAAACCACAGGGTTCGATCCCTACTCGATTCCACTCGAGAAACTGGATATGGCGAACGGGGATTATTTTCAGAACCAACAGCATTGGGCTCTGTTTGAGCGGCTGCGGAAAGAAGACCCGGTCCATTTTTGTGATAGCGATATCATTGGCCGTTTCTGGTCGATCACGCGTTACCAGGACATTGTTGCCGTCGACACGAACCACAAACAGTTTTCATCGGAGCCGTCGATCTTCTTGACCACTCTAGAAAACGAAGCGAAGGCTGGCGAAAATGGTTTCCAACCGGAAACCTTTATTGCGATGGACCAGCCTAAGCATGATGTTCAGCGGAAGGCTGTGACGTCTGCGGTTGCCCCGCCAGCGCTTGCTGAACTTGAGCCGCTTATCCGTGAGCGGGTGGGTAAGGTTCTCGATAGCCTTCCAGTGGGTGAGACCTTCAACTGGGTTCAGAAAGTCTCCATTGAGATCACCACGCAAATGCTTGCGACGTTGTTCGATTTTCCATTCGAGGATCGCCGCAAACTGACTTATTGGTCAGACATCACAACAGCTGACCCCGTGGTTCTTGAGGAAATGGGCCTCACAGAAGACGAGCGCCGCGCTGCTCTTTATGAGTGTCTTGAAGTTTTCGGCAAGCTCTATGCGGAGCGGGCTGAACTGCCTCCGACGAATGATTTCATCTCCCTCATGGCACACAATCCAGCCATGAAAGACATGGACCCGATGAACTTGCTCGGGAACCTGATCCTTCTTATCGTTGGTGGTAATGACACCACTCGGAACTCTATGTCTGGTGGTGTGCTTGCACTCCATAATCATCCTGAGGAATTTGCGAAACTCAAAGCGGATCCTTCGGTCATTCCGAATATGGTCTCTGAGATCATTCGCTATCAGACACCTCTTGCTTACATGCGTCGTACCGCGCTCGAAGATGTGGAGCTGGGTGGCAAGACGATCAAAAAGGGCGACAAGGTTGCCATGTGGTACGTCTCGGGCAACCGTGATGACAGCGTGATTGATCGACCTGATGAGTTTCTCATCGATCGTCCGAAAGCCCGTCAGCATCTTTCCTTCGGCTTTGGCATTCATCGCTGCATGGGGAACCGGGTTGGTGAAATGCAGGTCCGGATCTTGTGGGAAGAAATTCTGAAGCGCTTTGACCGTGTTGAAGTGGTTGGAGAGCCAAAGCGTTTGCACTCCAGCTTCGTGATGGGCATTACGGACTTGCCGGTTATCGTGCATCCTCTCAAATGATCTGCCTCCTATAGCTGCAATTTTGTTGAAAAGGCCCGGTTTTGCTGGGCCTTTTTCGCGTTTCCAGCCTCCATTAGGACCGTTTTGATCGCTTTTTGCCTTCTTGACCCTGCCTGAAGAGACCCTATATGTAAAGTTGACGCATGCGTCATTGTTGACCTAGGGTAGGTCAGATTTCGCGATTTTTATTCGGAGGAACTATGTCCCAGGCTGCCGTAAAAGACGATCAACAGGCGTTCGATCCCTATGCGATCCCCATTGAACAACTCGATATTGCGCAGCCTGAGTTTTTCTCCAACCAACAGCACTGGGCGCTGTTTGAACGTCTTCGGAAAGAAGACCCTGTTCATCTCGCTCATTCAGAAGAGTTTGGCACCTACTGGTCTGTCACCAAGTATGAAGACATCATGCATGTCGACACGAACCATAAGATCTTCTCCTCTGCGCCAACCATTGTGTTGCCTGAGCTTGAAGAAGATTTTGCGCCTGAAATGTTCATCGCAATGGATCAACCAAAGCATGACGTGCAGCGCAAAGTGGTGTCGCCGGTCGTGGCACCTCCTGCATTGGCGGACCTTGAAGACCTGATCCGTGAACGTGTGGGCAAAGTGCTCGACAGCCTGCCCGTTGGAGAAACCTTCAACTGGGTCGACAAGGTTTCAATTGAGATCACCACGCAGATGCTGGCAACCCTGTTTGATTTCCCCTTCGAAGATCGCCGCAAACTCACATTCTGGTCCGACGTCACCACAGCTGGACCTGACGGCGGTGACACCGGGCTTGATGAAGATGAGCGCCGTGCAGAGCTGATCAAATGTTATGAATGCTTTGCAGCTTTGCTTGCAGAGCGTGCGCAGCAACCTCCCAAGTCTGACTTCATCTCGATGATGGCGCATGACCCAAAGATGTCGAAGCAGGAACCGTTCGAGCTTCTCGGAAATCTGATGCTGCTGATTGTTGGTGGCAATGACACTACCCGCAACTCCATGTCAGGTGGCGTGTTGGCGCTTAATCAGTTTCCAGAAGAATATGCGAAGCTCAAGGCTGACCCGTCTTTGATCCCCAACATGGTGTCTGAGATTATTCGTTGGCAGACGCCGCTTGCCTATATGCGCCGTACAGCGCTTGAAGACACAGAGTTGGGCGGCAAGCAGATCAAGAAGGGCGATAAGCTCGCCATGTGGTACATCTCAGGCAACAGGGATGAGACCTCAATTGATCGCGCAAACGAGTTTCTGATTGATCGCCCGAATGCGCGTAAGCATTTGTCCTTCGGGTTTGGTATCCACCGCTGCATGGGCAACCGTCTGGCCGAAATGCAGATCCGCATCCTTTGGGAAGAAATCCTGAAACGGTTCGATAAGGTTGAAGTTGTTGGCAAGGAAACACGGGCCAAGTCCGTGTTCGTGCACGGCATTACGGACTTGCCAGTGCGCTTGCACCCGAAGTAAGGCACCCCTGATTTGATACCAAGAAGGCCTGGCAGCGATGCCAGGCCTTTTTTTGTGCGGGCTTACCGGAAGGCAGA
>JAJFGY010000144.1 GCA_021775935.1 Alphaproteobacteria bacterium
TGTCGCCAAACAGGCCGTGTCCCGGCAACATTGGATAAGTGCGGCCGCGATGCGCCTTGTGCGCAGCGAGCGGCCCAAAGATACAGGTGATGATATGGGCGGCACCCAGCCGCTGGAAGGCAAAGCGCCCGTCGATGACGCCGCGCGAAAATCAGAAGAAGCTATCTCTGTCGCAGCAGCGCTCGGGAGCCGCTCACTTGTGCTTGTCGGTCTGATGGGCGCTGGCAAAACCACCGTGGGCCGCAGGCTCGCAAATCGTCTGGGTCTGCCCTTCGTCGATGCCGATGCCGAAATTGAAAAGGCAGCCGGGTCCAGCATTGCCGACATTTTCAAAGAGTTTGGCGAGGCACATTTCCGCGATGGCGAACAACGGGTCATCCTGCGGTTGCTCGGGGAAGGCCCGCAAGTACTGGCGACAGGCGGCGGCGCATTCATGAACCCGAAAACCAGAGACGCCACGGGCGAAAAGGGCATCTCGATCTGGCTGAAAGCGGATCTGGATGTTTTGATGAAGCGTGTCTCGCGCAGATCTCATCGGCCACTGCTTCAAAATGACGACCCGGAAGCGGTGATGAAAAGCTTGATTGACGACCGCTATCCCATATATGCGACAGCCGATCTTGAAATAGACAGTAAAGAGGGCCCCCACGATGCGGTCGTGGACGAGATCGTCCGCGCGCTCGCAATAACGCTGAAATGCGGTGGGGCGGAGGCGTGAGTTAATGACAAGCCGCACACAAGACAAAGTCACCGTCGATCTGGGTGACCGCGCCTACGATATTCTCGTCGGCCCCGATCTGATCGCAAATGCTGGCACGCACCTCAAGCCTCTGTTGAAGCGCGGACGTGTCGCCATCGTGACTGATGAAAACGTCGCCGAAAAACATCTGGGCAGGCTCGAGAAGAGCTTGAGCGCCGCAGACATCAAGTTCAGCAGCTTCATCCTCCCTGCAGGTGAAAAGACGAAAAGTTTCGACCAGTTGCAATCTCTCTTGAGTGATCTGATGGATGCAGGTGTTGAGCGTGGTGATCTGATCATTGCCCTTGGCGGGGGCGTAATCGGCGACCTCACCGGCTTTGCCGCTAGCATTTTGCGCCGCGGGGTCGATTTTGCTCAGATCCCAACCAGCTTGCTGGCACAGGTAGACAGCTCAGTCGGCGGCAAGACAGGCATTAATGTGGCCCAGGGCAAAAACCTCGTGGGCGCCTTTCATCAGCCGCGTCTCGTGTTGGCAGATATTTCAGCTCTGAAAACTCTTGCTCCTCGGCACCTGAGGGCAGGCTACGCAGAAGTCGCCAAATATGGCTTGATCGACGATGCGCCATTCTTCAATTGGCTCGAAGCAAACGTCGAAAAAATCATGCGCGGTGACGAAGAGACCCTCTCACAAGCCATTGTCAAAAGTTGCCAGTCTAAAGCGCGCATTGTTGCTCAGGATGAACGCGAAGGCGGCGTGCGTGCGCTCCTTAATCTGGGGCACACGTTTGGCCACGCATTGGAAGCAGCGACCGATTTTTCCGACAGGCTGATCCATGGCGAGGGCGTTGCTGTCGGCATGGTGATGGCCTTCGGACTTTCTGCAAAACTGGGGCTCTGTTCCGGCCAGGACGCAACACGCGCCGCCCGTCACCTTGAGCAGGCAGGCCTCCCCACAAAACTCTCCGACATTCCAGGCGAGCTCCCAGACGCCGAGCGCCTGATCAAACTGATGGGCCAGGACAAGAAAGTTGTCGATGGCGCCCTCACCTTCATCCTGGCAAAGGGCATTGGCGAGGCCTTCATCACTCAAGATGTAAGCGCGGCTGACCTGCTCACCTTCATCACTGACCAAAAGGCTGTCTGATGGACACCGTCGATCTGCTTCTAACACTCTTGCCTATTGTTGTTTTGCTCTGCCTCTCTGCTTTCTTTTCCGGCTCTGAAACAGCCCTGACCGCAGCGTCGCGCGCGCGCATGCATCACCTGAGCGAGAATGGCAGCAAGCGGGCAAAACGGGTGCAAAAGCTGACGGAAGACAGAGAAAGATTGATCGGCGCTATTCTGCTTGGCAACAACCTTGTCAACATTCTGGCCTCCGCCCTGGCGACCAGCCTGCTCATAAGCCTCTTCGGGGACGCAGGTGTTGTCTACGCGACCCTTGCAATGACAGCACTGGTTTTGATCTTCGCAGAAGTGATGCCAAAAACCTACGCCATCTCCCACACAGACAAGATGGCGCTCGCCGTCGCCCCCTTGATCGCGATTATCGTGCGTGTCTTCGCGCCCGTGACAACAACAATTGCCTTCATCGTGCAACGCACATTGGCCCTGTTCGGTGTCGCAACCGACGGCGCAGACCATGCCCTCTCTGTTCATGATGAGCTCCGTGGCGCCATCAACCTGCACCATTCAGAAGGTCAGGTTATCAAGCGTGACAGGGACATGTTGGGCGGCATTTTGGACCTCAGTGAGCTTGAGGTCGAAGAGATCATGGTTCATCGCAAGAACATGGTCATGGTTGATGCAGACCAGCCCGCCATCGACATCATCCGGGAGGTTATGCAAAGCCCTCACACACGCATTCCGCTCTGGCAGGGAGAACCAGAGAACATTGTCGGCGTCCTGCATGCCAAGGACCTGCTCCGCGCCATTGCTGGCGACGAAGCCGATCATGAGACGCTCGACATATTGGGGCTCACCTCCAAACCCTGGTTCGTACCTGAAACAACAAGCGTCCAGGGCCAACTCAACGCCTTCCTGCGCAAGAAGTCTCACTTCGCCCTCGTCGTAGACGAATATGGCGGGCTCATGGGTCTCGTAACCCTTGAGGATATTCTCGAAGAGATTGTGGGTGACATTGCCGATGAACATGACATTGATTTTATCGATGTGAACCGCCAAACAGATGGTGCTGTCTTGGTTGATGGCACGGTGACCATCCGCGATCTCAACAGAAACATGGATTGGTCGCTCCCAGATGATGAGGCAACCACCATTGCTGGTCTGGTCATTCACGAGGCACAGACCATCCCTGAAAAAGGCCAGGCCTTCACCTTCCACGGCTTTCGCTTCACAATCGAAGATAAACAGCGCAATCAGCTCACGAAATTGCGCGTTAAACCGATCCGATCAGGCCCTTCTGTTTAGGCCCCGTCTTCTTCCGGTGTCAGCGCTTTTAGCTGCAATGCGTGAACCTGGCCTGCCAAAAGCTCCGCCAGAAGGACGTTTATCCGTCTATGCCGGGCAACACGGTTTTCGCCTTCAAAAAGCGGGGAAACAAGCGTGACATGGAAATGTGTCTCCCCTCCCGGACGTGCGCCGGCATGTCCGGCGTGAAGATGAGATTTGTCTGCGACCTCCAGCCTCACCGGCTGCATCGCTTCACTGAGGATTTCGTGGATTTCTTCTGCTATAGTCATCCACCCTCTTAACACTCTGCCGGTACAGTCCGATAGACTGCTATCGGCACCGACATAAACCGAAGCTTCGAAACGAGAGTTGACCCTGTGAATTCCACATCCAAATATTTCGATTCGATCCGGATCGCGCCCCAGAAAGCCAAAAAAGAAAAAAAGGCTAACCGCGCCTGTGAATGGCCCAATTGCACCTCAACAGCCCCTCATCGGGCGCCCAAAGGCCGCAATTCGCAGGACCAATTCTCCTGGTTTTGTGAGAGCCATATTCGCGAATACAACAAAAACTACAATTTCTTCGCCAATATGACCGATGAAGAGGTTCGTGGATATCAGGAGCAAAATCGGACGGGGCACCGCCCAACCTGGAAAATGGGCATGAACTCTGATGCTTCCGGCGGCAAAAGATTTCAGGCTGACCCTGCGTTCGCAGACACATTTGGCTTTTTCGGGGAAAACGACCCCTACAGGCAGGATGCAGACGGGAACCGGAAACGCCCGCCCCGGAATGCAGAACGCAAAGCGCTCTTGGCGCTTGGTCTTGACGAGACCGCCACGATGACCGACATAAAGACCCGTTACAAAGAGCTTGTGAAGAAATTCCACCCCGACACAAACGGGGGCGACCGGACTGCTGAAGACCGGCTCCAGAAAGTCATCCAAGCACACGACTAC
>JAJFGY010000145.1 GCA_021775935.1 Alphaproteobacteria bacterium
AGATTCAAGGGGTGGCGGGTGTGAAACCTACCTGAACAGGATTGATGATAGACGCTTGCGACCCTCTTTGGTCACGTCATCGGTCGGTCCATAGGCATCGAAAAATTCAAGCAATTGTTTGCGCGCGGCTTCTTCGTTCCAGGCGCGGTCCATGGCGATGATCTCCAGGAGTTCGGTAACCGCGCCTTCGCGGTCGCCCGCGCCGTTCAGCGCCAGGGCAAGGTCGAAGCGGATCTGATGATCTTTCGGGTTCGCCTCAAGTTTTGCACGCAGCTCACTTGTCTCACCGACATCGCCCGTCTTTGCATCGAGCGCAATGGCGGCACGCACGCTCGCGAGCTCTGGGTCGTTTACTTTGTCAGGGGGTGCCAGTTCCAGAGTTTGGGTCGCGCGCTCTGCATCCCCGCTTTGCAGGTAACAAAGGGCAAGCCCAGCGATCGCACCGATGTGGCCGGCCTCAGCCTGCAGGCCTTGCGCGAACATTTGCGCGGCTTCCTGCAATTGACCTTGGGCGAAAGCTTCGCGGCCCATCTCGGTCATCTGGTCCGCCGGGGAGGGCCCAATTTCGCCTGCCAGCTTTTCAATAAACTGTTTGATCTGGCTTTCGGGTAAGGCCCCCTGGAAGGCATCAACGGGTTGCCCGTCTTTGAAGGCAAACACTGCCGGAATTGATTGCACGCGCAATTGCTGGGCAACTTCTGGATGGTCTTCGATATTCATTTTGACAAGACGAACTGCGCCCTGGGCGGCGTTGACGACTTTCTCCAGCACCGGCGTGAGCTGTTTGCAGGGTCCACACCAGGGTGCCCAGAAGTCGACAATGACGGGGACCTCCTTAGAGGCCTCCACCACATCTGCCATGAAGGTCTCTGTGGTGGTGTCCTTGATAATGTCACCGGCGCCCCCCGCTGTGGGGAGGGGTGGGGTATCGGGGCTGCCTGCCAAATCTGACATGAGGGTCCTTCATTCTTCTGTTCTGTAGATCAAAGATAGATCATCTGCGCCGATTTAAAGGCCCTCTAGAGGCCCGCGGCTTGTTCCAGATCGATAATAGTGGGTTCATGGCCGCAATGGCGGATGAATTTTAGAAAGTCATTCCGAGAGATGGTTGTCGTCGCCTCATTGGTCAACGGGTGATAGTTCAGCTTCGCATGGTCCAGCATCGGCGCATCCAGGATCAACCGACATTTCTGTGCGCGGTCATTGATGAGCGCAAAGGGTGTCACGGAGCCTGGCCTGACGCCCAGAGTTTCCCAGAGCAGCTCGGGTTTTGCGAAGGACAGGCGGGCGGAATTGAGTGCTTTTGGCAGACTGTTGAGGCGAATGTTTCGTTCTTCCAGCGTAACGATCAGCCAGAGTTCTCCCTTTTTGTCCTTCAGGAAGAGGTTTTTACAAAACCCGCCTGATTGGCTTGGGAGGTTGGCAGTCCGCCAGGCCTGTGCATCCTCGACAGCATGCAGCGGGGGATGATCGATTGTCGAGGCATCTATCCCCAGTTCCTGGAGGGTGTCTAAGAGCGCCTGTTTTGTTACGGGAGCGTCTGTTTCGATGTTCTTGGATGGATCTGGTGTCGACATGCCTCTCTCATGCCACCCCGAGCCGCGCTTGCCAAGTTTAAGAAGGCAGCGCTGACCCGAAAATAAGGGGCGCAATAAGGGCTTGCAAAGGCGGCACCAATGCGCGATATACCCCCCTCGGCGGGCAACGTCCCGTCTGGAGCGCGGGCGTAGCTCAGGGGTAGAGCACAACCTTGCCAAGGTTGGGGTCGTGAGTTCGAATCTCATCGCCCGCTCCAATTTTCCCACAAATGAAGCACTCGCTCACGATATAGATCACCTAAATGATAGGTATGATCGAAACGGGTGCTGGCGGTTTTTGATCGTTTGTTGCCAGAAGCTGAGCTTACTCAGACGCTGTCATGGACCCTGGTTTTACGCCAAGTTGCGTAATCAGCAATGCAGCGCCTGTCAGAGCTAACCCCTTCAGGAAATGGGCCTGCTCCATGATGCGCTCAGCCTCAGTCTCGTCATAGAGCATTCCGTACCCGTGCACTGCGAATGTCACCGGCACCATAAACAGCACGAGCAACCAGCCACCAAGACGGGGATGCCAATTTGCAAGGATCATCGCCGCCCCCAGAAGCTCGATCACACCTGAGAGGTAGATCCAGAACACTTGGAAAGGGATCTCAATGGACATGAGGTCGATGTAGTAGGGCACGTTTGTGAAGTGTGTGAGACCGGAAAGAAAGAAGAGCGACGTAAATAGCACGCGCGCAATAAGAGCCAGAGATGGATGGGTCGGCATTTGATCGTCATTGAGCATTTGTCTTTTGACCTTGAGTGAGGGCGGATCGCCCTGTTTCCTGGAACAAATTTAGCTGGACTTTAATTGCGGATAATATATATCCTAATTAACGAAATGGCGACAGGAAATATGAAATGAAATTGCTCAAGTATGGCGGGTCTGCCTTGGTCGTTCTGATAGTGGTGGGTGTCGGCGCGCTCGCCTTTTTAGGTATGCAATCGCGAAGCGGCGCCGCCTTGGGGTTGTTTGATGGTGTGCTTGCTGACTGCCCGTCAACGCCGAATTGCGTTTCCAGCGAGACTGGCACGCCGGATGAAAAAAAAGTGGCATCACTCCCCCTCACCGCCTGGACGAAATTGCCTACAGAGATCGTAGAGATGGGGGGTAATGTTACTGCTAGGGAAGATGCATACCTTGCCGTCGAATTCACCTCGGACTTCTTTGGATTTGTCGACGATGTGGAGTTCCGCCTGACAGAGACTGATGTTCAGGTGCGCTCGTCATCACGGGTCGGCTATTCAGATAGGGGTGCGAACAGTGATCGCGTTGCTGCGCTGCGCGAAACATTGAGAAATTAACGAGGCTCGCAGATGAAGATTGGAAAGGGTGTTGAGTGGGCGGCACATGCGTGCGCGGTTCTCGCGTTGCTGCCACCTGGCGCTGCGCTATCACGTGAGTGCCTCGCGGACTATCTTGGCGTGCCGCCGCCTTATTTGGCGAAACAGCTGCAAGCGTTGAGCCGGGCGGGTTTGGTTTTGACGCAGCGTGGTGCGGCTGGCGGTTACCAACTTGCTCGTGACGCCGAAACGATTTCCCTGTGGGACATTACTGCGGCGTTAGAAGGCACCGCTCCTCGCTTTCGCTGCACAGAGATCCGTCGCAATGGGCCTTGTGGTGCCTCCTCGGCGGAATGCCCGGCCCCATGTGATATTGCCGCTGCCTTTCAACAAGCTGAAAGCGTTTATCGTGAGACGCTTGCCGCGGTGCCTCTCACCCAGGTCGTTGCCGGCGCTACGGCAGTCGCGACCGATGGGCGCAAACAACGGATCGGCGATTGGATACAGCAGAACGCGTCGGGGTTGAGCTGACTTTTCTGCGGCTGGCGTTCCTGCCGCCCGGGTTTCTGAGATTTTGTTTGAGCACTAGAGCGTCGCTACCTCGGCGAACCGGTCGGCCAGTCTCTTCAGTGGTTTTGCGTGAAGCGTTTCCGGGCGTACCAGGCAGGCGCATTTCCATATCAGCCGGAAGGAGGTGGGGATTGTTTTAAGCGTTCCTTCTCGGATCGCGTCATCAAACAGGGGAAGGGGTCCAGGAACGATGAGATCAAGGTCGCGGGCCAGGGTCATCAGCGTTCCGTAGTTTTCGCATCGGATACCGGCATCGGCCAGGCTGTCAGCTGGCTGGGAAGTGGGCGTCATTTGATTGTTGACGCTGGTTGGCGAGTGCGGTGTGGCGAGGGGCAGTTTTGTGAGCTCTGCCAAGCTCCACTGTTTCTTTTCTTCAAACAGCGGATGCTTGGGACGCGCGACATAGATGATTGGTTCTGCTGCGACCGAGAGTGCCTGCAAGCGCGGATCGGCTTCTGCTTCGTCAAAAGGTCCCACCGCCAGATCAATCTCACCGGAGAGCACCAGCTGCTGCAGGATGTCTGCTGACTCGGTCCGAATGTCGATGCGTGTTCGGGGATAGTCTAGCAGGTGGCTTGAGAGCACTTGGGGCAGGAAGAGGTGCTCGACGATGGGGCCGACACCCAGTCGGATGGAGACCGGTCCCTCGGCGGCCATGCTCGACACCTGCCGCTCGATTTTAGACAGCTCGGTCACAATCCCGATGGCGCTCTTGGCGACGAAGGTCCCGGCCGGGGTGGGCGTCATACCGCGGCGACTGCGATGAAAGAGGGTGGCACCGAGCCTGTCCTCCAGGCGGAGCAGGAGTTTGCTCAGTGTGGGCTGGGTCGTGTTTAGAACATGGGCGGCTTTTTTGATGCTTCCTGTCTCAATTATGGCCTTCACGGCCTGGATTTCTGCGACATCGAGCATGTAGTATTCCCAAGTTTTGTATCATATCAAAAACCTATTCATTTTCAGAATATCATACAGAGACCCATCTTGTCAGCTGTAGCGGGCGCTGGCCCGGCATAGCAGACAGGAGACACCATGATCAGATGCAGCTGTTTGATCCAGGCAGGCCAGGTTGCTGAAAAGCAGCAGACAAATCTGGAAGCGGGCCTCACCAAGATCGCGCAAACCTATTTCTCAGACTCAGCAGAGGTTGGCTGGACCCATATTGCGAAGGGCTCGGGGTTCACGGATTCCAAACCGTCGCAAAGTTCCATCATCTCCATGAACGTGCCTGCGGACACCGCGCAGGAAACCCGGGTCGATGTTCTGCATGCGATCTGTGATCTCTGGTCGGCGGAGACCGGCTGTCACGTTGATGATGTTGTCGCGACCGCGATGAGTGCCTGACACTTCACTACTATTTCGGGAGAAACCTGATGCCTCTTTATCTCTGTTCAAGCCCAAAGAACCTCATTGCTGAAGAACGTAAGCCTGCGATCGCCAAAGAGTTGACTCATATTCATTGTGACGTGACCGGTGCCCCGTCCAGCTTCGTCCACGTCTTCTTCGTAACTCCAGATGAAGCAAGCGAAGGGTCAGTGAGTCTTTTCGGTTCGATACGCGGCGGACGAAGCGATGATCAGAAAACGGAAATCACGTCCCGGATGAGCGGCGCGGTTGCGCGGCTGGCGGGTCTTGATCCAGCAACTGTTTCCATGGGCACGGTGGATGTTCCGGCAAAATGGGCCATGGAGGGTGGCGACATCATGCCGGAACCGGGGGAAGAGGCGGCGTGGTTTGCGGCACACGCTGCCAAGGCAGCCGCATCCTGAGGGGACAGTTGCGGCCCAGATCTGGGATCAGCGCTGGTTCAGTTCATCCATGCGTTTTTTGAACTGGCGCTCGCCCCCACAGCCAAAGGCGTGGCGCGTGGGGACCAACCGCACGATTTTGCGCTTGCTATCACTTAGTGCCAAGAATGAGCCGAATGGTGTCCCAGCTATCAAAGGCAAGCGAGATCGCGATCGTCGCTGACATCACGATAGCCCAGATCCCATAAGGGCTGAGAGGCTTTGCATTGGGGCCGAATACATCGCGCGTCACCAGATAGTAGAGAACGGGTGTCCATAGCACGAGGTGCACGGCCGCGATCCAGTCAATGTTTCCCGTTAAATCCGTGACCACGGCGGACGCCGGCACATTGAGAAAGAGCATCATTCCAATGGCA
>JAJFGY010000146.1 GCA_021775935.1 Alphaproteobacteria bacterium
GGACCGCTATTCGACCGAGATTGTGCTGCAAGGCTTCAACTCGACGCTGACGATGCTTGATAGCCGCAATTCTGGCGGCGGTGGCGGCGGAGACTTTGGTGGATCATCCGGCGGTGGCTATGAGCAAGGTGGCGGTGGCGACTTTGGCGGCGGCAGCGGCGGTGGTGGCAATGCCCCAATCGACGATGAAATTCCGTTCTGATCCTTCTAAAAAGTTGGATCAGCCGCACCGGCTTTAATCGCCCAAGGAGCACTGCATTTTCTGCTTTAATTTCAAAAGCTTAGTGTGGCTCATTTGATGTGCATTTGGTTGCCTGTTGGTGGACCAAATGGTACTATTTTGGACAAATAAATAGGGGATTCGGATCATGTCCGAAGCCCCTTTTTTCAAAAGAAATCAGGGCGGCTGCCTGCAGCCATAGGAGCCCTTTTTGAAGGTCAGATTTTGTCCGATACGCATGATACGGAAACACCAGGTGAAGACCCTGTTCCTGGAGGGAATGGCAACTTGAATGGTGGTGGCGGTGACGGTGGGTCCACCAGTGGTGGTGCGACGCCTCCTGAGCGCGACGTGACGTCGATTTCTATCGAAGAAGAGATGAAGACGTCTTATCTCGATTACGCCATGAGCGTGATCGTGAGCCGCGCGTTGCCAGATGTCCGCGACGGCCTGAAGCCCGTTCATCGCCGCATTCTCTATGCGATGAATGAGAGCGGGTACGACTGGAACAAGCCGTATAAAAAATCTGCCCGCATTGTTGGCGATGTGATGGGTAAGTATCACCCGCACGGTGACCAGGCAATCTACGACGCGCTCGTGCGTATGGCGCAGGATTTCTCTCTTCGTCTGCCATTGTTGGATGGGCAGGGCAATTTTGGATCTATTGATGGCGATCCGCCAGCAGCGATGCGGTACACCGAAACACGTATGGGTAAGCCTGCTCACGCGCTTCTGAACGACATCGACAAAGACACCGTCAACTTCAAAGACAATTACGATAATTCTGAGAGCGAACCTGAGGTTCTGCCTGCCGAATTTCCAAATCTTCTCGTTAATGGCGCTGGCGGTATTGCCGTCGGAATGGCGACCAATATTCCTCCCCATAATCTGGGAGAAACGATCGATGCCTGCCTCGCGCTCATGGACGATCCAGAGCTCAGCATTGACCGTCTGAATGAAATTATTCCGGGTCCGGACTTTCCAACAGGCGGCATGATCCTGGGGCGCTCAGGCATTCGCTCCGCCTATCATCTGGGACGCGGTTCTATCCTGATGCGTGGGCGCACGGAGATTGAAGAGTTTAAGAAAGACCGTCAGGCGATAATCGTGACGGAAATTCCGTACCAGGTAAACAAAGCGACGATGATCGAAAAGATCGCGGAACTTGTGCGTGACAAACGGGTTGAAGGCATTTCCGATATTCGAGACGAAAGCTCCCGTCTCGGTATGCGCGTGGTGATCGAGCTGAAGCGCGAGGTGGTCCCGGAGATCATTCTAAACCAGCTCTATCGGTTCTCGCCCCTGCAGACATCCTTTGGCGCCAACATGGTCGCTCTGGACTATGGCCGTCCATTGCAAATGAACCTTAAGCAGATGCTTGAGGCTTTTGTTACTTTCCGTGAAACCGTCGTAGCCCGTCGCACAAAGTTTGAACTCAATAAGGCGCGCGACCGGGCTCACGTCTTGGTGGGTCTTGCGATTGCGGTTGCCAATATTGACGAAGTCATTGCGCTCATCCGTTCGGCACCAGACCCATCAACCGCGCGGGCGCAATTGATGGAACGGCATTGGCCTGCAAGAGACATTGCGCCAATTGTGGAGCTCATCGATGATCCACGCCACAAAATTGCAGAGGACGGCACCTACCGCCTCTCTGAAACACAGGCGCGGGCCATTCTTGATCTGCGTCTGCAACGCCTGACCGCACTGGGCCGTGATGAGATCGGTGATGAAGTCAAAGCGCTAGGCGAAAAGATTGCTGATTATCTTGAAATTCTCCGCTCGCGGGACCGTATCCTGACAATCATTCGCGATGAACTAGGCGCTATCCGCGACGAGTTTGCGACACCTCGGCGCACAGAAATCATGGAAGCCGCAGATGATGTCGATGATGAAGACCTGATCCAGCGGGAAGATATGGTGGTGACCGTAAGTCACCAGGGATACATCAAGCGGGTACCGCTCTCGACCTACCGCGCACAACGACGCGGTGGCAAAGGTCGCTCGGGCATGGCCACAAAAGACGAAGATTTCGTTGCTCGGATTTTTGTTGCCAGCACCCATTCGCCTGTTCTTTTCTTCTCCTCAACAGGCATGGTCTACAAGATGAAGGTCTGGCGCTTACCACAAGCGACGCCTCAATCACGCGGCAAGGCGATGGTCAATCTGCTACCACTCAAGTCAGACGAACGCATTACGACGGTGATGCCCCTGCCAGAAGATGAGAAGAGCTGGGACGCGCTCGACATTATGTTCGCGACCCGGTCTGGCAATGTTCGCAGAAACAAGCTCTCTGACTTTGTGCAGATCAATCGGAATGGCAAGATTGCCATGAAGCTTGATGAGAATGACGGCATTGTTGGCGTTCAGATTTGCACCGAGAATGACGACGTTCTGCTGACCAATGCTGGCGGTCGTTGTATCCGCTTCCCGGTTACCGATGTCAGGGTCTTCTCAAGTCGAAATTCAACCGGTGTTCGCGGTGTGAAACTTGATGGTGAGGACCAGACGATCTCCATGACGATCCTTAACCATCTCGACGTGACGCCACCAGAAGCCCGGGCCTATCTCAAACAGGCAGCTCTCGCGCGCCGTGCGGCGACAGGTGAGGAGATAGAGGACGTAGCAGAAGCGCTTGATGACGATGATGATGGTGAAGTTACGAGCCTTTCGCCGGAACGGTATGCGGAACTGGGAGCCCACGAACAGTTTGTGCTCACCGTCAGTGTCAAAGGCTATGGCAAACGCAGTTCCTCGTTTGAGTACAGAACCTCAGGTCGCGGCGGGAAGGGCATCATCGCCATGTCTGTTTCGCAGCGGAATGGCGAACTGATTGCCTCTTTCCCGGTTGAGGAACAGGACGAAATCATGCTGGTTACAGATGGTGGTCAGCTTATTCGTTGTCCGGTCAATGACATCCGTGTTGCTGGCCGCTCGACACAGGGTGTGACCATCTTCCGGACGGACAAGGAAGAACGGGTTGTTTCTGTCGAGCATCTTGGCGATAGTTCGGAAGAAGAGTAGGCCGAGCGCCTGAAAGTCAGGAAGATCCCATGAAACGTATTGGCCTTTATTCTGGAACATTTGATCCGGTGACCTTCGGTCACATTGATATTATCCGCCGCGCTTTTCGGTTGGTTGATCATCTGGTGGTCGGTATCGGGGTCAACTCGTCCAAAAAACCTCTTTTAAGCTTTGAAGAGCGTGCTGCCTTGATTGAGACTGAGACAAAGTCTCTAGGTGAGGAAGTTGGCTCGACACTCGAAGTGACATCGTTCAGCGGGCTTGTTGTCGATGCTGCCGATGATGCCGGTGCAGGCATCATTATCAGGGGGTTACGGGGGACGGTTGACTATGAATATGAAGACCAGATGGTTGGTATGAACGGTATCCTTAATCCACGTGTAGAAACGGTCTTTCTGACGGCTTCACCTGAAGTTGGTTTCATTTCGTCCACCCTTGTCCGTCAAATTGCCACAATGGGTGGCGACATTTCTCGTTTCGTACCGCCATCCGTGGCGGAAAAAGTGCTTAGTGCCGTCAAGCAAAATTGATGGCGTCGATATTAGGAGTTCTCATGCCTCGAATTTTTAGTGCTCTGGCAACCTTTGTTTTGATGGCCAGTTTTGCAGCGCCGCAGGCATTTGCCCGCGATCTGGAAAACACGCTTTACCTTGACCTGAAAGATGGTCGGGTCGTGATCGAAATGCTGCCCGATGTGGCACCCAAACATGTAACCCGCATTAAGACATTGACGCGCGAAGGCTTTTACGACGGCATTGTCTTCCATCGGGTCATTAAAGACTTTATGGCACAGACAGGGGACCCAACCGGCACCGGCCGTGGCGGATCAGACTATCCTGATGTGCGCGCGGAGTTTTCCGGTGAACCTTTCTCACGCGGGGCCGTTGGTGCTGCGCGGTCACAACATCCCGACAGCGCCAATAGTCAGTTCTTCATCTGTCTTGAGGATTCAAACTTTCTCGATAGGAACTACACCGTCTGGGGCCGTGTTGTGGAAGGCATGGAGTTTGTTGATAACATCAAACTCGGTGAGCCACCTGTAGACCCAGACCAAATTGTCCGACTTCAAGTTGCAGCTGACGCTGCCCAATAACAACACACCTAATCACAAGTCACGAGGATAAGCTTAATGGCTGACATTAAAGACCCGGAAAACACGCTGCTGCTCGATCTGGAGCACGGACAGGTGACCATCGAACTTCGCCCGGATCTCGCACCCAATCACGTTGCGCGGATCAAAGAACTCGCACGCGAGGGTTTTTATGATGGGATCGTCTTTCATCGGGTCATTGAAGGCTTTATGGCGCAGGGCGGCGATCCAACCGGCACAGGCATGAGTGGATCTGGCAAAAACCTTGATGCTGAATTTTCTGCGGAACCGCATGTGCGTGGCATCTGTTCGATGGCACGGGCACAAGATCCCAACAGCGCTGATAGCCAGTTTTTCATTGTGTTTGATGAAGCTCGCTTCCTCGACAATCAGTATACTGTTTGGGGACAGGTCATTGATGGCATGGATCACGTCGACAAGATCAAACGCGGCGAGCCGGTGCAGGACCCTGATAAGATCGTAAAAATGCAGGTTGCTGCAGACGCAGCCTAGGCCTCCCATGCGGGTTGATGCTTTTGATTTCGACCTTCCGGACGCGCGGATTGCCTTACGGCCCGCGCGTCCTCGCGATTCTGCACGACTGCTTGTCGTTGGCCCGGAGAAATTGCATCGCGAAGATGCCATTGTCTCTGAGCTGCCCAAGTTGCTCCGGCCGGGCGACATCCTGGTCTTCAATGATACGAAAGTCATTCCCGCACGCCTGTCTGGAACACGCACCCGGGGTGAGCTCGTTGCAAACATTGAAGTCACACTTCACCAAAGACTGAGCCCGGGGGAATGGCTCGCTTTTGCTAAGCCTGCAAAGCGGCTTATCCAGGGTGATGTTGTCTCGTTCAAGGGCGGACTTGACGCAGAGGTTCTGAACCGCACCGGCGGGGAAATTCATTTCCGGTTTTCTGTGTCCGGCCCCGATCTCGACATTGCGATTGCTGAGGCGGGTGTCATGCCACTACCGCCCTACATCGCCAGCAAACGGCCGACAGATGACGCTGATCTGCTGGACTACCAAACTCTCTTTGCCGATGAGCCAGGTGCGGTCGCTGCGCCCACGGCAGGGCTTCATTTTACGCCTGAGTTGATGTCAGCTCTCACTGACCGGGGCATCAAGACAGCCAAGGTGACGCTCCATGTCGGGGCAGGGACGTTTCTTCCTGTCAGTGCAGATGACACGGACGCACACAAAATGCATTCGGAAGTCGGGGTTGTGAGCCGGGAAACCGCTGAACAACTCAACACTGTGCGTGCGCGCGGCGGACGCATCGTCTCTGTCGGAACAACCAGTTTGCGATTGCTGGAGTCAGCAGCTGATGAACAGGGCCTGGTTCAGGCCTGGTCTGGCGCGACGGACATTTTCATCACGCCTGGCTATCGATTTAGGGCCATTGACGTCCTCCTAACCAATTTTCATCTGCCAAAATCGACGCTCTTTATGCTCGTCTCCGCCTTTCGATCACTAAACGAGATGCAAGCAGCCTACGCTCATGCTATCGAGCACGAATATCGCTTCTATTCCTATGGTGATGCCTGCCTCATCTTTCCGGAGACCTGAGTTCCCATGAGTTCTTTTACCTACGATCTTCTGGCTGAGGAGGGCGCGGCACGGCGCGGGGTCATCCTCACACCGAGAGGCGACATCCAAACGCCGGCATTCATGCCGGTAGGAACAGCCGGGACCGTAAAGGCGCTGTACACCGACCAGGTGAAAGAAACAGGCGCAGACATCGTTCTGGGCAATACCTACCACTTGATGCTGCGGCCGGGCGCAGAAGAAGTTGCGGCGCTCGGGGGCCTTCATTCATTCATGAACTGGCAGGGACCCATTCTCACCGATAGTGGCGGCTTTCAGGTTATGTCGCTCTCCAAGCTGCGAAAAATGAGTGAAGAGGGTGTGACCTTTCAAAGTCACATTGACGGGGCTTCCTACGAGCTGTCACCAGAGCGCAGCATCGAGATCCAGTGTCTATTGGGTGCTGATATTCAGATGGTGTTGGACGAATGCACACCCTTTCCGGCGACGCATGACGAAGCCTCTCACTCCATGAAGCTTTCCACCCGGTGGGCGAAACGCTCTAAAGCGGCGTTCCTGAACCAACCTCATCGGAAAGAAGGCCAGGCCCTGTTCGGGATCGTGCAAGGCAGTGTGTATGAGGATCTGCGCAAAGAGAGCGCTGCCGCACTTCAGGACATCGGATTTGACGGGTACGCAGTTGGCGGCCTCGCTGTTGGAGAGGGCCAGGAAGAAATGCTGCGCGTGCTTGATTTTACTGCGCCGCTCTTGCCCAAAGACCGACCTCGCTACCTTATGGGTGTTGGGACGCCTGACGACCTGGTGGAGGCGGTGTCACGAGGTGTGGATATGTTTGATTGTGTAATGCCAACCCGGTCTGGCCGCCACGGCCAGGCCTTTACGCGGTTCGGCAAGGTTAATCTCAAGAATGCGCGGCATGCGAACGACCCTCGGCCGCTTGATGAGGCGAGTTCTTGCCCTGCCGCCAGAGATTACTCCCGCGCTTATCTTCATCACCTGATCAAGAATGGGGAAATCCTGGGCATGATGCTCTTGTCCTGGAGCAATATTGCCTATTACCAGTCCCTTATGGCCGATCTACGCCAGGCAATTGAGGAGGGTAACCTTGCTTCTTTTGTGGCTCGTTTTAAGGCTGAACAGGCTGCCGGGGACATCCCGGCGCCATAGCGCTGCACGGCGTCAGAAAATCCCAAAGAAAGTAGGAAAAACGCCGTAAATCAGTTGACCGGGCAGGCGTGGGTGACTAGTTTCCGCCGGTCTCATCCGGGGTCTTCCCCGATTCAGATGGGCCCTTAGCTCAGTTGGTAGAGCGGCTGACTTTTAATCAGTAGGTCGCAGGTTCGAATCCTGCAGGGCTCACCATTTTCCTCGATCGCAAATCAAGCGCTGGCTGCCTTCTCTCAAGGTGGTTGCACCGCCCTATCAGCTTGATGGGGAGAGCATCACGAAATCATCGACGGAATTTTTTGCTGACGCCGTAACAGATAGAGCAATTCGCAGAAACAAGGCTCCTGGCATGCGCTCACGTCTTTCTCTTATTATCCTTGTCCTTCTGGCGCCTGCTTTTGTGACGGCGAACGCTAGGGCACACACCATCGACCTCACAGCACTTCCGCTACGCGATGGGGACGTCGCACGCGAACCTCGTGTTGGCTCTGTCTTTGCCTGTCAGGCACGGTTCAATCCGAATGCTCCCGGCGCTCAGAGATCCGGCGACTGGCTCAACGAAACCAGTGGCACATTTGACCTCACCCAAAAACCCACCGTCGATGGACATGTTGTTCACGTATCAGAGTTAGAGATCGCCATTTCTGGCACGTACAGGAGGGTGACGGGCAATGCACTGCCTGACCATGTCACAGGTCAGTTCCCCGTCGCGCGCTCCGACGATGCTTTCACCTATGACAGAAATCCCAATCGAATTCAGGCACATGACTTCACGGCATCTTTTCCGCTGCATCCGATTGTCTCCAGCGAGCCAACCTGCGTTCCTATGGGGGCTATAGGGATCATGCTCACCGGCGCTGTCCTTTTCAATGCGCTT
>JAJFGY010000147.1 GCA_021775935.1 Alphaproteobacteria bacterium
ATGAGCGGATATGAAGTTCTGAAAACGTTGCGTACAGGCAAAGTAGGGACACCAATCCTCATTCTTTCCGGCCTTGCTGGTATTGAGAATAAGGTTCGTGGCCTTGGTTTTGGCGCAGACGACTATATGACCAAGCCATTCCACAAGGATGAGCTGGTAGCCCGTATCCACGCTGTGGTGCGTCGCTCTAAAGGTCATTCCCAGTCTGTCATCACAACGGGCAAACTGACCGTCAATCTGGACACCAAAACTGTAGAAGTCGACGCTCAGCGCGTTCACCTCACCGGTAAGGAATACCAGATGCTGGAGCTTCTTTCGCTCCGCAAAGGCACCACCCTCACCAAAGAGATGTTCCTAAACCATCTCTATGGCGGCATGGATGAGCCGGAACTCAAAATCATTGACGTGTTCATTTGTAAGCTCCGCAAAAAACTGGCGGCGGCCACCAATGGCGAACACTATATCGAAACCGTCTGGGGCCGTGGCTACGTGCTCCGTGATCCGGTCGCGGAGGTTGAGAAGGCAACAGCCTAATCGACCAAAAGCTTCTCTCTCTGCGCTATCTGGGAGAGTTGAAAGGACGCTGCTTCGGGGGGAGCGCGTCCTTTCTTTTTGCCGTTTTTCCCGATGTATTGAACTCCACGCACCCATCCGGGCATCAAAAAAGGCCGCCTGCCCTGCAGACGACCTTCTAATTTGATTGCTTGGTCGGCGTTTAAGCGACAGCAGCACCCCTCAATTGTTCTGCTGGCACATAAAGACCGCGCTGACCAGCTTGAGGTTTGAACGTGTCCGTAATCCCGATCACTGTCTCGGCCGCCCCCAAAAAAAGGTAGCCGTCTGGCGCCAGCATGCGAGACATCCGCTCCAAAATTTCTGCTTTAGTTGGCTGATCAAAATAGATCAGAACATTTCGGCAGAAGATGATGTCGAATTTCCCGAGGCTACTGAAGTTTTCCAAGAGGTTCAGTTTGCGATACTGCACCATGGCCCGAATCTCAGGTGCCACTTCCCAATCATTGCCCTCTTGCTTGAAATATTTCATCAGCATTTGGACAGGCAGACCGCGTTGCACTTCAAATTGCGTGTATTGGCCAAGTTTGGCACGTCGCAGAACATCAGCTGAAAGGTCTGTCCCGATAATCTCGCTGTTCCAGGCCGGGTTCTTCTCCGCCCATTCCTTCAAAATCATAGAGAGCGAATAGGGTTCCTGACCTGTTGACGCAGCAGCGCACCAGATACGTAGCTTGCGAGAGGCACCTCGTGCCTCCTTAAGAGTAGGCAGGACCGTTTCTTCAAAGATTGTAAAAGGTGTTTTGTCCCGAAAGAAAAAGGACTCATTGGTCGTCATCGCTTCGGTGACTTCATCAAGCAGCGTCTTTGCTGCCCCAGACCGCATCTTCTTGACCAGGCTGGACACATCTTCCAAGCCCTGCTCCCGTGCAATAGGAAGAAGACGGCTTTCGATGAGATAACCCTTATTTTCACTCACAACGAGCCCAGATTCCTTTTTCAAGAAATCAGCTAGATAGGAGAATTCCTCTGGCGTCATGCCCGCCTCCCTTGGATTAGTTGTGATGCTGCCTGAGGCAGTTCTTTTAGTGGCAAAATCTTGTGGCAAATGCCCGCTCGCGCGACAGCGCCCGGCATTCCCCAAACAACACTGGTTTCTTCGTCCTGGGCAATAACAGTGCCGCCCTGCGCTTGAACGCGCGTCGCACTATCTCGACCGTCATGTCCCATGCCAGTCAGAATACAGACCAGCATCGCTGCCCCATAGATCGGAACAAGACTGTCCAACATCGGATCGACCGCTGGCTTGCAGAAATTTACAGGCGGACCATCATCCAGATGTATCCGGACACTGGTGCCATCCTTTTTGAAAACCATGTGTTTGTCACCCGGCGCCACATAGACCCGGCCGGGTTCAAGCGCCATACCCTCTTCACCCTCAACACAGATACGGTTTGAGCAACCGCTCAGATGTTCTGCCAAAATGGCGGTGAAGGTTGGAGGCATGTGCTGCGTGATAACCACCGGAACTCGTTCCAATGACGGCGACAATGCTTCGAAGAAATCGAAAAGTGCCTTGGGCCCACCGGTTGAACTACCCACTGCCAAAATGCGCGGCTGTACATTAGATGCCGACTTAAACTGGAGGGCAGGTGCAGCCGGCGCCCGCGCGATCGTCCCGTTGGCGACGCCAGTCTTCTCTGCGGCAAATACACGACGCGGCGCCACATGCTTTCGCGCTTGCCCCACAGCCCTGATTTTATCGATGAGTTCACGTTGGAAATCTTCTGACGCATGCCCGCTGCGGGTCGATTCAGGCTTTGGAACATAATCGGTTGCACCAAGCGTCAATGCTTTAATGGAAACCGATGCATTGCGGTGCGTCAGCGTTGACGCCATAAGCACACGTGACCCGGGCGAGGCTTCCAAGATTTTTGGAAGTGCCGTCAAGCCATCCATCACCGGCATTTCAATATCCAGAACCACAACGTCGGGCTTTACGCGCGCGGATTGCTCAACAGCATCTTGGCCATTACGGCACCGCGCAACAACATCCATGTCCGGTAAAGCATCAAGCCAACGTCCAATCAGTCCTCGAATGACAACGGAATCGTCGACAATCATGACCGTAATTTTCGTGCCGCTACTACTCGCGGATTGAGGTCTCTTTTCTAACGCTGACACTTTTTGTGACCTACTTATACGAGTCCGGCTTGCGCGAACTTCGATTCAATGATTTCTCTGTCAAATGGTTTCATGATGTACTCATTCGCCCCGGCTGAAATCGAATCTTTGTTGTGCTACTTGTAATTTTCGGTGGTGCATAAAACAACGACCGGGTCCGCCCCCCCATCGGATTGACGCAAAGCGGTGAGAAATTCCATTCCATCCATGACAGGCATATTCCAGTCAAGCAGGATTGCATCAGGCATCGAACCAACACACTGCTCAAGAGCCTGCTGACCATCCGCCGCCTCTGCAATGGAGAAGTCCATCTCTTCAAGAATGCGTCGCGCAACCTTGCGGATCACAGAGCTGTCATCCACTACCAAACATGTTTTCATGACATTGTCCCTAGAATAACACCCGGCACTATGCCGCTATTGACCGACCCTGAAAGTCGAGAACCTTTTCCACATCAATAAGCACCATCAATTTGTCTTTGAGTTGCTGCACACCCATGGAAATGGACCGCCACCGAGGATCCAAATTTGACGGGTTGCGCTCAAGAGAGGTGTCACTCACGCGAAGCACCTCCCCTACGCTATCAATGACAAGGCCGTAGGACTCCCCGCGATATTCAACACCGACAGCCAGACCATTTTTTCCGTCGTCGCGCGGAGGAAGGTCCAGGCGACGGCGCATATCGATAGCCGTCACGATACGGCCACGCATATTCAGAACACCGGCGACTTCTGGCATCGCCATGGGAACCGGCGTTACGGACTCAGGCATAAATACGTCCTGAACCATCGGCACCGAAATTCCAAAAAGCTGGTCGCCGATCATCACAGTGATGTATTCCGACGTTGCTCCATCCCGAACAAATGCATCGTCTTTCCCAGAAGATTTCTCTTCCATTCCTAAACTATCTCCGGAGCTACTCATGCCGCTTCTCCTTTACACGTAACGATTTCATTCACGACCTGCACCAGACCATCGCGATCAAACTTGGCGACGTAGTCGTCAAAGCCTGCTTCGCGTCCACGGTTTAGGTCTTCAGCGGTTCCATGCGCAGAAAGCGCGACCATGGGGATATCAGCCCAGGTATTCTCACCTTTCACAGCAGCCGCCAGTTCGAAGCCAGTCATGCCTGGCATCTCGATGTCGGAAATGATGACATCGAATTCCTCACCCTTTTCGCGCAAGGCCAAAGCATCCGCTCCGCTGGTCACTTCGGTGACTTCATATCCAGCCATGCTCAACATGGGGCGCACGATGGCTCGGAAGAAAGAACTGTCATCAACCAGCAAGACTTTCTTGCCATAGGCTTCAGGCACGCCAGCTGGACCTTCCTTACGGAACCAGTCTTCGAATACCTGTGTCAGATAGTGCCCAACATCAAGCACCTCTGTGGCTTTGCCGCGAACGATGGCAGACCCCATCATACCTGGCATGTCGGAAGTGAGTTCGACATTCAAGTGGTCGGTAACAATGTCGACAATTTCATCAACAGCAAGACCAATAGAGCGCTCATCTTCAGTAAACACCAGGACTGGCTGACGGCCTTCGGTTTTCAGCGCAGCAGATTCAACAACGTTGATAATCGGCATAAGCTTGCCACGATACTGCATCAGGCTTTGATTGTTCGAGTGTTCAAGGTCAGCCACGTCAAACTCTTCAAGACGCGTCACAAGAGACAATGGCACCGCTTTGGGTTCTCCTGATCCTGCGCGGAAGACGAGCAGCGACATCTCGCCATCGTTACCGTTTGCCGTCTCAGCATCTGAGTGTGCTTTATCGCTCGCTTCTGAAAGCTCACTTGCAATCGACTGTGCGATACCATTCGGATCGACAATCATGATGACACTGCCATCGCCCAGAATGGTATTACCAGAGAACATCGTAATATCCCGAAGGATCGATGCCGCCGGTTTAACCACGATTTCTTCGGTGTCAAAAACACTGTCGACAACAATACCAAATTGTTGATCACCAACATGCGTGACAACAATAAAGGCTTCTTCGTTTTCCGACGTCCGACGCACAGGTGTTGGATTGGAGTTCGCGGCTTCAATTTCTTCCGCGTCCCCGTCCACAATTGCGCCAGGATCCTGCTCACCAACCTCCGGCACTACGCGCTCAAGCTGTAGCAGGTCATCCATGAAGACCAATGGCAGGAGGTGATTACGCAACCGCAGAACGGGCGTCTTATTGATATGCTCAATGCGATGCTCGCTGTCGGCTTTTGCGCGTACAAGCTCAACCACAGCAAGCTGTGGAATTGCAAACCGCTCACCTGCAGATTCAACGATAAGAGCTGAAACGATGGCAAGCGTCAGAGGAATTTTGATCGTAAAGGTTGACCCTTTGCCCGCAGCAGTCCGCAGATCGATGGAGCCACCAATAAGTTCAATGTTGGTCCGAACAACGTCCATGCCAACACCACGACCCGAAACGCTGGTCACTTCAGCGGCCGTCGAAAGGCCCGGGTGGAAAATGAAGCGGCAAATCTGCTGCTCGGTCAGCTTCTCAAGTTCTGCCTCTGTTGCAAGCCCATTAGAGGCAACTTTTTGTTTGATACGTTCGACATTGAGACCACGACCATCATCTTCAATTTCGATGATGATATGTCCGCCCTCATGATAAGCGCGAAGCGTAACCCGCCCTTTTTCAGACTTGCCGGACGCCAATCGTTCTTCAGCCGTTTCCAGACCATGGTCAGCGGAGTTGCGGACCATATGCGTCAGCGGATCTTTAATCAGGTCCAAAACCTGGCGGTCGAGTTCCGTATCAGCACCGACCATTTCAAGGTCGATCTTCTTGTTCAGGTCTTTCGACAAATCGCGAATGATACGAGGCAGTTTCTGCCAGGCGTTGCCGATAGGCTGCATGCGCGTTTCCATGACAGCGCCCTGCAATTCGCCCGTGACATTGGAGAGGCGTTGTAGCGGAACTTTAAATTCGCTGTCGTCCAGACGACGAACCATCTCCATGAGCTGGTTCCGGGTCAACACTAGCTCAGACACCATCGTCATGAGGTTCTCAAGTGTGTCGACATTCACCCGAATGGACTGAGCGGCAACAGAGCCCTCTTTCTTAGGAGCCGCCTCTGCCGCTTTGGCTTCTGCTTTTGGAGCCTCAGCAACCGGTGCAGGCTCTGGAGCAACTGCCGCTGCCTCTTCCACCTGCGGGGTCTCTGCAACAACCATGTCTTCAGGACCTTCGGCTTCCTGGAACGCGCGCTCAAGCTCTTCTTCCGAGACTTCCCCCGGACGAACCTCCTTCGCGGGCTGCGCCACCTCTAGCGGTGCCTCCGCAGCTGCTGCCTCAGCAGGAACGTCAGTCGTCGTGCCCCCTTCGGACAGAACAACCAACTGGTCAATCAGATCAGAATCCACACCGGAAGGTTCAGCTTCTGTCGCCTCCAGTTCGGCGAGAATTTCTTTAATTCGGTCAATTGAATGAAGAATGATGGTCACACCATCATTTGTGACACCCATACCATCACGATATTTGCCCATGAGTGTTTCAGCGGCGTGTGCCAGAGCTTCCAGGCGCGGCAGGCCGAGAAAGCCGCAGGTTCCTTTGACGGTATGAACCAATCGGAAAATGTTGCCAAGAATCTCGTCATTGTTCGGTTCTTGCTCAAACTTGACCAATTCAACATCAACGACATCAAGACTTTCATTTGTCTCGGTCAGAAATTCACTCAGCAGATCGTCCATTTCGCGCCCCTCATATCAGCCTGCTCTTAGGAGCAGTGACCTAGTCCCAATCCTTTGAAATGGATTGTCGACGTTCGGGAGATCGTGCCTGCGAACTGTTAAAAAGCTCTGAAAATGCGGTTCATTTGGTTTGCACAGCGGTAACCTGTGCAAATAGGAGACGATGTTTGGAGAGAAACCCGCCCAATCGTGAGGGGTTCTCTGGGTATAGAGTGCTTCAGGTTGGACAGCGTCGAGTGGTTGAACCTAGCCAGTTGGCTGAGCACGGAGGTGGAAATCGTCCCCGTCCATGCTTGCTGAGATGTCCATATTGCATTCTCGGGCAACCAGTCCGGTAAAATAGGGCTGAATTGCACGTGCATCGAGCACATCTTCTTCAGACCGACCGTTCAGAAAGCGCTCAGTTTCTGTTGGTATCCGAGCGTTAATCCCTTTCGAGATCAACGTGAATGTCGGGCGATCTGGCTCCCCGGCCACATCCACTGAGATGTTGCCCCCCCTTGGGATCGCGGCCACGGCGATCAAAATCATGTTCAGAAGCAGTTTGACCAGGTCCTTAGGCATAACGGCCGCAGGACCCTCCCAGGCCATCTCGGCTTTTTCATGGGCAACAAACCCCATCGCAACATCCCGGGCGTCATTGAGGTCCAGAGAGGCCCCAGCTGATCCCGCGGCACCAAAGGCCAATCGGGCAAACTGTAGCTTGGAGGATGCTTGCGTGGCGCTCTTTTGGATAAGCTCCATCGCATATCGCTGCATCTCAGCGTCGTCTTCGTCTTCAAGGACTTCCAGACCATTGGTGATGGCCCCGACAGGACTGATCACATCATGACAAACCCGACTGCATAAGAGTGCCGCCAAGTCCAATGCTTCAATCTCGTTTGCCTGCCCCATAACGCCCCCAAATTAACCATCCGCCGATGGCCGCTGATACCATTTCTAGCGGCTGACGGCCAACCCTGATCCGCCAGGAGCGGGATCAGAAAAGATCAATTGACCCCTACGCCTTGAAAATGCTGTTCTCCCGGCTTTCAAGGCAATCATTTAGGCGAAGGATTTAGCGCGTGACAGACTTTCAAGGCGACCGAAATGAGCTGATGAACGCTCTGTGCCGAATCGCTATCCGCGCCGGAGCCGCCATCATGGATCACTACGAAACAGAGATTGTGGTGACCGAGAAGAATGACAAAACGCCGGTGACGGTCGCTGACCAGGATGCTGAGGACATAATCCTCCCCGCGCTCATGGCTGCAGCACCAGGCATTCCAATTGTCTCAGAAGAAGCAACGGCGGCAGGAACCACACCCGAAGTTGGACCTGCATTCTTCCTGGTGGATCCCCTAGATGGGACACGGGAGTTCATCAATAAGAACGGGGAATTCACAGTCAATATCGCGCTAATCGAAGCAGGTGTTCCGACGATGGGCGTCGTCTATGCGCCGGCCAAAAACCGCATCTTCTTTGCCTCCGGTCCCAATGAAGCCTATGAGTGCGATGTGGCTCCCAACCATGAAGGAGCATTCGCCGACACGGCAAAGCCCAGTCCGCTGATTGTGCGCAAGGCTGATCCAAAGGGTATGACGGCTGTCGCCAGCCGGTCCCACCGTGATCACAAAACTGATGAATATCTTGAAATGTACAACATCAAGGATTTCCTTACCGCAGGGTCCTCTCTGAAGTTTTGTCTGATCGCTGCTGGCGAAGCAGATATCTATCCCCGCCACGGCCGCACGATGGAATGGGACACAGCAGCAGGCCACGCCGTATTGTCGGGTGCCGGTGGACGTGTCGACGAGATGGATGGCTCACCTTTAATGTATGGCAAGTTGCAGCGCGGTCTCGACAACCCTTACTTTATCGCCAAAGGTGGTATCGACTAACGAGGGTCCGATCAGGGACCACTTTCGTCCTCATCCAGCAGCGATATCTTCCAGGCGATCAAGATCCACAATCTGGATCATCCCTTTATCGCCCAGGTGGATCACACCGCTGGTTTTCAGTTTGGTAACTGTGCGACTTACTGTTTCAACGGTGAGCCCCAGATAGTCGCCCATATCCGTTCGGCTCATTGGGACACTGAGCACCGTGGAGCTATCACCGCGCTCCTCTGCCCGCGCACTCAACCAAAGCAGAAAAGAGGCCAGACGTTCCTGCGCCGTCTTGCGACCCAACAACAACATTTGTTCCTGCGCTGAGGCGATCCCTCTACTGGCGACTTGAAGCAGTTTGCGCCCGAGCGGTTGAGAGTCGCCCACGAGGACTTCAAACGTACTGCGCGGCATCTGGCAGAGTTTTGCGGTTTCCAGTGCCTCAGCTGTCACCGAATGCTCATCGGCAAAAGCAAGCCCCAGAAAATCACCTTTGAAAAGAAATCCTGTCACCTGACGCCGACCATCGGCCAGCAATTTGTACAGCTTCAAAGACCCATCCATGACAACATAGTAGGCCTCATTTGGGTCTCCCTCAAAAAAGAGACAATCACCTGCACCCAGCGACCGGTGTCTGTTCACTTTGGCCAGTTCATTGAGTTCAGAATCATCAAGCGCGGCGCAGACCGCCCGCGACTTAACATCACAATCTGAACACGGATTGACTGCACCAACTGATGCACCGTTGGAAGCTCCGCTGGTGAGCGTCCCCGTTCTAGAGTTGGATTCCACCTTCATGACTGACCACCCCGTCGACCTATGCAGGTCTAATGTGGGACCTGCTTCATACATTCGACATCTGTAAAATTAGGCACTTTAGGACGGAACAGCAAGGGAGCGACCCGTGCACAAATGACGCAGGGCCGTTGCGAGAATGCCAATAAGAACCAGTCTAAATCACTGATCTGTTTGGCGGACATGCAAGCCCGGCTATTTTCGTACCCAGGCTCCTGAGGCACTTTGCACATATTGGCCAGAAGGCGTCTGAGAAATAATTTTGGCTCCCGCCAGCGCTTCAACGTCTGACAAGGTCGAGCCGGCGGTCGCTTGTGCAATCTCACGATACCGGTCACGGCGTTTCAAATTGATATCTTGAACAAGCCGCTGAACACTTGCATCAGCTCCCGCGGACACAACACCCAGATATCCGTCGCGTTTTTCGCCGACAACACCCGCAGCTTTTGCATCATCCAAGGCATCAGCAAATGCAGCGGGCGCAAACAAAGTAACCGAAAGGGCCAATCCAATAAGGGCCACCAGCATGCGAAGTTTTGAAACAGATTTTCTCATAGCGCCCTCCCTAGAACAGGTCTGGATTTTCAGCGAGCAGGTCATCCAATTCCCGGTCAACCTTGACCCGAATTTCCTGCTCGATTTTCACATTCAGATTGATCTCAATCGGCTTGTCCGGTGCCTCGATTTTCACGGTGGGCTGACAGGCCGCGAGCAATCCACTTACGATGATTAGACAGAGCGGCAACATGATGCGTTTTTCCAACATAGCCCCCATAGAAGCAGGTCCAATATGAACCGAGCCTGAATGCTGGTTCTTAGTAAGCTCGTTCATTGACCAGTAGCTCCCCTGCCCTGAATAAGATCAATCGCGTTGGCACCTACCGTAGCAGACCGGAGCAGCTCCGCAAATGAGGCTTCTGTATTGATATTGATCGCAAACGGATACCCGTCATAAAGGTCTGGATTTGCCCCTTGTAAATTCAACTTCACATTCAGCCTGTTTTGCGCGTCCCCATCAAAAGAAAGCGTCAAGCCGGTATACTGAAAATCCTCAAGAGCTTGAAATACGATGGCACCCTGACCCCCGCCAATCGCATCTGTTCCACCGCCCTTGTAAGAAAGCTGCCCTGGCTCGCTGGCCGTCAGCACGCCGCCTGTGATGATCGGGCTCCCGTCGCGAATAATGATCGGTATCCGACCACTGATGACACCTGTACCACTGGCCCCATCCAAGGCGAGCAGATGAATAAAGGCAGAAAGGTCAACCTTGTCGACTTTTAGCTCAAACGCTTGTTCGGCTGCACCGGGCTTAATCGCGCCCGACGTCAGCGTGATGATGCCGCCAGCAAAAGGCCAGGACGCGTTTTCAACCGTGACGCTGCCCTGCGCATCAAGGCCAAAGGCAACTGTACCGTCGGTTAAGACGACGCCCGCATCAACCGACCCCACACCCAGCTGAAGTCCCGGCGCTGTTACCGGCGGAAACAGACTGACAAAAACCAGATCCCCGCTCACGCCTTCAATGCGAGCGGCCTCTGTACTCAACCCCACATCATCCAGGCGGACATTCGCATTGCCTCTGACATACCCCGATCCCCAGCGCAGCGCCGCCGTGGCATGCGTGCTCCCAACCACGTTGGCGAAGAGACCTTTGAAACTTGGCAGCAATTTCTGAGGCTGAAGCCCTGTTTTGGAAAAGATGAGCGGACCAGCCACCACATTTGCCTGCCCCTGCCCCGAAGCCAACTGATGCGCTCCCTTAACCGAAGCGAGAAGCGTAAAACTCGCTGCGTCAGACACCAGCAGATCAAAGCCCATATTGTCAGCAGTGACCGTCCCATCTCCGGCAACGTGCACAGGAGCAAACCGACTAGGCCGACTGAGATCATTCACACGGGCTCCCGCCAAACGCCATGTGCCAGCCAACGAGACAAGATCGCTGAATTCAATCTCCAACTCCCCGTCGACAAGCGAAACCTGTTGCCCCGGAAGAGAGATCTTCGCTCCTTTTGTGCGAAGGCGCATACCAAGCAGGGCACCGAAATTTATGTCTGATTGAATACTGGCAACCGCTGCATCAAGAAGAAGGTCGCCAAGCTCGCTCCGAACAACGAGAGGCAGAGCGCCAGTACGCAGAGCAAGGGCAGATTGTGGTGGCCAGAAAAAATTGCCATCCGCACTAGTGGAGCAAACCTCCGTTGAGAGCGGATCAAGAACAACACCGCCCAGGTTCAACGTCGTCGAATCGACCTTCACACACTTGTCGTTAAGTGCGATTTTGTAGGCGGGCCCCACTTGTTCAACAACACCGCCAGCGGTCAGACGAACAACTCCCTCTGGGAGGGTGAGGGTTATATCCATGTCTGCGATGGAAACGGGCCCGGTCTCAACGCCCCCACCTTCCCCGCCAAGCAACGGAGCCAGCGGATCCAGATTAAGACCCTTCTCGTCTGCATTGAGGTGAAGGGACAATGCACCGATCTCCACAGAGCCGATCTTTTGCGCCCAAAGGCCAAGGATCGAATACCCCACACGAATATCCTGAACCACCAGGGTGGGTTGTTCCGGATCACCGATTTGGAATGACTGCACCTGAGCTGTGTTCAGGCCCACATCGCTCACCTGCAGATCAAAAGCGTCCAGGCCTACTTGTTCTAAAGCCAGCCGAATTTGCTCTTCCGCAAGCGCCACCCGCTCAGACCAAAGATACGCGCCAAGTGAAACAACAGACAGCACAACGAGAAGGAAGACGCGTCTCCCCCATCGCCTGCCCCATTGTCGGCGGCGTTTAGCTGTTCCTTTGGACTCTTCACTCACGCTTGAAATGATCTCCTGAAACCTGTCCCACGCACTCCGATGGTCAGTGCCATTGATTTGCCGATTTTTCGCCACACTAGAGTGGTGTCATGCATTTTTGTGGGACTGTCATATAGTTTATACAGAACTGACAGGGTAAGCGCTTCTGATTGCAGCTCTCAATTGTGGCAACAGGATATCGGAATGTCCGGCGCTCCCAAGGCATAAACGGGGATTGTGATGATGGCACCTCTTCTTCACCGGTGGAACAAGACAACAGCGGCGGCATTGGCCTGCGCCGGATTGCTGGCATTTGGCGCAATCGCGGCCCACGCGGAGGGACAAGAAGCCCCCGCGCGCGAGACTGATTCAAAATTCTCCGAAGAAGAAGTGTTCGCAGCTGCCTCTGAGTTCTTCGGCGGTACGGCAGAAGGGCTGGCGGAGGTCGTTCATCGCATTTTCTCTGAAAACGGAGAGCCGAATGCCTACATCCAGGGTGAGGAGGGCAGCGGCGCAATTGTCGTTGGCGCCCGCTACGGGGACGGCACATTGGTGACCAAAGCAGGCCCTACGGCGCGTGTCTATTGGCAAGGCCCCTCGGCCGGGTGGGACTTTGGTGGCGATGCAGCAAAAACCTTCACCCTCGTCTACAACCTTCCCAATACAGACGCGATTTATCAACGTTTTCCGGGTGTCTCCGGCAGTGCCTTCTTTGTCGGCGGCATCGGAGCAAATTATCAGCAACGGGGCGACATTATCCTGGTTCCGATGCGGGCAGGTGTTGGCCTGCGACTGGGTGCCAACATCGGATATCTGAACTACACCCGAGAGCGTGACTGGCTTCCTTTCTAGGTTTTGACGCTGCCAGCCGTCCCTCCAGGCCACACCATTTAATTTGGCAGGTTTTTTGCGTATTATCGGGTCTTCATAGGCGTGTCGTACCCATTCGGCACACTTATGTGCGCAATTTCAACGACTGAGTGCGGGCGATCCAATGTCTGAGAGTTTACTATTTGCCATATTGGGCTTTTTAGTTGCCTGTCTTATCGGGACAGTTTTCGCGAGCTTCTTGTGGCGCCGCGCGGTAACCGTCACGACCCGTCGGATTACAGCAGACGAGAACTTTGCTGCCATTGATGAAGTAGCAGACCTCAAAGCGGATCTGCGAGCAGCCCAGAATTCGGTAATGACCAAAGATCGTGAGATCAACGAAGCTGTGGCGAAAACTGCTGAGCTGGAAGCAGCTATTGCCGATGCCCATGCAACTGGCGAAGGAACCGAAGCAAATCTGAAGCGCGAACTTCAAAATGCAAGTGAAGCTCTGATGGCAGCCCATGCTGAAAGAGATGCTGCAAAAGCCGCCCTCGGTGCAAAAGACGCCGAAATCGCAGAAGCCAAAAAGAGAGTCACCTTGCTGGAGAGTGCCATTCGCACGCTTGCGCAAGAAACATCTCTCCTTAACGATCCTGA
Organism: Alphaproteobacteria bacterium; assembly: GCA_021775935.1. Classification (GTDB taxonomy): domain Bacteria; phylum Pseudomonadota; class Alphaproteobacteria; order Parvibaculales; family Parvibaculaceae; genus Mf105b01. The sequence goes on from JAJFGY010000147.1 coordinate 13,331, forward strand.
GGCCATCAGTGAACCAGCTGGGCATGCCCCAACCCCTACTGCTAGAGCCACAAGCGAAGAACAGATCGCAGGAACTGAAAAGCCCGCGAGTTCGGAGTCTCCTACGCCCCCGGCTGAGGAGACGCAGCGTCCTGCAGCCCACTCAGCTCCGCAAACCGTTACTTCGAATCCGGCGTCACCTGCGGACGACCGGATGGAGCCTTCCCTGGCCATGACCCGCTCCCTCGAAGAACGTATTGAGGCCCTAAAACAAGGTGAACGGTCGGCCACTTAGCCTGCGCTTGCTGCTGTAGATCTCCCGCGTCAGGCAAATCCCCATCGCGCGAAATCGGCAGCGCTGACAATCTGCCGCGCGTCATTGTTTCACAACAAAACGCAGTGAAAGTCGCTTGCAGCGACTCGCTTCTCCGATCATGCTTGTTAAGCCATATCTCCAGAAGGGATATTTGGCTGTTTTCTTTGGATTTTTGTCTGGCCAATTGATCTACGGCAAGGACCTGTCGCCCGGCGTCATCTAAGGAGAACGAAGGCAACACGGTTTAGGAGATCTATCATGGCGGCTTCCAGAGAAGCGGCCCCAGGCACAGTGACGGCCGCCGCTTTTGGCGTTGGCGGTCTCTTTGTGGTCGGTGCGCTCATTTCTATTTTCATCGCGGCAGGAACCCATGACGCAGTCATGGCCTTCCACGCGACATTGTTCATTCTGTTCTTCGTGCTTGGCATTTTCGCCATCGGCAAAAGGCACTTCGATGCACAGGAACGCACGCCTGAGCCCCCCGCCAGGGACGGCATCAACTATCATGACGGACCTATACGGGTTGCAACCATTGCCTCGCTTTTTTGGGGAATCGCCGGGTTCCTTGCAGGTCTCTATATTGCCCTAGAGCTCGCCTTCCCCGGGCTCAATTTCGACCTTGCCTTCCTGAACTTCGGACGCCTTCGTCCCCTCCACACATCTGCCGTGATTTTCGCCTTCGGGGGTAATGCGCTGATCGCGACGTCCCTGTATGTCGTCCAGCGCACCTGTAAAACGCGCCTCGCCGGCGACCTGGCACCCTGGTTCATTGTCTGGGGCTACCAGCTCTTCATCGTGCTGGCCGCCACCGGCTATCTTCTTGGTGTTACCCAGGGCAAAGAATATGCGGAGCCTGAATGGTATGTGGACCTTTGGCTCACCATCGTCTGGGTGACCTATCTCATCGTCTTCCTGGCGACACTGGCAAGACGCAAAGAGCCTCACATCTATGTGGCGAACTGGTTCTACCTCGCCTTCATCGTCACCATTGCCATGCTGCACCTGGTGAACAATGCCGCAGTACCGGTGTCCCTAACCTCGCCCAAGTCCTACATCATCTGGTCAGGCGTCCAGGACGCCCTGATCCAGTGGTGGTATGGCCACAACGCCGTCGGCTTCTTCCTGACGGCTGGCTTCTTGGGGATGATGTATTACTTCGTGCCAAAGCGGGCCGAACGGCCGGTCTACTCCTACCGGCTCTCCATCGTCCACTTCTGGGCACTCATCTTCCTCTACATCTGGGCAGGCCCTCACCATCTGCACTACACAGCCTTGCCAGATTGGGCGCAGACGCTGGGTATGACCTTCTCCATCATGCTTTGGATGCCCTCATGGGGTGGCATGATCAATGGTCTGATGACGCTCTCAGGTGCCTGGGACAAGCTCAGAACCGACCCGGTGATCCGCATGCTGGTGGTCTCCATCGCCTTTTATGGCATGTCCACGTTCGAAGGACCGGTCATGTCCATCAAGGCAGTGAATTCACTCAGCCACTACACAGACTGGACCATCGGCCACGTGCATTCAGGTGCGTTGGGATGGGTTGGCTTCGTGACCTTCGGCGCGATCTATTGCCTCGTTCCCTGGTTGTGGAACCGCAAGCAGCTCTACTCGCTGGCGCTCGTCAACTGGCACTTCTGGATCGCGACCCTCGGCATAGTGCTCTACATCACCGCCATGTGGGTGTCGGGCATCCTTCAGGGACTGATGTGGCGGGCCTATGACAGCCTCGGCTTCCTCGAATATTCCTTCGTGGAAACAGTAGAAGCCATGCATCCATTCTATGTCATCAGAGCAATGGGTGGGGGTCTCTTCCTGATCGGAGCGCTGATCATGGCCTACAACGTCTACATGACCATTCGAGGTCACGTGCGCGAAGGCGAAGCCATGGAACCGGCACCAGCCGGTGACGGACAACTTGCCGCCGTTGGCGCGAAATAAGGAGGAGAGGCTCAATGTCTAGATTTACACACGCCACCATCGAGAAAAACTCGATCCTCCTTCTTGTCCTGACCCTGATTGCTGTCGCGATCGGGGGCCTGGTCGAGATCGTACCCACCTTCCTCATCAAGACCACGGTTGAAGATGTGGAAGGGGTCCGCCCTTACACGCCGCTGGAGCTGGCGGGACGGGACATCTATGTCCGTGAAGGGTGTTATGCCTGCCACAGCCAGATGATCCGCTCCCTGCGGTCTGAAGTAGAACGCTATGGACACTATTCGCTGGCAGCTGAAAGCAAATATGACCATCCCTTCCAATGGGGGTCCAAACGAACAGGGCCCGACCTTGCTCGTGTCGGCGGCAAATATTCTGACGAATGGCACCGGGTTCACATGGCTGATCCCCGCGCCGTCGTGCCGGAATCTGTGATGCCCGGATATCCGTTCCTCGCAGAAACGCCCTTGGCTACACATGACATGCAGAACAGCCTGAAGGTGCTTGCCCTGCTTGGCACACCCTACTCTGAGGAAATGGTCACCGAAACGATGAGCGACCTCTACGTCCAGCAAAACCCGGATGAAGACTATGACCCTATGGTCGAGCGCTATCCTGGCGCTGTTGTCTCCAACTTCGATGGCGACCCAGAAACCGTCACCGAACTCGATGCCATCATCGCCTACATGCAGATGCTTGGCACATTGGTGGACTTCTCCACCGTCGAACGCTCAACTCTTGTGCAATAGGAGGACCCAATGACTTACGAAACATTTTCAGTATTCGCAGGCACCTGGGGTCTCATCCTTCTGGTGATCATGTTCTCAGCCGCGATGACCTATGCCTTTTGGCCCGGCAACAAAGACATGTTTGAACATGCGGCCAAATTACCGCTCGACGATCAAGAGCATTCTGACAAGGGAGAGAACCGGTCATGACCAACACACCACACACTGATGATGTGACCGGCGTCGACACAACGGGCCACCAATGGGACGACATTCGCGAACTCAACAACCCGCTCCCAAAATGGTGGGTCTATAGCTTCTATGCTTGTATTGTCTGGTCGGTCATCTACTGGATTGTGATGCCTGCCTGGCCGATCTTTATGAACGGCGCCTGGACCTATACCGGCGGCGTCATCGGGTATGACCAGCGCGTGGTCGTCGAAGACGACATCGCAGAGGTCACCGCCGGTCGTCAGGTCTATATCGACCAGATCACCGCACAAGAGCTGCCAACCATTCAGCAGAATGCTGAGCTGATGGAAGTCGCTCTTGCGGGTGGGCGCGCCGCCTTCGGCGACAATTGTGCCCCTTGCCACGGATCAGGCGCTCAAGGATCAAGCGGCTTTCCAAATCTCAACGATGATGACTGGATCTGGGGCGGAACCGTCGATGACATTCACGTCACACTTCGCCATGGCATTCGCTGGGAGGCAGATGACGACACACGCTTCAATGAAATGCCCCGCTATCTCGCAGATGAGATCCTGACGGCTGATCAGGTAAACGATGTCGTGGACTATGTTCTCACCCTGTCCGGCACCGCCGAAATGACAGACGCCTCCACACGAGGGGCGACAATCTTCGCGCAAGAATGCACGGCGTGCCATATGGAAGGCGGCATCGGCAACCATGAGCTGGGAGCGCCCAACCTCGCAGACGCCATTTGGCTCTACGGCGGCGACAGAGCCGCCGTCTATGAAAGTGTTGCAAACGCCCGCGCAGGCCAAATGCCCGCATGGGGAGACAGGCTTGACCCCGCAACGGTGAAACAGCTTGCGCTCTACGTCCATTCCCTGGGCGGTGGCGAGTAAATCAATGTCTGAGGCCCCGCGATGGGCCTCAGACCATTTTTCAGAACAGGTCGTCTAAGTTTTTACAAAACGAACCGTTCTGAAAGGTGGTCAGCAAAAACGCCGCAGGCAGATTGCCGCAGCGGCCCTTCGCCACGGCGATTTTTCGTCAATCGCACAGTACATAAAAGTCGCTGCCTGGACGGAAGGTCTTTTGGGGGAAGGCAACGCACAGATCACACACTCCGCTGCGAGCCAGCGGTACAAAAGAGACGGATATGACCAGCGACGCGCCAACAGCCGGGCACCCATCAGCAGATATAGGGCTTACCGCTCTCATAAGTGAGGCAGAAAAACTTGCCAGCCCGCACGGGGCCGAAGGCGAGAAAGCGACTGCCGTCAATTCAGAGAAGAACCGCTCCCTCTACGCAAGTCGTATCAAAATTTATCCCAAGCTCGTCCATGGCCGCTACCGCCTGGTTAAGTGGATCGTCATGGCGATCACGCTTGGGGTCTACTACATCACACCGTGGATCAGATGGGATCGCGGCCCCTTTGCGCCAGACCAGGCCGTGCTTCTCGACTTTCCTCATCGCCGCTTCTATTTCTTCTGGATCGAAATCTGGCCTCAAGAGATTTATTACCTGACCGGCCTCCTCATCCTGGCATCAGTGCTCCTCTTTCTGGTCACATCTCTCGCGGGTCGTGTTTGGTGTGGCTACACGTGCCCGCAGACGGTGTGGACAGACCTCTTCATCTATATTGAGCGCCTCATCGAGGGGGATCGCTCCGCGCGCATCCGCCTCGACAAATCCTCGTTCACACTGGGTAAGGCCCTCCGCAAACTGTCCAAACACACAGCCTGGCTGATCGTTGCACTGGCAACCGGCGGCGCCTGGGTGTTCTATTTCGACGATGCGCCGCAACTTGCCCTCAACCTGCTGACGTTCAGCGCAGACCCTGTCGCCTACCTTTTCATCGCGATGTTTACCGCAACGACCTACGTCTTCGGCGGTCTCGCGCGCGAACAGGTCTGCACCTATATGTGCCCGTGGCCGCGCATCCAGGGTGCCATGTTCGACGATGAATCCTTTCTTGTTACCTACAAATATGATCGCGGCGACCCGCGCGGCCCTCACAAAAAGAACACGAGCTGGGACGGCAGAGGCGATTGCATCGACTGTGGCCAATGCGTTGCGGCCTGCCCTATGGGGATCGACATTCGCGACGGCATGCAATTGGAGTGTATTCAATGTGCGCTTTGCATTGATGCCTGCGACGACATCATGGCCAAGGTCGGTCGCCCCCGCGGACTGATTGAATACGACACGCCTGCCAACATGGACCGGCGCATCGCAGGCGAAAAAGAACAGATCAATATCTTTCGACCCAGAACCGTCATCTATATGGCTGTGCTGGGTCTTGTGAGCGCGATCATGTTCTTCTCGCTCGCAACGCGGGGCAGCATTGATTTGAATGTTCTGCGCGACAGAAATCCGCTGTTTGTTCAGCTTTCGGACGGCAGTATTCGCAACGGATACACCATCAAAATCATCAACAAGGTGCATGAAGAACAAGGCTTTACCGTTCGCATCGAAGATCTGCCCTCCGCACAATTAGTGCAGCAAGGCGTCAGTGTCGGCGAGAATGTGAAAGTCGCGTTGGCACCAGATAGTCTGAAAGAGTTCAAGACCTTTGTGGTTCTGCCAAGAGAGGCCCTAAACCTGCTTGACGATGGCGAAGCATCTGTCACGTTTATCGTGGAGAACACACAGACCGGCGAAACCGATTCCAACAGGACCAGCTTCCGGGGACCACGATGAGCATTGAGACAAGCCCGCCAAAAATATGGACCGGCCGCCGGATTCTGGTCGGGCTCGGCGCCTTCTTTCTCACCGTCTTTGCTGCCAATGGCGTGATGGTCTTCTACGCTTTATCGACATTTGACGGAGTTGAAACCGATGATGCTTACCGCAAGGGCCGCGCCTACAATCATGTCCTGGAGGCCGACGCCGCCCAAACAGCGCTCGGCTGGACCGCCAGCATTGAAACTAAATCGTCTGTGCTCACTGACGGTGTCTCGATTTACGCGACAGTCACCGTCCTCACCAGCGACGGCAAACCAGCACCTCTCAAGGATCCAGTTTTGACCTTTTGGCGTCCGACAGTGCAAGGCATGGATGCGCAGATTGAAATCATCGCGGCAGGCGATGGCTCTTATCAAGGCGCTGTCCGTTTGGCGCAACCTGGAAATTGGATTGTCAGGCTGAACGCAGAGACATTTGACGGCACGCCCTACGTTCATGAGGACCGCCTCTTCATCTCTCCAACCGCCGACGAGGGCCTGAGATGAGCGACGCCGCACTGGATGCTGCTCTGTTCGTGCAAGATAAGGGAGACACCACGCGTCTTGATCTTGTCGTTGAGGGCATGCACTGCGCAGGATGCATGCAAAAGATTGAGCGCGGTCTAGGCGCGCTCCCAGGCAATACCAACGCCCGGTGCAACCTGTCGACCAAGCGTGTCGCCGTATCCTGGGACCCAGGCAAATCAAGCAGCGACGCGGTGCTTTCAAAACTCGAAAGCATCGGCTTTAGCGCCGTGCCATTTGATCCCAAACTTGTTGGCACCATTGACGAGACGGAGGCAAGTCGGCTGCTCCGCGCTATGGGCATTGCCGGTTTTGCCGCCGCCAATGTAATGCTGCTCTCAGTTTCTGTCTGGTCCGGCCTTGTCAGCGACATGGAGCTGGAAACACGTGGTCTGTTCCATTGGCTCTCTGCGCTCATTGCCTTGCCAGCTGTCGCATATGCAGGACGCCCTTTCTTTGTGTCCGCATGGGCAGCGCTGAAAGTTCGCTCGACCAATATGGATGTGCCCATCTCACTGGCAGTGCTGCTTGCCTGCACGATGAGCCTCGTGCAGACCATCCAGAATGCAGAACATGTGTATTTTGATGCGAGTATTACGCTGCTCTTCTTTCTGCTGATTGGCCGCTACCTTGATGTGCAAACCCGCGCCAAGGCCTGTTCCGTCGCTCAAAACCTCCTGGCACTTCGGGCGGTCGCTGCAACGCTGGTGGAGCCGGATGGCACCACCCGCGCAGTACCCATCGACAGCCTGGAGCCAGGCATGATCGTGTCCATCGCCGCAGGGCAGCGCCTTCCTGCTGATGGCATCATTTCGCAAGGCACCAGCGACATAGACACAAGTCTTGTGACGGGAGAAAGCCTTCCAACAGCAGCCGCGCCCGGCGCGGCGGTCTATGCGGGCACCTTGAACCTGTCAGGTCCGCTTCTGGTCAAGGTGACCGCCCGGGACGATGCGTCTCTCCTGTCGGAAATTGTCCGCCTCATGGAGGCAGCCGAACAAGGGCGTGCAGGCTATGTGCGCCTTGCCGATCGGATTGCGCGCAAATACGCTCCCACCGTCCACGCACTTGCGGCGGCAACACTTCTCCTGTGGATCGTTCTGGGGGCAGGCTGGCAGGTCGGCCTGATGAATGCCATCGCGGTGCTTATCATCACCTGCCCCTGTGCGCTCGGCCTGGCTGTGCCCGTCGTGCAAGTCGTCGCCAGTGGCCGCCTATTGAAACTTGGTGTGCTCGTCAAAGCACCGGACGCCTTAGAGCGCCTTGCGCAGATCGACACCATCGTTTTTGACAAAACAGGCACGCTAACACTTGGCGAACCAGAACTCACAAACGCAGAGACAATCACATCAGGCGCCCTTGCGCTTGCAACTGCGCTCGCCCACCAAAGCAATCATCCTCTCGCCCGTGCTGTCGTAAAGGCATCCAATGGGACTGGTGTCCCTAAGGCGATAACCGTCACAGAGACACCAGGCTTCGGTCTAGAGGCAGAACATGAAGGTAAGACAGTTCGTCTTGGCAGCCGCAAATGGACAGAAGCGAGCGGCCCGGCTGCAACGGGCCCGGAACTCTGGCTTCGTATCGGCGCTGAGACCCCGATCCAGTTCACGTTTGCCGACACACTGCGCGACGATGCCAAGACGGTCGTAAAGCACCTCAGCCAGACTTATAATTTGGTGCTGCTCAGCGGAGACCAAACCGCCGTCACGAGATCAATTGCCAAGGACCTTGGCATCGATAACTGGGCGGCAGAACAAACCCCTGCAGACAAGATCGCAAAGATCAATGCAATGACCGATGCAGGCACCAAAGCGCTGATGGTGGGCGATGGCTTGAACGATGCCCCGGCGCTCAAAGCAGCCCATGTCTCCATGTCCCCGGCAAGTGCCGCAGACATATCGCAGACAGCGGCAGACTTCGTGTTTCAGGGCGCGCAGCTAGGGGCGGTCGCCGACACGATCCAGACCGCCACTCGTTCGCGCAGTCTCGTCTTTCAGAATTTCGGATTGGCCTTGGGCTATAATCTTATTGCCGTGCCTTTGGCAGTCATGGGCTTTGTAACGCCGCTCATCGCAGCGGTAGCCATGTCCTCATCATCCTTGATCGTGACCCTGAACGCCCTTCGTCTAGGCCTGCAGGCGGGACGGCCACCATGGACGCGTTGATCTTCCTCATTCCCATTGCGCTGGCGCTGGGCCTATTGGGACTGGGGGCGTTCCTATGGTCCCTTAAGACTGGCCAGTATGACGATCTCGATGGCGCAGCAGAACGCATCCTCTTCGACGACGACACGCCCTCTGACGATTAATCAGCGATCGTCGCCCGGTAGGCATGCCAGGTTGCATGCCCAATCAGCGGGAAGGCAAAAATCATCCCGACAAAGAACGTCGCCATCCCAACGGCCATGACAATGGCAATGATCCAGGCCCAGAGGATCATCGGGCCAGGATTTTCCCGAACCACACGTACGCTCTCAAGCACCGCACTCACCGCATCCATATCTCGGTGCATCAGCATGGGAACAGAGAGCGCGGAGACAGCAAAGACGATAAAAGCAATAAGCGCTCCGACAGCCGTTCCAACGACAGTCAGTGCCAGCCCATAAGGTGTCAAAATCAGGGTCGGGAGAAAGTCTGGCAGGGGCGGAAAGCCCTCAAGGCCAAAAAACAGAGCAAAGAGCAGGCTGGCAATCCGCATCCATGCCAACAGAGCCAACATCAACAGCGCGCCGAGAAAAGCCAATTGGGCCGGCGACGCGGTCTTCACAAACAACACGCTGCGCAATGAAATTGGCTCACCGCCTTCCAGGCGACGGCTTCCCTCATACAGACCCACCGCAAAAAGAGGGCCCACCAGCATAAAGCCAGCCGCCAGAGGCAATACAACAGAGCTCAACTCAGCCAGAAAGAGGGGCAAAACAAGCGCCAGCGACACCCCGGCAAACAAGATCCCATAGAAGAGGCTAATGCCTGGCATGGCCCACATGTCGCGCCAACCGGCAGAGACCCAGCGCCAGGGATCATCCAGTGTCAAACGTCCCCTGTTTACGCCATTTGTGGCCGGATTCCCGGTAGATACCGCCATTGATGTCCTCCTCATTCGACCACCATGGAGACCCTAAAACGCTCCCCGATGGCGGGCAAGTGGACACCCCACAAGGGTGGCCACCTCTGCCCAAGAAATATCTCAAAAAACAATCCAAAATTTGGCTGTTTTTCATGACGTGCACTGCGTCAAACCAACGCAGATTCAAGAAATATTCGTGAGTTTTTCTTACAGACAGAACTTTATCTGTTGTTTTTCAATGCCTTAATAATAGTGACTACTTACTTGGTTGTATGTAATTTATTTTGCAATGCACCATTTCAATGTTGACAACTTGTCATATTCGACAGATAAAGGTTCTCAAGAGCCCGGCCTTACCTCCTCCCAAGGCCATAGGCTTGATAGGCCGCTCGCACACTCCTCCTCCCCCCGTGTGAGCGGCCTTTTTCATATCCAGAGCAAATCAGGCCAAAAAAAATCAGGCACACACAACTTGTTCTTGATCAAAGAATGAGGGTGAAGACAGCTCTATTCGGCTGCAGGCGGCACGAGCTCACCTGAAACAGGTTCATCTGCGAGCAATCGAACACGGCCCAGCTCAACGCCGCGTTTCGTATCAATGATGATCACTTCCAGCACACCCTCGGTGGTGGTCACAATGGAGAGCCGGTCTTCAAGGAACGCCGTGCGCACAACAGATGTGCCCGGCGCAACCTCCACATCAACCGTACCGAACTGGCCGCGAGCGGCAGCGACAGTTGCTGCATCCGGCGTTGCGCTCAATCGGTAAATGATGGTGCCCACAACGACAATGAGCCCAATGACGATCAAAACACCCATGATGATCACAGACGCAAACAAGACCGGGCGCGCTTTCACTTCATCCATCTGAGTGCCAGATGGCATTTCCATGGCACCGTTGGGTTCTGTATGGTCCGGCATGATCAATTCAACCTTAGAAGTCGCGGGCGGCACGCGCCACGCGGTGTGTGTCAGCGATGAAGATGCGGGAGCCCGGCTCGACCGGTATCTCACAACCGCACTCGGAGCACTTGAAGTCGCCCCCAGTCGATCACGCATTCGCACGCTGATCGAAGAGGGACATGTAACAACAGGTGAGCCCAATGCGGAGCGGACGATAGGCGACGTCTCCTACCGGGTCAAACCAGGAGAGTCCTATAACGTCACCCTGCCGACCCCGAGCGCAGCCACCCCCCAGCCAGAAGACATTCCCCTGACCATCATCCACGAGGACGCTCATCTTCTGGTCATCAACAAACCAGCGGGCCTGGTCGTCCACCCTGCCCCAGGTTCGCCGGACGGAACCCTCGTCAATGCCCTCCTCGCTCATTGTGGACCGGAATTCACCGGCATTGGCGGCGAATTGCGGCCTGGCATCGTCCATCGCCTCGACAAAGAGACCAGCGGCATCATGGTCGTGGCAAAGACAGAGCCAGCGCTGAAGAAGCTGCAAGACCAGTTTGCCAGTCATGGGCGGGATGGACGGCTGGAGCGGGCCTACACAGCCTTTGTCTGGGGCAAGCCACATCCGAGCAAAGGGACCATCGACGCGCCCCTGGCGCGGAGCCGCCACAACCGCATCAAGATTACCGTGACACGGTCTGTAGAAGCCCAGGGAGCCCGGGAAGCCAGAACCCACTACAAAGTCACCAAAAGCTTTGGCGCGCCAGAACCGCTTGTCAGTGAGGTCGTCTGCCACCTTGAAACCGGTCGCACCCATCAAATCCGGGTCCACCTGACCCATCTGGGCCATCCGATCCTGGGCGACCCGGTTTATGGCACCGCCCACAAGAATCGCTCAGTGAAGCTCACACCAGAGGGGAAAAACGCCCTGGACGTCCTTGGCCGCCAGGCGCTGCATGCACATTTGCTCGGCTTCGAACACCCCGAAAACGGCGAAAAACTGCGCTTTGAAAGCCCTTTGCCCGCCGAAATGGCCAGCCTGCGACTTGCCTTAGAATCCCTATAAACTATATGTGATTGCCCTTTATTTAGCCCCAATCCCCTCCTATATGAGGGTGACTTAAGATGCTGAGTACGCAGCACATAAGGGGGTCATCATGGCGACATCTACTAGCACCAGCACGAGAATGCCCGCGGTCACGCCGGAGCAGTCTCTGTCACGCTATCTGCAGGAAATTCGGAAGTTCCCGATGTTGGAACCTCAGGAAGAGTACATGCTGGCAAAACGCTTCAAGGAACACGAAGACCCGGACGCTGCTGAGAAGATGGTGACGAGCCATCTCCGTCTCGTGGCGAAAATCGCCATGGGCTATCGCGGCTACGGCCTGCCCACCGGCGAAGTGATTTCGGAAGGCAATGTAGGTCTTATGCAAGCGGTGAAACGCTTCGAGCCGGAAAAAGGCTTTCGCCTGGCGACCTATGCCATGTGGTGGATCCGTGCAGCCATTCAGGAATACATCCTGCGCTCCTGGTCTCTCGTGAAAATGGGAACAACCGCTGCGCAGAAGAAGCTCTTCTTCAACCTGCGCAAGGTCAAAGGTCAGCTTCAGGCTTTCGAAGAAGGTGATCTGAAGCCCGAGAACCTGAGCACAATTGCAACGCGGTTGGGCGTCACCGAAAAAGAAGTGACGGATATGAACCGTCGCATGTCCGGGCCTGACAACTCGCTGAACGCGCCGATCCGCAATGCGGAGGCCGATGGTGGCGAATGGCAGGACTGGTTGGTCGATGACAGCACAGACCAGGAAGTAGAACTTGGCGAGAAAGAAGAATTGGATGTGCGCCGGGATATGCTGACCACAGCTATGCAATCTCTCAACGAGCGCGAAATGCATATCCTGACCGAGCGTCGCCTGAAAGATAATCCCTCGACCCTGGAAGATCTGAGCCAGGAATATGGCATCAGCCGCGAACGGGTGCGTCAGATTGAGGTGCGCGCGTTTGAGAAACTGCAAAAAGCAATGCGTGACGCTGTTGCCGAACAAGCAGCAGATCGCCGCGCAGCGCGCGATGAGCTCCTAAGCTAACGAGTTAAACACGCGTCCCACAAATTCAGCCCGCAGCCTGTATCAAAGCTGCGGGCTTTTTTTTGCGCCAACTCAACGTTGTGCAATTGGGAAGAACGGATCTTCTGCTGCGATCATAGATCTCATGGCCTGCACGTCAGGAATTTCAATGTAGCCATAGCGACGCACAACAAGCCCATCAGCCTCAAGCCGTCCCAATGCTTTTCCTGTTGCAACCCGAGAGACGCCCAACATGAAGGCGAGATCCTCGTGGCGGCATTCAATTGCCTCGCTGCCGGCCTCAGCATCAACTGAGATCAGAAGCAGCCGTGCCACACGCGCCGGCAGTGACAGCCGTCTTTGTGCGTCCAGGAATTCCATCAATTCATAATTGCGCTGCAACGTAAGCGTGATCATAGCGCGCGCAATCGATGGGTCTGCGTCAAACAGTTTCATAAACCGCGTTGCCCTCACATGGCAGATGTCGGTGCGTCCCTGGGACCACAATGTTTGCGTACGCGGCAGACCCGCAAAAAGGGTAAACTCTCCGAAGGTTTCACCAGGTCGCAACAAGGCAGATGCAAGAAGGGATCCATCCAGCCCCACATTGCCAGCCACCACCTGTCCTGAGGTGATCACCGAGAGGCCCGGTTGCGTGTCTCCTCGCTCCTGAATGACCTGCCCGTCGGAATAAGATCGCACAGACCCCGCAGTCAGGATCTTATCCATGACGGCTGGTTCCAGGAGATCCCTTAGGGTTTTTGACTTTTCGCGAAGAACTTTCATGCTCTGGCCTGACCCGTCCACCAAATGTAACTTGTTAGCATTCTACGCTTGACCAGCGCGCTAATGTCAAAACCGTTGGATGGTAAAACCACACGCAGGGAGTGACAGGTCATGAAAGTCTGGGGCGTTTCCGTTTCCTATTACACGGGCAAACTCGAAGCCTATTTGAGATACAAGGGTCTGGCTTATGAGATGGAGCACCCGTTCGCTGACCAAAAACGGATCAAGGGTCTGGCCGGTGCCATACAGGTCCCGCTCCTGGAACGCGATGACGGGCGGTGGATGTCAGACAGCACGCCCATCATCCAACATCTGGAGAAAGAGTTTCCAGAACGCACAGTGCTTCCTGCCGACCCTGTAGTCCGCTTCATCGCGCTGCTCATCGAAGATTACGCAGACGAATGGCTCTGGCGCGCCGCCATGCATTATCGTTGGAGCTATGAGCATGACCGCGAGCTGCTGTCGCGTATCCTCGCCGATGAAATCACGACACACCTCCGCCTTCCTCGCATTGTCCGGCGCTACATGGTGAAGAAGCGCCAGCTCACACGCTGGGTACTGCAAGACGGTGTCAGCGAAGACACAAGAGAGCATGTTGAGGCAGGCTTCTTCAACGCGATGAGCGCTATGGAAGCCATGCTGAAAGACCGCCCCTACCTGCTCGGCAACACGCCCTCGATTGCCGATATTGGCTTGATGGGACCGATGCTGCGTCACTTTGGTCAGGACCCGACGCCCGCGGCAATTATGCGCAATGAATGGCCAGCCATTGCAGAATGGGTTGCTCGGGTTTGGAATGCCCACGCAACAACGCAAGAGACGTCACTGCTAGGTGCAATCCCTGATGACACTGGCCTGATGCTCAAGGAGATCGCAGAGACCCACATGGTTCAACTGCGCGAAAACGCTATTGCGCACGAAAACAGTCAGAGCCATTTCGAAATGACAGCGCAGAACTGCCGCTACAAGAAACTGCCGGTCTCCCGCTACCGGGTTTACTGTCTTGAGCGCCTGCGCGAACAGTTCAATGAACTCAGTTCCGAACACCAGGACAAGGTGAAGGCGCTGCTTCCACACCCCGAATACACGTTGATATGGAATGACGAAGTCACCGCCAACTCCGGCTATGACGTAGAGCGGCAGGCACCGTTCAACATGGCGATCAACGTCTTCGAGTGAGGCCTGCTGGGTGAAGTGGGTGATTTGAGGTACGGTGACAAATCACAACATCACAACATCACAACATCACAACATCACAACATCACAAGGCACAGGATCCCATGGCACATCTGATCACCGGCGGCACCAAAGGCATTGGCCTCGCCATCGCCAAACGTCTGTCCAAAAAGGGAGAAGACATTTTTCTGGCCTACCATAGCGACGATGCAGCAGCAGCAG
>JAJFGY010000148.1 GCA_021775935.1 Alphaproteobacteria bacterium
CCTGGTGCGCCTGACCTTTTCAAAATCAACCCCACCGGGCATTTTGGCTTTAGGGTCTGCCCACCCAGAACAATTTCATCCAACACAGGCAGCTGATCTGCTTGAGTTTATGGGCCGCGTGGTTGAACGCGCGGTACGCCTATGGCTGGACCTGCCCAGAACCCCATAAGGGGACGCCTAAACGGCACACCCGATGAAGTCGCGGCAGTCATTGCCGGTGCCGATACCGCAGTGACCGCTGTTGCGGGGTACCTCACTTTTCTTACCAGCGAAAAACGCGCCAGTCCGAAAACGATTGAGAACTATGCGCGCGATCTCGCACGGTTCTTTGAATTCTTGTTCGATCATTTGGAGGGAGATGCCTCTCTCCAGGATTTGGCAACGCTGTCGGTGGGGGATTTCCGCGCCTTCCTCGCTCACAGGCGCCGGGATGGCTTAAGCGCTAAAAGCATCGCTCGAACACTCTCCACCTTGCGTGGATTCTATAGGCATTTGGAACGCGAAGGTCTTGCAATCAATCATGCTCTCAAACGGCTAAAGAGCCCCAAGATCCCGCACAGCATTCCAAAGCCTGTTTCAGAGACAGCCGCGCTGAGCCTGATAGAAAATGCAGGCACCCTCACAGCTGAACCGTGGGTCGCAGCTCGCGACACAGCCATCACCACCTTGCTCTATGCCTGCGGCCTCCGTATCGCTGAAGCCCTGTCTCTCAATCAGAGCAATGTGCCCTTAACCGACACACTCAGGATCACAGGCAAAGGCAACAAGGAGCGCATCGTGCCGGTGTTGCCTGCAGCTCGAGAGGCGGTCGATCAATATGTTGCACTTTGTCCCCACCCGCTGGACAGCGATGAACCACTATTTGTTGGCATCAGGGGAAAAAGGCTAAACCCGCGCGAAGTTCAAAAGCTGATGGCTGTCCTGCGCGCCCGATTAGGTTTGCCAGACACAGCAACACCCCACGCCCTTCGCCATTCCTTTGCAACCCATCTGTTAAGTGCCGGTGGAGATTTAAGATCGATCCAGGAATTGCTCGGCCACGCGAGCCTCTCCTCCACGCAAGTATATACGGAAGTCGACACGGACCGGCTGCGTGAGATTTACGATAAAGCTCATCCCGCGCAACAGAGACCCAAAGAATAGAAAACCCTACATGTGCAGAGGACGGCCATCAACGGCGAGAGCCGCTTCCTTCATGGCTTCAGACAATGTCGGATGCGCATGGCAGGTACGTGCAATATCTTCAGCAGCGCCACCAAATTCCATAATCGTCACCGCTTCATGGATCATCTCACCAGCCTGTGTGCCGATGATGTGAACGCCCAGCACCTTATCAGTCTTCTTGTCAGCCAGGATTTTCACAAAGCCATCAGTCTGCTGGTTTGCTTTCGCACGACCATTTGCTGTGAACGGAAACTTGCCCGCACGATATTCAATGCCTGCTTCTTTCAGCTCTTCTTCCGTTTTGCCTACAGCAGCAATTTCCGGCTGCGTGTAAACGACCCCGGGAATAACATCATAATTCATGTGGGGTGACTGACCAGCAATGGTCTCTGCAAGCACAACACCCTCTTCCATCGCTTTATGCGCAAGCATGGGACCCGTGATCGCATCCCCGATCGCATAGACACCATCCACATTGGTTTTCAGGTGTGCATCAACTTTGATGCGACCGCGTTCGTCCACGTCAATGCCAACCTTATCAAGGCCAAGGCCTTCCGTGTAGGCAACCCGCCCGATCGCAACCAGCACCACATCCGCGTCTATTACTTCCGTGTCGCCACCCTTGGCCGGTTCAATGGAAACCTTGAGACCCTTGCCGCTTTTCTCGACCCCCGTCACTTTGGAGCCGAGCTTGAAAGCAAACTTCTGTTTCTTCAGCACGCGCTGGAATGTCTTTGCAACCTCTCCATCCATGCCCGGAAGAATTGCCGGAAGGAATTCCACAACGGTCACGTCAGCACCGAGACGGCTCCAGACCGACCCAAGTTCAAGACCGATCACGCCACCACCTACGACGACAAGTTTGCCGGGGACCTTTTCAAGTTCCAACGCGCCAGTGGACGACACAATCTGCTTTTCATCAATCTCGATGCCGGGAAGCCGTGCAACATCAGATCCGGTCGCGAGCACAATGTCGGATGCCGTCAACGTGCGGGAACCACCCTCGCTCAACGCAACTTCAACTTCACCAGCGCCTTTGAGGGAGCCCGTCCCTTTGACCCATTCAATCTTGTTCTTCTTGAACAGGAACTCGATGCCTTGCGTATTGCCATCAATCGCTTGCTGCTTAAAGCCCTGCATCACAGAGAGATCGAGTTTCGGTTTTCCGACATTGATCCCCATTTTCTCAAAATGAGCTGTCTCTGCAAAAAGCTCTGATGCATGCAGCAGCGCCTTTGAGGGAATGCACCCGACATTGAGACAGGTTCCACCAAGAGCATCACGCTTCTCAACGCACGCGACGCTCATGCCGAGTTGAGCCGCCCGGATCGCACACTCATACCCACCAGGGCCAGCACCGATAACAACAAGATCAAATGTGTCCGACATGGGAACCTTACCTTTGCATGGAGCAAACAAAAGGCAGACACCCCTTAAGCCAGGGAGTCTGCCGTAACATTTTTAGAGATCAAGCAGCAGACGCTGCGGATCTTCGAGACATTCTTTGACACGCACAAGGAAGGTAACGGCCTCTTTGCCATCAACAATCCGGTGATCATAAGAAAGAGCCAGATACATCATCGGGCGGATCTCGATCTCACCATTCACAACCATGGGGCGGTCCTGGATTTTATGCATGCCCAGGATGCCTGACTGAGGTGCATTCAGGATCGGCGTCGACATCAGCGATCCATAAACACCGCCATTGGAGATGGTGAATGTACCACCTTGCAGATCATCAATCTTAAGGTCGCCATCGCGTGCCGCCTTGCCATAGGCATTGATCGCTTTTTCAACACCCGCAAGCGACATGTCCTGCGCATCTTTCAGGACCGGAACCACCAGACCCTTCTCGGTGCCGACGGCCACGCCAATATTGTAGAAATTCTTGTAAACAAGTTCGTCACCATCAATTTCTGCATTCACTGCAGGAATGTCCCGCAGCGCCATGATGCAGGCTTTGACGAAAAAGCTCATGAAGCCGAGACGCACCCCGTGTTTCTTTTCAAACAGTTCTTTGTACTGCGACCGGGCTGCCATCACCGCACCCATATCGACTTCGTTGAACGTCGTAAGCATCGCCGCGCTGTTCTGTGCCTCTTTAAGGCGTGAGGCAATGGTTCTGCGCAGGCGGGTCATGCGAACCCGCTCTTCCCGTGCGCCCTGATCGACGGAGGAAGCACTGGCTGGTTTCGCCGCCGCAGGAACAGCAATGGGTGCTGTTGGTGCTGAAGCAGGCGCCGCAGCACCCTTGGCTTCAAGTACAGCCAGAACATCGCCTTTGACGATCCGACCGTCTTTACCGCTTCCGGAAATCATGGAGGGGTCGAGCCCGTTTTCATCAATCAGCTTCTTAACCGCTGGTGACAATGTCTGATCATCACCCCCTGATGCAGCAACAGGTGCCGCAGCGGCCGGCTCAGCCTTGGGTGCAGGCTCGGCTTTCACTTCTTCTTTGGCAGCAGCTGGCTTTGCTTTGACGACAGCACCATCGCCGTCACCGATCATGCCGAGAAGAGCATCCACTTCCACTGTCTCGCCGGTTTCAACCGTGATCTCAGCAAGAACACCGGCCGCAGGAGACGGAAGCTCAATGGTGACTTTGTCTGTCTCAAGCTCAACCAGCGGCTCATCGACAGCGACTGAATCACCAGCCTG
>JAJFGY010000149.1 GCA_021775935.1 Alphaproteobacteria bacterium
TTGGTATTGTCCCAGTCGCCACGGCGACGTGCGCCTTCCAAGCCATAATCATCAAGGCCATAGAGATTTGTGAAGATGCGATCTTTATCCTGCAACATATATCACCTCCACCCAGCTTTACGGCAGACATAAGAGCTAATGACCTCTGATATAGAACCCCTGACCAAAGGTGAAAGCTGAGGATCAGGCCTGCTGGCGTTCATTTGCGCCATAGTGTCGCCATCCCCCAAATACCTGAATTGATATGCACCGCAGTCAACCTCGCGTTTCGAAAAACTTCGCCCCGATCTTCCATCGCGTTGAGTGGTGATGTGCGCAATCATATTTTGCTTCACTTCAAATTCTAACAACGTGTAACTCGCGCTAGGATCGCTCGGCACTGAAATTTTCTCAGCCTTGGCAGACGCGATTATTGTGATCGTAAAAAATGCTGACCAAACACAAACTGAGCTAAATGAGCCTAATCGACAAAGCATCAGTCAGCTCCCCCCACTTCAGTGAGGCTCGTAAGCTGCCCTGCTGGCTCAGACCCCTTACGGTCGCTCTGAGGACCAACCTTTACAGGACGCCCTTCTTTGAGGTCCGTCAGGAGCTTTTCAAAATTCTCTGCATCCAGGTCTTCATAGAAATCATCATTGATCTGGACCATGGGCGCATTGGCACACGCTCCAAGACATTCTACTTCCATCCAGGAGAGTTTGCCATCGCTGGAGACCTGGCGTTGTTCGCCGATGACCTTCTTGCAGACAGCTTTCAGATCGTCCGAGCCGCGCAACCAACAGGGTGTTGTCCCGCACAGCTGGACAAAATGCTCTCCGACTGGCGTTAGATTGAACATTGTGTAGAAAGTCACAACTTCCATCGCGCGCATGTGAGGCATGTCGAGGAAATCGGCAACATGACGAATGGCAGGCTCGGGCAGCCATCCGCCGGCCTGTTTCTGTGCACGCCATAGCAATGCAATGATTGCGGAGGCCTGTCGACCATCCGGGTATTTTTTCAGCTGACCTTCAGCCCAGGCTTTGTTCTCAGCCGTGAACTCAAAACTATCAGGCTGGTTCGGGTCCAGTCTGCGCACACTCATCGATCAACCTCCCCGAACACAATGTCGAGCGAGCCCAGGATCGCCGAAACGTCAGCGAGCATGTAGCCCTTACATAAGAAATCCATCGCCTGCAGATGCGAGAAGCCCGGCGCTTTTATTTTGCAGCGACTTGGCTTGTTTGATACGTCAGACACGAGATATACACCGAAATCGCCCTTTGGCGCTTCGACAGCCGCATACACTTCGCCCGCGGGTACGTGATAGCCCTCTGTGTATAGTTTGAAGTGATGGATCAGACTTTCCATCGACCTCTTCATATCACCGCGCTTTGGCGGGGCAATTTTACCATCGGTCGTTACCACTGGGCCACTTGGCATTTGTTCAATGCACTGACGCATGATGCGAACGGATTGGCGACATTCTTCCATACGGATCAGATAGCGATCGTAATTGTCGCCGTTCTTGCCAACGGGAATGTCGAACTCAAGATCATTGTAGCATTCGTAGGGTTGCGAGCGACGCAAGTCCCACGCAAGGCCAGAGCCGCGCACCATCACACCTGAGAAGCCCCAAGCCTGTGCATCTTCTGCAGACACATTTCCAATATCGACATTTCGCTGCTTGAAGATGCGGTTTCCGCTCAACAGCGCGTCAATGTCGCCAACGATCTTTTCAATAAAGTCGCAGTAAGCGTGAATGTCTTCGAGCAGCTTTGGTGGCAAATCCTGATGAACGCCCCCCGGCCGGAAGTATGCCGCGTGCATGCGGCTACCCGATGCCCGCTCATAGAAGGTCATCAGTTCTTCGCGCACTTCGAACGCCCACAATGAGGGCGAGAACGCACCCACGTCCAAGGCTTGAGTGGTGACATTGAGCAGATGATTGAGAATGCGGCCAATCTCAGAATAGAGGACCCGAATATATTGCGCGCGCTTTGGCACCTCGATACCCAACAACCGCTCAACAGCGATTGAGTAAGCATGCTCCTGGTTCATTGGCGCCACATAGTCGAGGCGATCGAAATAAGGCAATGCTTGCAGGTAGGTCTTGTTTTCGATCAGCTTCTCGGTGCCACGATGAAGGAGCCCGATATGCGGATCAACACGTTCCACGAGCTCACCTTCGAGCTCAAGCACAAGGCGCAACACGCCGTGCGCTGCCGGGTGCTGCGGACCGAAATTGATGTTGATGTTTTTGATCTGAGACTCGGCCATGGATTATCCCTTATCCCCAGGGTTTTGGCCCTCAGATGCTTTCTCATCTCCTGGAAGCAGATATTCAGCTGCCTCCCAGGGGCTTTCGAAATCAAAATTCCGGAACTCTTGGGTCAACTTCACGGGCTCGTAGGCCACCCGCTTAAGCTCATCGTCGTACCGGACTTCCGTAAATCCTGTGAGGGGGAAGTCCTTGCGCAGGGGGTGTCCCGTAAAGCCATAGTCCGTCAGAATACGGCGCAGATCCGGGTGCCCCGAAAAGAGAATGCCATAGAGGTCGAATGCTTCGCGCTCAAACCAATTTGCTGCCGGATAGATGCCAATAACGCTAGGAACTTGCGTGTCTTCATCGGTTTCAAGTTTCACCCGAACACGGTGGTTCTGATGCATTGAGAGCAGATGATAAACAACATCAAAGCGTTTCGCGCGCTCTGGGTGGTCTGCCCCACAAATGTCAACCAACACTGAAAAATGGCACGCGGGATCGTCACGCAAGAACTTCAAAACTTTGGCGATTTTTTCAACATGCGTCACCAAAGTCAGTTCACTGTGGACAACAGAATAAGATGCAACCGCATCGCCAATACCAGCGGTGATATGGTCTCCAAGGTCTTGTAGACTTTCGTCGATGTCGTTTTTCTCAGACAATTGCATCTCTAACTTGTTGAACCGCGTTGGGACCATGGCCCCTGGCGCGAAAAAGCAGTCTTAACGTTCGATCGTACCGGTACGGCGAATTTTGCGTTGCAGCGCCAGAATTCCGTAGAGCAGAGCTTCCGCCGACGGAGGGCATCCAGGTACGTAAATGTCTACTGGGACGATCCGGTCGCACCCACGCACAACCGAATAAGAATAATGGTAGTAGCCGCCGCCATTTGCGCAGGACCCCATCGAGATCACATAACGAGGGTCCGGCATCTGGTCATAAACCTTGCGGAGCGCTGGAGCCATTTTATTGGTCAGCGTGCCTGCGACGATCATGACATCGGACTGACGTGGGCTCGCACGCGGTGCGGTACCAAAACGCTCCAGATCGTAGCGCGGCATGTTTGTTTGCATCATTTCAACGCCGCAGCAGGCAAGCCCAAAAGTCATCCACATCAACGAACCGGTTCGCGACCAGTTGACGAGATTGTCGAGGGAAGTCACCAGAAAATTCTTGTCCGCAAGTTCGTCGGACATTTGTTTGAAAAATGGATCATCAGCGCCTACCGGCGCTCCGGTTTTCGGGTCGATGACGCCTTTTGGTGCACCTGTAATGATTGGACTAGTGGTCATCCACCTACTCCAGTTACTTGGACACTCTGTTTTGGAGCACTCGCAATACGAGGTAAAAGACTCAGTCCCATTCGAGTGCACCCTTCTTCCATTCGTAGATGAAACCAATGGTCAAAACGCCCAAGAAAACCATCATGGACCAGAAGCCGAACAGCCCGACATCCCCAAGCGACACCGCCCAGGGGAACAGGAACGCCACTTCCAGGTCAAAAATGATGAACAGGATGGCGACGAGGTAGAATTTCACGTCAAAGCGCATGCGGCTGTCATCAAATGCGTCAAAGCCACACTCGTAGGCAGAAAGCTTTTCCGGGTCCGGATTTGATGGTGCAATTACAAATGGCACGATCAGCAAGGCAATCGAAATGATTGCCGCAAGACCGAGAAAAATCACGATCGGCAAATACTCGCTTAAGAGCTGTTCCATTTTTCAGCACCTGAATAGTCCGGCCTTGAAGTGGTGGTCTGGCCAGACCTGTCTGCG
>JAJFGY010000150.1 GCA_021775935.1 Alphaproteobacteria bacterium
TTGCGCCCGTCAATAGCCCGCTCATCTATGCCCTCAAACCGGCCACACAGCAGCACCACACCGGGCCCGTCCGCCAGCTCCCGCACCCTTGCCTGGGTCAACGGCGCGCCCCTGGGGCTCAGATAGAGCCGTGGGCGGGCATCCTCTGCCGGACCTGTCGCATCAAGCGCATCTCCCAGCACATCGGCCTTCAGGACCATGCCAGCGCCACCACCAGAGGGCCTGTCATCGACCTGAGCGTGCTTGCCCTGGCCAAAGTCACGAATATTGATGGTCTCGAGAGACCATCGACCCTCTTCCAGCGCCTTACCTGCCAGCGAGACCCCAAGCGAGCCCGGAAACATCTCCGGAAAGAGCGTCAGGACACTTGCCGCCCAACCCTTGTCAGCAGCCCCCTCAGCCATTCCCGTCACCGGTGTCAGAATTTTCCTGAGCCCCGACATTCTCTCGTGCCCCAGCCTTCTCTCTGGCCAGGGCCTTTTCCCGCGCCTTCGGGCTCCGCCGCCGTTTCCGCGGCTTTGGCTTGGCCTTCTCTTCTTCGGTCTCAAACGTGCCCAGAGGCGGGTCCGCAATGAGTTTGCCACCCGCAATATCAACACTGGGCACATTGTCTTGCGTGAACGCCATCATGACCGTGGCACCACCATCAGAGGGGGCAATCTCCAAAAGATCGCCAGCCCCAAAATCAAAAACCCCGACGACCGAGCCAAGAACTGCTCCGTCTGCTGTCTGAACGCTGAGACCAATCAGATCGGCGTGGAGCCAGCCTTCTTCCTCCGGCTCCGGATCGCCAAGATCAGCCCGCGTAACGGTAAGCTCGGCACCCTTCAGGGCTTCAGCTGCGTCCCGGCCCTTAATGCCCTCAAGCTCAATCGTAACCAGGCCTTTGGCGGCGCCGGTTACTTTGATCTCACGGGACGTGCCGCGCACCATCACCGGCCCATAGTCACCAACCGCTTCCGGCTCGCCCGTAAAGGGTTTCACCCGAAGACGTCCACTGACCCCATGGGCGCCGGTAACGACGCCCAAAACAATCTGTGTGTCAGCTTCACTGGTCATGGAGGAAACGCGAAAAGGGGATTAGCCCTCAGCCGCGGCCTCTTCTGCGGGAGCTTCTTCAGCGGGCGCTTCAGCTGCGGCTTTTGCATCTTCGGCAGCTTGACGTTCAGCTTCCAGACGCTCTTGAGCTTTCTGACCAGGCTTGCCCTTATTTGGGTTGTTGCGTGCTGGACGTGTTGCAACACCAGCAGCGTCAAGGAAGCGCAGAACGCGGTCTGTTGGCTTCGCACCATTGGAAATCCAGTGCTGGATGCGCTCTAGCTCAAGCTTCACACGGTCAGCATGGTCTTTTGGAAGCAGTGGATTGTAGCTACCCACTTTTTCAATGAAACGGCCATCACGTGGGGAACGAATGTCTGCAACAACGATCCGGTAATACGGACGCTTCTTGCTGCCACCCCGGGCCAGTCTGATCTTCAATGCCATATCAATTTTCTCCTTAAGAAACGGCTCTGACGGTTGGTCTCAACCGCGAATTGCTTTGTGATTACGAATAACTTCCTCAATGAGGAAGTTGAGAAACTTCTCAGCGAAGGCGGGATCAAGATCCGCGTCTTCCGCCAGTTTGCGCAGGCGCGCGATTTGCTTTTCTTCCCGGGCAGGGTCAGCGGGCGGCAGATCGTGCTGCGCCTTCAACTCACCAACAGCCTGCGTGCACTTGAAGCGCTCCGCGAGCATATGAATGAGGGCTGCATCAACATTATCGATGCTGGAGCGAAGTTTTCCGAGCACTTCTGTTGCCCGTGCACTGTCACCACCAGCACTTGTGTCAGTTGTCTGGCTCATTTTTTCTTGCCCTTCTTACCGCCCCGACCTGAAGGAAGCCCCGGCAATCCTCCCGGTGCACCGCCCAGGCCTGGGAGCCCCGGCGCACCGCCAGCGATAGAACCGCCAGGCAGGCCCGGCATCCCACCGGCTTGATCTCCAAGTAGACGCTGAATTTCAGCCGGGTCGCTCGGCATGTCTGTTGGCAGGCCAGCCGGCATATCCGGCATACCCCCGCCGCCAAAGAGACCGCCCAAGCCCTTCATGCCGCCCTTCGCCATCTTCTTCATCATGTCCGCCATCTGGCGATGCATCTTAAGAAGACGATTAATCTCTTGAACGCTGGTGCCTGATCCTGCCGCCACCCGCTTCTTGCGGCTGGCATTCAGGATCTTCGGGTTGCGGCGCTCGGCTTTGGTCATGGAAGAAATGATCGCGCCCTGACGCTTGATGACACTGTCATCCATGTCAGCCGCGTTCATCTGTTTCTTCATCTTGCCCATACCAGGCAACATGCCAAGGACGCCGGCCATCCCGCCCATGCGCCCCATCTGTTTCAACTGCTCGGCAAGATCATCCAGGTCAAACTGACCCTTCTTCATCTTCGCGGCCATCTGGTTGGCTTTATCAGCGTCGATGGTCTCCGCAGCTTTCTCAACCAGGCTGACAACGTCGCCCATGCCAAGAATGCGTCCCGCAACGCGGTCCGGCGCAAAGTCTTCCAGCTCGTCGAGCTTTTCACCCGTACCCAGGAGCTTGATCGGCACACCAGTGACAGCCCGCATGGAAAGCGCAGCACCACCACGGCCATCGCCATCGGTCCGTGTCAGCACAATACCCGTGAGGCCCATACGCTCGTGAAACTGCTCGGCGACATTGACCGCGTCTTGACCCGTCAGACTGTCAGCGACGAGCAGGATTTCATGCGGGTCTGAAACAGAACGCACATCGGCCATCTCGGCCATCAGCGCTTCATCTACATGCAGACGACCAGCGGTATCGAGCATGATCACATCAAAGCCACCAAGCTTTGCAGCCTGCACCGCACGCTTGGTGATATCGACGGGTTGTTGCCCTTCAACAATCGGCAGCGTTGCAATCTCGGTTTGCTCACCAAGAACCTTCAACTGCTCCTGAGCAGCAGGACGGCGCACGTCGAGAGACGCCATCAGAACTTTTTTCTTCTCAGTCGCCGTCAAACGTTTTGCTATTTTTGCGGTCGACGTTGTCTTACCAGAGCCCTGCAGACCCACCATCATGATGACGACGGGAGCTGCAGCGGCGAGCGAGATCGGTGCGGGCTCTGTGCCCAGCGTCTCAACCATCGCGTCATGAACAATTTTGACGACCTGCTGGCCCGGGGTCACCGAACGCAGCACTTCCTGACCGACAGCGCGTTCACGCACTTTGTCGATGAAGGCTTTGGCCACGGGGAGAGCGACATCAGCTTCCAGGAGCGCCCGGCGCACTTCGCGCAGCGCTTCATCCACGTCCTTTGGTCCAAGGGCACCTTTGCCCCTCAGACTGTCAAAAACGGATCCAAGCCGGTCTGTTAAACTCTCAAACATCGCGCTCTAAAATGGCTCCAAAAACCCAAAGCAAAAAAGCACCTGTGAGCGAACCTTCGCCGACAGGTGGTGATCCCGGCCTCCCTCAGGAGACCTCGTCAGGACCGAAGCAAATAAAACTGCTCCGAAAGAGCGCGCAAACTAGGCAGAAAGGCGGTTTCTGTCAAATCCTCTGCAGATATGCAGACCCAAATCCCGTTAACCCCGTTTCCTAACGAGGTGTTAACGGGGGACGCCTATCTTACCGACATGTTAGATGCACTCGGAACGGCCACCCAAGGGGCTCACAACGCCCTTCAAAGCTTCGATCAGGCTGCGACCCAGAT
>JAJFGY010000016.1 GCA_021775935.1 Alphaproteobacteria bacterium
ACTGGTTCTGGCCCGTTGCGACCTCAGGGTTCATGAAGGTCTCCATCCGCACATAGCGAACGCCCGACTTAATGTCAGCGAGCTTCACAAGTTCAGAAAAGGGAAAGCCTGTCCACGGCACCGCCATCGCCCAGGCTTCCACGCAACGGTGCCGGTAGAGCCGTTCTTCCAAGGGCATGGCTTTGATCAGCTCATCGCAGTCAAGGGTCAGAGGTTCAGCCACATCGCCATCGATCACCACCTGCCACGGGTGGATTTCCAAATCCCGGGCCGCGCTCGAGATGCGTTTATGACTGCCAAACTCATAGAAATTATTATAGCGCGATGACACATCTTCCCGCGTGATGTCACGGGTCAGCGTGAAGTTGGGGTTCCGGGGGGCGGGATATCGGGCGGCATTCGGGTCGAGGGACACCGCACTTCCCGTATCAGCTTCCGCCCCGTCTTCGCAGGCAGCCAACAGGCCGGTTCCTACCCCAGCGGCAAGAAGTCCGCTGGTTTTCAAAAACTTTCGACGGTTGAAAAAAATATGCTCAGAGGTTGCCTCGTTCTCAGACAGTTCCCAACGACGGGTCTTCTTAATGAGCATGTCATTCTCCTGGTTCAAGTAGCCTAGAATTGGCCCAAAACGCAAAGGGGGCAAGTCACCTTACAGCGACCTGCCCCAACTTTTGCTCGCGATTTCGTGAACGCAGCCCGCACACGATCCGCGTTAGCTCTCTAACATGGACCGCAGCATCCAGGCTGTTTTCTCAGACGCCTGCATGCGCTGGGTCAGAAGATCAGCTGTCGGCTCGTCACTTGCGTCTTCGGCCAGGGGAAAGACAGCGCGCGCCGTGCGGGCAACCGCTTCATGGCCCTTCACAAGGTTGGCGAGCATGGCTTCTGCCTTTGGCACACCGGCATCATCTTCAATGCTCGTCAGGTTCGCATAAGCGGCATAAGTCCCCGGCGCATATTCACCGAGCGAGCGAATGCGCTCTGCAATCTCATCCACCGCCATCCAAAGCTCATTGTACTGAACCTCGAACATGGTGTGCAGCGTATTGAACATCGGACCCGTTACATTCCAGTGGTAATTGTGGGTCTTAAGGTAAAGCGTATAGGTGTCTGCCAGAACGCGGGTCAAACCCTCGGCGATTTTGGTCCGCTCAGCTTCAGGAATTCCAATATCGATTTGCATGTCTGCCTCCTTGTTTGAAACAAATATAGGCTATTCCCCATCCGCCTACAAGGTAGTTTAGAATTATTTTAAAGAAGAATTTCCGGCAGGCGGCTTGGGAAAACCCCGCACTTTAGGTAGACTGACCCAACTTCTAGGGGTGCATATTTACAGGGGAAGCGAAATGACCATTAAATTTCTCGATCAGGACCCGGTGATTATCAGCCGACGCAAGCTGGTTCAGGGTCTCGCGGCGGGGTCCATTGTCGCCGTCGCTGGATGCGCTCGAAATCAGGCGATTGGACGCGATCAATTGCTTCTCGTCTCAGAAGGGCAGATTGCGCAGATGGCCTCGGCTTCCTGGACGCAGCTGAAACAGCAAACAAAAGTCTCTCGCGATCGAGGCCTCAATCGCCGGCTCAACACAGTGGGCAACAAGATTGTGCAGACCGCCGGTCTGCAAAACCAGCCGTGGGAATTCACCGTCTTTGACGATGATCAGGCAAATGCCTTCGTCCTTCCTGGGGGCAAGGTCGGCTTCTATACCGGCATCTTCAAACGCATGAAGAATGATCACCACCTGGCAACCGTTATGGGCCACGAAGTGGGACATGTTACCGGCAAGCATGCCGCAGAACGCTACAGCCAGCACATGGCAGCAGGCGTGGCGACAACCGCTGCAGCCGTTGCGCTGGAAGCAGGCGATGTAAGGGGAGGTGCCCAGATCGCGGGCGTGCTGGGTCTCGGTGTGCAGTTTGGCATTCTTCTGCCTTACTCCCGCCGCCATGAGCTGGAAGCAGACCGCCTGGGCGTGAACTACATGCACCGCGCAGGTTATGACGCGCGCCAGGCAGTTGCCTTCTGGGACAACATGTCATCACAGCGGACAGGCTCTTCCCCGCCGGAATTCATGTCGACCCACCCGTCTGACGCGACACGTAAAAATGCCATCCGCGCTGAATTGCAACGCCTCGGCATCGCCTAGGCGATCACAAGGGCGAACAGGGAACGCCCCAGGAGACAATAAGGCCAAGACGGTGGTCCGGCGCCCCTGCGCCGCTCTTGCGAAGGTAGTGAGCAAAGCGAACGCACCGTGAGCTAGAAAACACCCACCCCACTCCTTCCCCCTCCCCCTGAACATGTAGGAGGAGAGGGAAGGACCGGCACATGGAGGGGGGAACATGCGCCTGGGGGTCGGGGTTGTTACAACCGTTTACATCACCGGGATGTAAACAGCCGGTCCGCCAAGTTTGACATAAGCGTCAATCGTTGCCGCGATGAAGAGCGCAGCAGCCCAATTGAGTGCAACCACAAAGCCAAACCACCGAAGCGCGGAGGTCAGGCCTGTGAGGTGATCAACCGGGTGGTCATGATCACCGAGCGCCGCGAAGAGCCAGGCAACGCCGGAAATTTCCAGCGCCGGGACAACAACCAGCAAGTACTCAAATGGATCCGTCGCAGGCTCAAGGCCAAGACGGTGTATGAGGAACAGGAACAATGCCGCACCCACGGCAATCGTCCGCGCGTGCGCCAGGTTGAACAAAGTTTCTCTCTCAAGTTCGATATTCATTTTCTTCTTATCCCGCGCGTGAGCCCGAGCGAAATCATTCGCTCCCCAGCCGCGGGAAACTCCTATGCAGTCATCGTGATCGATACAGCCCAGAAGGTGACCACCAAGAAGGCGAACAGATACCCTCACCGCGACGCAAGAGTCGCAGAGCCGATGCGCGAAAAGACGCGCGTTACATCACTGAAAAGCCAAAGCGGAAAACGTGAGGCAGGACGTTAAGCGTACGAACCAACAGACACGTCAATCGCAGGGTTTTTCAGTGTTTTGGTATGAAAACAAACCATCTGACTATCCTTCGATTGTTATCGGGTCACCTTTTAGGGCCATACATACAAAAAGCCCCAACAGGATCTGGTGGGGCTTTGAAAGTGACTTCGGATAAGCACGTGTGTGCTTAGTCGCAAAGGAGCCCGCCCCAGGGCTCCGATTGCCAGCCCATCAAGGGGCGCCGATATGTTGTTGTCACTATCATGGTCGCTTGAGTACACCCGCAACTTCGCAACGTCAACAACACTTCTTGCGGTTTTTATGTTTCGTCCGCCCCAAGACAAACTTCGTGGGTGGGTGTGGTTGAAGAGTCACAGAGTGTGAATGCAAAGTGAAGGCGAAACAGAAATGCAAGAAAGACCACAACACACTCAGGTGTCATCCCGCACTTGATGCGGGATCCATGGAGCCTCTCGTGCAGCACAAACTCAGTATGGACCCCGGATCGGGTCCGGGGTGACAGCTGAGGCAGATGAGAACAACCAAAATCCACTTGCAACACTTCCATCAACGCATCACGCTATTTCCAAAGAAACAAAAGACCACCGGAGGAAACAAACATGGCAACAAACGCAAACTGTTGGGGCGATGAAACGGAATATGATTTCAACGACCTCACCGCAAAGCTCAATCAGTATTTACGGCTGCGAACCAATCCTGTTGCCATGAAACGCTTTGCGACAGAGGCCGATCTTGATGCCATTCCGAAACTGCGCCGTCCCCGCGAGGGCGAACTGATGGCGACGGACCAGATTGTCGGCCAAAGCCGATGGATCGGCTACACCATTGGCGTCACCATGAAAAACCTCATGGGCCAGCAATGCGGCGCCGTTGTGGGTCTCACTGCCCGGGACGAAGAATTTCTCGATGGCAAACGATTCCATGGTGTCTGGTATGGCGACTTGGAAGGAAGTGCCGAACATCAGCGCGAAATGTCCTGCGCGCCCCACGGCGATTATGAAGCGCTCGTCACCTCACCGCTTATCTCGGGCCGCATCGACAATCCCGACATTTGTCTCATCTATGGCACACCCGGTCAGATGATTACGCTGATGAACGGCCTGCAATATAGGAACTATAAGAAGTACACCTTCACCTGTGTGGGCGAGAGCTCGTGCGCTGACTCATGGGGCAATGCGTTGAAGACAGGCGAGCCTTCCATGTCTATCCCCTGCTACGCGGAACGCAAGTTTGGCGGCGTGCAGGACGATGAAATGTTGATGGCCCTGCCGCCCAAATTCCTGCCGCAGATTGTCGACGGCCTCGCCGCGCTCTCAAAGAACGGCCTGCGCTACCCGATCCCCAACCACGGCATCGACAAGTCGCCGATGGCCAGCATCAATCAAAGCTATGGGTGATAGGGCTGGACATTTTGGTAAATTATTGCGTTCAATAAAGGATGAGCCAAAGAACATGTGAATACCAACGCCCGCCGGACATCTTGGATAAACAACGGGCTTGTCAGTTTATGTCGGAGCCTGGTGCGTACGACAGACTTGTTGAGGTCGCCGATGTGTTTTTTTGCCCCTACCACCTGCCCTACAACTCAAGAACCCAGCGTGAGACCTACA
>JAJFGY010000151.1 GCA_021775935.1 Alphaproteobacteria bacterium
AGGCTTCAGTGCTTCGTCATGATGCACGACGGGCACGCCATCTTTGGACAGGTGCACATCAAGCTCAATGCCTTCTGCGCCATCGGCAATCGCGCGTTCGAAAGCCCCCATTGTATTTTCCGGCCAAAGCCCGGTGCCGCCTCGGTGGGCAATCTTGAAAGGCTGGCCTGAAGGATTAGGCATGGTGGGAACTCCGGAAAAACGACGTGAGGCCAAGCCTCTTTGAACAAGGTGACATCTTCGCGAAGGGACCCCAGAACTTCAAGGGAGACCGCAAGTAGAGAGGTAAACGTTGCGTCAATCTCTCGTTGCTGGCTTGAGCATTGTACCTTGCGGAGAACCGATCTAGCCTCTCCGAATAGAAATTTTGAAGTCGGGAGGATCAGCATGAAATTCGGTGTCTTTTACGAACTGCAATTGCCCAAACCCTGGAAAGAGGGCGATGAGCACCGGCTCTTTCACGACGCGCTGAACCAGGTCGTGCTCGCCGATAAGTTGGGCTTCGATTATGCCTGGGAGGTGGAGCACCACTTCCTGGATGAATATTCCCACTCAAGCGCGCCAGAAGTTTTCCTGGCCGCAGCCTCCACCCAGACGAAAAACATTCGTTTGGGACATGGCATCAGGCAGGTCATCCCGAACTATAATCATCCCGCGCGTACGGCAGAGGGCATTGCGACCCTCGACATCATGTCGAATGGCCGCGTGGAGTTTGGCATTGGCGAGGGGGCGACGCGTCTGGAGCTTGGGGGCTTCGACATCAACCCGAAAGAGAAGCGTGCCATGGCGCTGGAGGCCGCAGAGCAGGTCGCCAACATGCTGGTCCTTGATCCCTATCCGGGTTTTGAGGGCAAGAGCTTCTCCATGCCGTGCCGCAACGTGCTGCCAAAGCCCATGCAGAAGCCACATCCGCCCATGTGGATGGCGTGTACCAATCGCGACACGATCAAGGTGGCAGCATCGCTCGGTGTCGGCGCGCTGGCATTTTCCTTTGTTGATCCCGAGGAGGCGAAAGCCTGGGCCGACATTTATTACGGCATCATCAAATCCGATCAGTGCAAGCCCATCGGCCACACAGTAAATGCGAACATTGCCATGGTCTCAAGCTTCTCATTGCATGAAGACCGGGCAGAAGCCATTCGCCGGGGGGCTGAAGGCTTTGAGTTCTTTGGCTATGCGCTTGCTTCCATGGTCACCAAAGACCAGCAGCCGGGCCGCACAGATATGTGGGGTGAGTTCGTCAAGCAGCGTGGTGATAAGACCGAACGGATGATCCAGGAGTCTCAAGACCTTGTGGCGCAGCCCGCCGGTATTGGCACACCCGATGATATGATCGAGCATCTGCGCGCTTTCCAGACAGCCGGTGTCGATCAGGTGATCTTCATGCAGCAGGCCGGCCGCAATAAGCACGAACACATCTGTGAGTCGCTTGAGCTCTTTGCCGACCGGGTGATGCCCGAGTTCAAAAAGGACGTGGCAGACCGCGAAGCCAAAAAGGCCGAGGAGCTTGCGCCCTACATTGAAGCCGCCCTTGCCCGGAAAGAATGGATGCAACCGCTGAAAGACGAAGACATTCCCTACATCCGCGCCGCTGTCTCCTCTCCGCAGGTGAATAAGACAGAAGCGGCGGAGTAGGGGGCTAGATAATGTTCGGATTGACCAATCCTGAAATACGTGAACTCAGCCTCTATCTGTTTTTGGGTATGTTTGTCGCTGGGCTGCTAATAGGTACGTATGCGTCGGACTATCAACGCGCCGACAAACCAAAGGTCTATCGAGCCTTCTATATTACTTATCACGAGAGACTTGACCTGCTGACAGACTGGGGGCGGTTCCTATCGCTCTTTGGTAGACGATTGATGTTCCTGAGTTCAATTCCTGCGATTGCGTTCATGATGATTCCGCCTGGCTCTGGTTGAGCGGCGTCGGTTTGATGGAGAGGTCAATTTACATCTCTGTGTCATTACCAAGCTTGTCCGGGTAATCCAGGGTTGTGGAACTTCTGCCTGTACGTGTCGCTCCTGGACCACCCGAACAAGTCGGGTGGTGACAATGAGTTTCTTATTTTCCTTTGCGCACCTCCAAACAAAGGTGTCATTACCCGGTTTATCCGGGTAATCCAGGGTTGTGGAACTTCTGCCTGTACGTGTCGCTCCCGGACCACCCGAACCAGTCGGGTGGTGACAATGAGTGCCCTATTTTCTGCTGCGTACCACCAAACGAAGGTGTCATTACCCGGCTTGTCCGGGTAATCCAGGGTAGGGGAACGCTGACCGAGCGGCGGTTTCTGTCTACCCAAGAATCTCATCATATAAGTCCCGCCAGGTCGGATTGGTCTGCTCAATCAGATTGATCTTCCACGCGCGCGGATATTTCTTGATGCGTTTCTCGCGGGCTATGGCGACACGAACGTCGTGTGTTTGTTCAACGTAAACCAGCCGTTTGACATCGTACCGCTTGGAAAACCCGTCCGTCGCCTCGGTTTTGTGCTCATGGATGCGGCGGGCGAGATCATTCGTCATCCCCGCATAGAGCGTTCCATTCCGCTCACTCGCCAAGAGGTAGATGTAGTAGACCTTTTCCATGTCTGGAGCCTACCGCCCTGGATTACCCGGACAAGCCGGGCAATGACATTGTCAGAGCTTGCTTTTGGCCCAAAACCTCGTATAACTCGCCTCTTCAGAACCGTCCGGCTCATCTAGGGCATGCCGAGTCGGTTCAAAATGCCTAAAATGCTAGGGTTTCCTTTGGTTTTCGAAACCCCGGCGCAAAAATCTAGCGAATGCAAGGAGAGCAAAATGCCCAAGATGAAGACCAAATCGA
>JAJFGY010000152.1 GCA_021775935.1 Alphaproteobacteria bacterium
GACCACGACCCAGGCATTGTCTGCAAATTCGCCGTTCTTAATGAGTGGCATAGAGTTTCTCCTTGAACGGGTCTTTGCCGACGCGGCGATAGGTTTCGATGAACTTCTCGCCATCATTGCGAATGCCGACATAGGTCTCGACAATGGTTTCAATCGCGTCAGCGATTTCGTCTTCTGTGAACGCTGGGCCCAATATGTCGCCGACGGAGGCATTTTCATCTGCAGAGCCGCCAAGGGAGATCTGGTAAAACTCAGTCCCTTTCTTGTCGACGCCGAGAATACCAATGTGGCCCACATGGTGATGACCGCAGGCATTGATACAGCCTGAGATTTTCACTTTGAGCTCACCGATATTGTGTTGACGATCAAGGTCATTGAACCGTTCTGCGATCTCCTGAGAGATCGGGATCGACCGGGCATTGGCGAGCGCACAATAATCAAGACCTGGGCAAACAATATGGTCAGTGATGAGCGCGAGGTTTGGTGTGCCGAGCGCAGCAGCCTCAAGACCCTGCCAAAGTGCGAACAGGTCATCCTTCTTCACATGTGCCAGAACAATGTTCTGCTCATGGGTCACGCGCAGCTCATCAAAGCTGTATTTGATGGCGAGGTCCGCCATCACATGCATCTGGTCATCACTGGCATCGCCAGCCACACCGCCAACAGGTTTCAGCGAAACATTGGCAATCGCGTAGCCTGGCGTTTTGTGCTCAGCCACATTTGTTTTTACCCAGTCTGCAAACTTCTTATTGTCTGCCATCGCTTCATTGAGCGCGGTGGACGCGTCAGGCAGCGTTTCGTAAGCAGGCGCAGCGAAATAGGCCCGAATACGCGCAATTTCTTCGTCAGGAAGTGTCACCACCCCTTTTTCTTTGACGTGGGCAAACTCTTCTTCGACCTGGCGTTTCATCTCTTCAGCGCCCAGGGCATGTACAAGGATCTTGATGCGGGCTTTGTAGAGATTGTCCCGGCGGCCATTCATATTGTAGACGCGCATGATGGATTCGAGATACGCGATGAGGTCTGTCGCAGAAATCGCCTCTCCGATCAGGTGTCCGATCATCGGCGTGCGGCCCTGACCACCCCCGACATAAATGTCGAAGGCTGGCGCGCCATCTTTGCCCTTCACCACTTCAATGCCAATGTCATGAAAGCGGATCGCAGCCCGGTCTTCATGCATGCCGCAGACAGCAAATTTAAATTTCCGCGGCAGGAAGGTGAATTCCGGATGAAAGGTCGACCATTGGCGAATGATTTCGCTCCAAATGCGCGGATCATCAATCTCGCCAGCAGCGGCGCCGGCATATTGGTCAGATGTCACATTGCGAATGCAATTGCCTGACGTTTGGATGGCGTGCATTTCCACCGATGCCAGATCTTCCAGCAGGGCTGGAATGTCTGAGAGGGCAGGCCAGTTATATTGAATGTTCTGGCGGGTCGTGAAATGCCCGTAGCCCTTGTCATATTTCGTCGCGATGTCGGCCAGCATATGCATCTGTGTGCCAGACAGCGTGCCATAGGGAACGGCAACGCGCAGCATATAGGCATGAAGCTGAAGGTAGACGCCGTTCATAAGACGGAGCGGCTTGAATTGGTCTTCAGTGATCTCACCAGCAAGACGGCGTTCCACCTGTCCCCGGAACTGGGCAACCCGTTCCTTCACAAGCGTGTGGTCGAATTCATCGTAGCGATACATGGGGCTATGCTTTCAAAATGTCTTGAGCGGCGGCGCTTAAGCGGACGCAGCCTGCTTGCCAAGGTCAAGGCGGATTGTCGGGCCAGCCATGCGGATTTTCTCGCGCACACTGGCAGGCACAATCACACCGTCTTCGATGGCCACTTCAAACAGATAGGGATCGACGACCTGTTGCGCGGCAACACTGGGTTCTGCTTTTGCGAGCAGGGCAGCGCAGGCTTCTTTGCCATCGGCAATGTCGGAATCTTTCAGCCAGTCGGACCAAGTGCCTTCGGCTGTGAAATACACGACTTCTCCGTCAATCAGCCGGTTGGCCGTTACAGCCTGGGTGGTCGCGCGTTTATTGGTGTGCTGGGCCAATGCCAGTTCTCCCTACCCAGTCTCCTGGGAACTTGAGTGTGGATTATTTGACGATGGTCGCAGCCAGCGCAAATAGTCGTTTATTGGCCGCAAACATGGTTGTTTTTGCAATCAGGGTCAAGTGGGGTGTGAAATAGATTGAACCACAAAATTGTGAAGTAAAATAGGGGCAACTGTTGGAGGAGAATGCCATTAGAAATCCCGGTTTACAGCGCTTTCGTGCCAGCGGCGTAGGGCCAGATGTTCCAACAGGGTCAGCGCAAAGAAGATCGCAATCCCCAGAAGCGAGAGCAAGAACAGGGCGGCAAACATGGTGGGCACCTGAAGCCGATTGCCCGCCTCAATAATCCGCCAGGCAAGGCCAGTGCCAGAGCCGGACCCAGCGACAAACTCAGCGACCACCGCGCCGATGAGCGCGAGCCCTCCGGAGATCTTCATCCCGCCCAGAATGTAGGGGAGTGCGGCGGGCAGTTGCAGTGACCAGAGCCGCTGCCAGCGGCTGGCGCCATAAAGCGTGAAGAGGTCCATCAGATTATGATCGACGGAGCGGAGGCCCAGGGTCGTGTTCGACAGGATGGGGAAGAACGCGACAATCCAGGCCAAGATCAACAAGGCCAGATTCACATTGTCAAAGCCCACCCAGATGAGAATGAGCGGCGCGATGGCGACAACAGGCGTCACCTGTAAAATGATGGCATAGGGAAAGAGGGCGAGCTCCACCAACCGGCTTTGCGAAAAGAGAATAGCAAGCGCCACGCCGCCGATGACAGCGAGCGCGAAGGCAAGCAGCGTGATCCGCAAAGTGATCCAGAGCGCGGACATGAGACTGCTGAAATTCTCAAGCAACGCTGCCCCGATCACGCTGGGTGCGGGCAGCACAAATTTCGGCACGTCTCCAAGCCTAACAGCAGCTTCCCAGACCAGAAGAGCTGCAAGCCCCACCATCACCGGGATCAATATGGTAACGAAGCGCGCGCCGGTCATACTTCCCCGTCCCTCAGTGCCGCTGATACCGCTTTGCAATGATCAAAATAGGCAGGCGATTGCCGAAAGGGGAGTCCGCGTGGATAGGGTGCGTCCACCAACAAGTCTTCATCTATGCGGCCTGAGCCTGTGTGCGATCCCATGACGAGAATGCGCTCAGACAGATAGACGCTCTCATAGACTGAGTGGGTGACAAAGATCACGGTCCAGCCCAACTCTTCCCAGAGCGAGAGAAGATCATCGTCCAGCTTCTCTCGGGTAAACTCATCCAGCGCTGCGAACGGTTCATCCATCAAAAGTACGGGCGGTTCGGTCACAAGGGCGCGTGCGATGGAGACCCGCATGCGCATGCCGCCAGAAAGCTCCCGTGGCAACCGGTGGGGCACATCGCCAAGCCCGACGCGGCCAAGGGCTGCCATCACGCGGTCTCGCGCGTCGTCAGCGGCGACGCCTTTTAGTTTCAATGGCAGATACACATTCTCGAAGGCGCTGGCCCAGGGCAGAAGCGTGGCGTCTTGAAAGACAAAGCCAAGATCGTCTGGCCGCACACCGCCATCCCAGTGAACGCCGCCATCGCTCGGAGTGAGCAGCCCGGCGATAAGGCGCAGCAGCGTGCTCTTGCCACAGCCCGACGGCCCGACTAGGGAAACGAAGGAACCACGCGCAACGGTGAGGTTCACGTCCGTGACCGCAGGACGCGCGCCACCATAGTTTTTTGCAACACCTGAAAGTGTGAGCAGGGGGGTGTCGAGCCCCGAGGATAATTCTGGACTCAAGTCAGTCATTCGGACGTGAGCTCAGCCTTAAGGTCAAGGCCCACACCCTTGTTCACAAATTGGAGTGTATAGGCTTGTTGCCAATCAAGAGCTGGATCATAGACCCCGTTCTCTGACATGACTTTGAAGAAGGTGAGCCACCTTTCTTCGCTCATGGCCCCGATCCCTTGTGTGAGAGCGTCCCCTGAATCCGCAATGCCATATTCTTTCAGCTTCCCGATGGCTTGCACCACCACATCTTCACCCATATCCGGATTGTCTGCGAGGATAAGAGCCGTGGCAGGTGAGGCATCTCCATAGAGGAAGGACACCCAACCCCTGATTGTTGCATCCACAAACGCCTGCACCAATTCTGGGTCTTCTTCGATCATCGCAATGTTTGCGAGAACGAAGGTCGCGTAGCCCGGATAGCCATGATCTGACAGCAGAAAGACCTGGGGCGTGAAGCCTGCTTCTTTCTCAATCGAATAAGGCTCTGAGGAAAGATAGCCCTGTTGGATTGCGCGTTCATCCACCAGGAAGGGCGCAAGGTTGAACGTATATTTTCGGATTTGATCATCGGTGAAGCCAAAACGCGAGCGCAGCCAAACCCAAAACGCACTGATCGTGGCGTCCGACACCATGATGGGCATGCCGCGCATGTCTTCTAACGTTTTTACATCATCACGCGGGTGGGTGATGAGAACCTGCGGGTCTTTCTGGAAAGACGCCATTACAGCTTTCGCACCGGCATCTGCCGCGACAATGTTCAGGGGAATGAAACTGTTGGACCCCATGCCAAAATCAACACTGCCCGATGCCAGAAGCTGCGGCACATTGATGCCAGGCCCGCCCGGGCGAATGGTGACATCGAGACCGGCGTCTTCGTAATAACCGTTGGCGAGCGCCTGATAAAACCCGCCATGTTCTGCCTGGGCTTTCCAGTCTGTCACAAAGCTGATGGGACGCAGCGTGGTTCCCTCCGCGTCATTTGCAGGCTCGGAGCGCGGCACATAAAGGGAGAAGGCCAAAAGGGCGAGCACAATAAGAACGGCGCTTGCGCCAACGAGAACATTACGGTTCATGATATCCCCCAACAGAACAATTGGGCTGAGTTTAGCAGGAGGGAGCCGTAAACAGAAGTCCACTCACGTTACATGCTTCACTGTCGCCAGTCAGCATAGGCTCTGGCACAAGGCCGAGACCACACCAGCGCATATTTGAGAAGTTTCACGACCAACACTATCTGTCACCCCGGCCTCCGAGCCGGGGTCCATAATGCCTCAATGGCGTCGCTCATCGGGCAATATCGTCATAGAGGTCTCGCCACTCAGGGTTGTCTTTTTCAACGAGATCGAACTTCCATTCTCGCCGCCACCGCTTAATGCGTTTTTCATGATCAATGGCGGCTTCGATGTCAGGTGTCGCCTCATACCAAACGAGGTGCTTTACGCCATACCGTTTGGTGAACCCGTCTAATGACTCAGTTTTGTGCTCATAGATGCGACGAGCGATGTCGTTGGTCACGCCAACATAGAGAGTCCCTCGACGGGTGCTCGCGAGCATGTAGACATAGTAGTTTTTGCTCATAGCCAGAGAGTATTGGAACTCAACCGATCGAGATCAAGTTTTCTGCACCATGGATCCCGGCTCAAGGCCGGGATGACATCAGAGGGTAACATTGCCCTCAGCAAACAAAGCTTGTCACCCCGGACTTGATCTGGGCTCATAGGGAGCCGCAGCATCCCCCTACATCACCTCGCAAGTCGCCTGTTGGCGGATGGCGTCCAACTCCTCAAACCGGTCTTCTGACTGAATGAGCGTGCGGAAGAGCACCACACCGCGATCTGATGGCGCAACAACAATCGGAGCACCGCCAAGCGCACCGGCCTGATCTTCGTTTTGAACCAGGATCACCTCAACACTGTCTTTGAGCAGCTGGGTGTCGTTCACCACAAAGAAGTTGTCACTATTGTCCCCAAACATCGACAGGGAAAAATACGTGTCCTTTGGAACCGGCGCGGAAATCCGCAACGGCGCTTTGGATACATCAAATGCACAGATCGAATAGATGAGATCAGGGCTCGGGCGCACGACGGTTCGGCTCTCCGACGTCGCGCGTGGCGCGTGAGCTATCACGCCGAGACCAGCTTGTTCATCAATACCGGTAACCAGGCGGTCCATTACAAATCCCGGCCAGATCAAGACTGCGGAGATGTGGATGATGCCACCAAGAATGATCGTGGCAGCGAGGAGATAAGGCCATGCTTTCATGAGCAACCCTCTTTCGTCACAGTGGGAAGCGCAAGCGTCTCAAGATTTGAGTATGTCTCTTCATCTGGATTGTAGAGCCGAAGTGTCAGGCTGAACGCAACTTCTTCATCGGGCGCGGCAGTACCTGTTGGAATACCATTTGCGCCAGACCCATCCGGGCTCACATTGATTGTGAAACTTAGGTCGGAATTGCGCGTGACCGTGTTCATGGCCTGACTGTAGCGATTGTCTTTATTGGGGATCAGGTAGTGGTCAGCGCCGTAAGCTGTGATGCTCCACCAGCGTGTGGCGAGACGCTTGCCCTCCAACCTGTAGCTGCATCTGGTTGAAAGGGGCTCGCCCGCGTCATCCATTGACGCTGTGAAATAGACCGTCTCACTTTTGTTCAGAGCCAAGAGCCCGGCCCGCGCCACAGCCGCGCGCGCATAAGGGCCTGCGGCTTCGCTGCCAATGGCAGGGTCGGTAGACCAGGCGCCGTTTTGTAGAGCCGAGCCCAACCCCGAATTAATGGACCACCAGGCAGACCCCAGTCCAATGAGAAGAGCTCCAACAAGCGTAGCCAGAAGTTTTAAAAATCCTGAAATCACGGTTCCCAACATCCCCAATGTTTCTGCACCCCCAGACCAGATTTTCAGACCAGATTTTCAGACCGGATCTTCGGACCAGGTGTCAGAGTTGGGTTTGTATCACACACGCGCGGAAGTGCCATGCAAACAGCCATATCGCGGTTAACGGGGAATCGTTTCCCCGCCTCGGCGCATACCAGGTCCCGGGTTTAGCTGTTTGCGGTGCGCCTGTCGGAAGAGGTCTGACAAGGAGACATAGAAGCGATGGATTTCTGGTTGAGACGCAGCGGCAACCTCAGGCTGGTCATCCTGAGTTCGTGGCTGCCATCGCCGGACAGGTGCAGGGCGTCCACCCGCAAGATCGGTGATTGGTTGACCTTCATGGACGGTCTTCATGAAGGATGCCCATGTGGTCGCACTCAAGCCACCGCCTTCTGCATTGGCCATGGGTGAGGC
This sequence comes from Alphaproteobacteria bacterium, assembly GCA_021775935.1. Taxonomy (GTDB): domain Bacteria; phylum Pseudomonadota; class Alphaproteobacteria; order Parvibaculales; family Parvibaculaceae; genus Mf105b01. The sequence goes on from JAJFGY010000152.1 coordinate 7,092, forward strand.
ATTATCGTGGCCAAACCAGACACCTGCCGCTTGGTCTGCAGTGTATCCAATGAACCAAATGTCCCTGGCGTCCTGGCTGGTGCCGGTCTTACCGGCCGCAGGGCGGCCGCCGATCGTTGCGTTGGTTCCTGTGCCCGACAAGATTACCTGGTAGAGCAGATAATTCATCGACCGCGCTGCGCCGGGTGCGACCACCCGCGTTGCAAGCGATTGCTGTTCGTACAGCACATCGCCATCGGGATTGAGAATGCGCTTAATGCCATACGGCTTTGCGCGAAACCCCCCATTGGCAAACACGGCATAGGATGAGGTGAGGTCGAGAAGTGTAACCTCCTCTGTGCCCAGGGCGATGGAAGGGTGAGCCGCAAGCGGTGACGTGATGCCCAACCGCTCTGCCACGTCGATGACTTTCAGGCGCCCAATTTGTTCAGACAGGCGCACGGCAACCGTATTGATGGACCGCTTCATGGCGGTCAGGAGGGATACATTCCCCCGGAAGCGTCCATTATTTTGCGGCGACCACCCGTTGATTGAGATCGGGCCGTCGCTCACCCGGGATTCTGGCGTCATGCCATTTTCAAGGGCTGCGAGATAAACGAAGGGTTTGAAAACGGAACCTGGTTGACGTTCAGCCTGTACGGTTCGGTTAAACTGGCTTTCGAGGTAGTCGCGGCCACCGACCATGGCGCGAACCGCCCCGTCAATATCCATCGACACAAGAGATCCTTGAACAGGCGCCTCTTCTATATCTTCGGCGAGGTTTGCGGCACGCTCGGCAATAGCATCCGCGATGGAGACTTCACCTGCGGCCTGCTGAACCGGATCGAGGGTCGTCTCAATGATCAATTGTCCCGTCATGCCGGGCAGGATCTTGGCGACTTCGGCAGCCACCCAATCGACGAAATATTGGGAACCCTGTCGGGGGGCTCGCTTGATGATTGTCGCAGGGGTGGTGCGTGCAGCGAATACCTCGCCTTCGGTCAAGACGCCGGTTTCTACCAGACGCCGTAAAACAATTTCGCCGCGCCGTTGCGCACGCTGTAAATCATTTGTGGGGGCAAAGCGGGAGGGTGCCTTGATAAGACCTGCGAGCAGTGCTGCTTCGGCAAGGCTGACTTCCCGCGCGGACTTATCAAAATAATGTTGGGAGGCAGCTTCAACCCCATAAGCACCGGCGCCCATATAGATGCGGTTGAGGTAAAGGGTCAGAATTTCTTGTTTGCTGTAGCGGTATTCCAGCCAGAAGGTAATCAGGGCTTCCTGCGCCTTGCGCCAAAAAGTCCGCTGCTGACCAAGATAAAGGTTCTTTGCAAGCTGCTGGGTGATGGTGGAGCCACCTTGAACCACGCTGCCGGCACTCAGATTGGCAACCACAGCGCGGCCAATGCCATACACATCGAAGCCGAAATGATCGTAGAAACGCCGGTCCTCAGTGCTCAGCACCGCCTGGACCAGATAGTCTGGCATCTCGGTGAGGGGCACAATGGCGGCATAGCGCCCGCCGCGGTTGGCGATTTCATCGCCATCGCGATCCAAAACTGTCAGCGCCAGCGCGTCTGGACCAAGCGGCCCCAAAAGCTGGCGTTGCATCTTGGGCAGAGTGTCCAGAACCAGCGTGCCAAAAACGACACTGCCCGCGAATGTAAGAACACCAAGCGCACGCCACCAAAAGCGTCGCAAAGGCGTGCCTTTCCTGGGCAAATCTTCGATGTCGTCTTCATGCACCACGGTCTTGGTCTCTCAAAAGGACGGTCCTGTGCCGGAATGGCACAGTGGAGCCCCGCTCAACTGTCTTGTGAAGGGCAGTCGCAAGCGCCATGCCGCAAAGACGGCCCGATTTCGTTTGAGACTTCGATTGAGATTTCCTCCATCTCTTCTCTCCCTGGTTGCCTGAATCGGCGTAAACTGACATTCCCGACATCCCAGTCACCCAATTGAAGAACCTGACCCGACCCTATGGACGAGAAACCCTTCTGGCAGACGAAAAAGATGACCGAAATGAGCCGGCAGGAGTGGGAGTCGCTCTGTGATGGCTGCGCGAAGTGCTGCCTGATCAAGCTGGAAGACGAAGACACGGGCGAGCTGGAATATACCGACATTTCCTGCAGCCTGTTGGACTGCGAAACCTGCCAATGCGGCGACTACCCGAACCGGTCTGTCAAAGTGCCCGATTGCGTGACCTTGACGCCCAAAAATGTGCAGCAGCTGAACTGGATGCCCTCAACCTGCGCCTATCGCCTGATTGCAAATGGCGAAGATCTGCCCTGGTGGCATCCGCTTGTGAGCGGCGAAGAAGAATCTGTTCATCTGGCGGGCATGTCGGTGCGGGGGCGGACCGTCAGCGAAGATGATGTGGACCCGACAGATCTGGAGGCCCGGATCGTGACCTGGCCGGAACAGGGAAACTAAAGCTACTCCAAAAAGGCGGGACTTCGTGATGGGCGTGACTGGTAAAAATTGCGTATTATGCAAATTTTCTCTTGAAACTTAAACGCTCCTATCCCATCTAAAGTTCATCTCCGAAATTGTATCCATGCACCAGCGGGCCTTGCCTGGTCTACGCTTGTTCTATTAGAGTGATAAAAAGTCGCGCAGCGTATTGATATTGTGACGCTGATACCCATCTAAACATCATCTCCAGAAATATATGTGATGCCCGATCCCAAAACCCCCGACCCTGAAAACCTCAGCGCGGAAGATTGGCAGCGGATCTATGATGTCTATCAGACAGATGAAAAACTTACATATATCGCAAATGAGTATGAAATCTCCGTTCAGAAAATTGTGGCACATGCCCGGCGCGAGGGATGGACGCTGCGATATGAGAAAGAACAAACCGACCAGCAGTCCAAGAAGCCCGGCAGCACGGACCCGGCAACTTTGCGCAAACGCCTGACTGCACTGGTCGAGCGGCAGATTGCAGAGATCGAAATGCACCTTGCCGGAAACCCCAAAGGGCGCGATCAGGAACGCGATGCCAGAACACTCTCGAACCTGACCCGGACGCTCGACAAGCTGATTGAATTGAAACGGCAAGCTGCCCGCGAACGGGCGGAAGCAAAGCGCATGAAGGACGCTGCAAATCAGCATGAAGAGGGAGAGAGTGACGATGCGCTTCGAACCGATCTGGCGCGCCGCCTCGCTCGCCTCGCTCTCCCCGACAGCGCAGAAGAGCTTTCTTCAGAGCCTGTCGCGCGATGAACTGGTCTTTCTGACCCATGACTGGTGTTTCTGGGCCCGCGACAGCCAATGGCCACCGGCAAGCAATTGGACCAGCTGGTTGATCCTGGGCGGTCGCGGTGCAGGCAAGACCCGCGCTGGCGCTGAATGGGTTGCTGGTCAGGTAGCAGAAGGTCGGGCGGGGCGTGTGGCGCTGGTTGGCGAAAGCTATGCGGATGCCCGTGAAGTGATGGTGGAGGGCACATCAGGTTTGCGGTCCCTGGGAACCCAAGACAAAAGACCCCGCTATGAAGCAACGCGCCGTCGTCTGTTATGGCCCAACGGTGCGATTGCAACGCTGCACTCTGCAAGCGATCCCGAAGGGTTACGCGGACCTCAATTTGACGCCGCTTGGAGCGACGAAGCGGCCAAGTGGCCAGATGCAGAAGCGGCCTGGTCCATGTTGCAATTTGGCTTGCGGCTGGGTGAGCACCCCAGACAAGTGATCACGAGCACGCCCCGTGCTGTGCCGCTGATCCGAAAGCTGCTGACCGACGATACCGTGGTGGTGACGCGGGCAACGACCTATGACAATCGCGCAAACCTTGCTGATGCGTTTTTCTCAACGGTCATCAAAACCTATGAAGGCACCCGTCTTGGACGCCAGGAGCTGAACGGAGAGCTTCTGGAAGATGATCCTGACGCTTTGTGGACGAGGCGGCTGGTTGAACAATGCCGCAGAGACAGCACACCGGACATGACCCGGGTGGTGGTTGGCGTGGACCCCCCGGCATCATCTGGTGAGAGTGCCGATGAATGCGGCATTGTGATAGCCGGCCTCGGCGCTGACGGACGGTTTTACGTGCTGGCAGACCGCTCCCGGGCAAGAGCAAAACCCGCCGCATGGGCACGCCGTGTTGCAGAAGCATATGAGATGTTCAAGGCCGACAGGGTTGTGGCAGAGGTGAACCAGGGGGGGGAGATGGTGGCGAGCGTGTTGCATCACGTAGCCCCCTCGCTCCCGGTCCGCCAGGTGCGGGCGACAAGAGGCAAGCGCGTGCGCGCAGAACCCGTCGCAGCGCTTTATGAACAAGGTCGGGTGTCTCATCTGGCCCCCATGCCCGAGCTTGAAGATCAGATGTGCAATTTCGCAGGCGGCGGCAAAAGCCCGGATCGGCTGGACGCTCTTGTGTGGGCGCTGACGGATTTGATGCGCACGTCCGGCGACCCCGCCATCCGGCGCTTGTGATACCGAAACTGTCACCCCGGCCCCCGAGCCGGGGTCCATAGGGTCCATCAACTTAGTATGGATCCCGGGTCAGGCCCGGGATGACATCTGAGAATGACGAATGTGGATACCGCAACACTGCGGAACGAACCAACTCACTCATTGGAAACAAAATGAACCTGGTGACGTCACAGAAGGAGCGAAGCCTCTGGGCCCGGCTCTTCACGCGACCCGAAGCAACGAAGGCAAGTGCCACCGGCGCGCTGGTTGCGTTCAGCACACTTGGCCGTCCGGTTTGGACACCTCGTGACTATGATCGCCTGGCGCGCGAAGGCTATGAGCAAAACGCGGTCGCCTTTCGCTGTGTACGCATGATCGCAGAGGCCGCAGCCAGCGTGCCGTGGACGGTGCGCGAGGGGGACCGCGCACTGGATGAGCATCCTTTGCTCTCGCTTCTCGCAAGACCGAACCCGGCAGAGAGCGGTGTCGACCTCTTGGAGGCCTGGTACGGTCACTTGCAGGTTGCTGGAAACGCCTATCTCGAAGCCGTCAGCGTGGGCGATGAGGTGCGCGAGGTTTACGCGCTCCGTCCAGATCGGATGAAAGTGGTGCCTGGTGCGCGCGGTTGGCCTGAAGGTTATGAGTACGAGGTGAACGGACGCACGGTTCTGTTTCGCGACGCGCCCCATAAGCCGATCCTGCACATGAAAGCGTTCCATCCAACAGACGATCATTATGGTCTGTCGCCTTTGGAGGCAGCGGCGAAAGCTGTCGACATTCACAATGCAGCAGGGGCCTGGAACAAAGCCCTGCTCGACAATGCAGCACGCCCCTCTGGCGCGCTGGTCTACAAGGGCGCGAATGGTGATGCGACGCTCACCAATGATCAGTTCGAACGGCTAAAGCGGGAACTGGAAGACAATTATGCAGGCTCTGCCAATGCAGGCCGACCGCTCTTGCTCGAAGGCGGGCTCGACTGGCAGCAGATGGGGCTGGGCCCGCGCGATCTGGACTTTAACGAGGCAAAGAACTCTGCCGCCCGTGAAATTGCCCTGGCCTTTGGGGTGCCGCCCATGTTGTTGGGCATTCCGGGCGACAACACGTTTTCAAATTACAAAGAAGCAAACCTCGTCTTCTGGCGACAAACCATTGTGCCGCTCGTGCGAAAATCTGCCTCGGCACTCACGCATTGGTTGGGTCCACGCTTTGGGCAGGGCCTGCAGCTGGAGGTCGATCTGGACAATGTGCCCGCACTGAACGCGGAACGCGAAACCGTTTGGGCCCGGGTCAAAGACGCAGACTTCCTGAGCGATGATGAAAAACGAAAACTCGTCGGGCTGGCTGCACGGGAGACGGACTCTCATGGCAGATGATCAAAGCCCGGGTCGCTGGCATCTCGACAAGCGCGTGCCGATTGCGCTCATTCTTGCAATCCTGATCCAGACAGCCGGTGCGCTGACATGGGCAGGTGCCGCGTCTGAACGGATCAATCATCTGGAACGGCAGGTGACAGACGATAGTGATCTGGCGGAGCGTACGGCGCGCTTGGAGGTGCAGGCAACCTATATGCGGGCTGCACTGGCGAGGATCGAAGACAAACTCGATCGGGCCATCGCCCGGGAGTGACGTAGAAGTTTGTGGTGTGAGCAGCGGCAGAC
>JAJFGY010000153.1 GCA_021775935.1 Alphaproteobacteria bacterium
GCCATCGCAGCATGGCGGTCTGTCATGCCGCGGGATGACGCATTGTTGCTGCCAACCGGCGGGATCAATGCCGACAATGTGGCTGACTGGTGGGAAGCGGGAGCCGATGGATTTGGCGTCGGATCTGCCGTCTTTGATGTAAATGGCGACCTGGAGGAGACCCGTCGTCGTGCGGAGACATTTGTTTCTGCCGTCGCCCGTGCGCGGGCCTGAAACTCCTATATAAGAACACTCTGATAATTCTGACGAGAAGAGATAGATGACCGGCGTAACGCTTCCCCTCGATATTGAAACAATTAAAGGGTTTCTCGACCCCGCTGAGGGCAATGCTCTTTACCAGGCTGCGCTCGAGGTGGGCGGACAGGGACCCTGTCTTGAAGTTGGGTCCTATTGCGGGAAGTCGACGGTCTATTATGGTCTTGCCTGTCAGGAGACCGGATCAGTGCTTTATGCGCTTGATCACCATCTGGGCTCTGAGGAGAACCAGGCAGGGTGGGAGCACCACGACGCTTCCCTGGCTGATCAGGAAACGGGCATGCTGAACACGTTTCCTTTGTTTCGTCGCACGCTGCGTGCCGCCAGGCTTGAGGACTGTGTTGTTCCCCTCGTGGCGCCTTCGACCGTTGCGGCGCGTCATTGGGCGACACCCCTGGCGATGGTGTTTATTGATGGGGGGCATGCGCTGGAGCATGCGCTGAATGATTATCGGCTCTGGGCGCCCAAGATCATTCCAGGTGGCATTCTCGCGATCCATGATGTCTTTCCTGACCCAAAAGACGGGGGGCAGGCGCCCTATGAGATTTACAAGATGGCGATTGCGTCACAACTATTTGAAGAAATCAAAACAGTGAAGTCGCTTCGACTACTCCGCCGCCTCGGCGAGGGTCCGCTCAGCAAATAGGTGCGAGGCAGGTGTCATGCCGATGACCGCGTCTGTTGCCAGGATCACTGCAGCGGCGGTCCAGGCAGGGCGTTCCTGCGGCCAGGCCACCTTGTCTTCGAACTGGAAGCCCATCCAGTAGGCCCCACAATCTGAGCGCCATTGGTGCTGCCAGGAGAGAAGGTGTTCCGCCTTTTTTCGCTGGCCGGAAACGAGCAGGGCCATGACCAGTTCTGCGGACTCGGCGACTGTGACCCAAGGTTCATCCAATACGCAGCGGCAGCCTTTGCCTTCGGCGACGAAAATGTCCCACTTTGAGGCGAGGCGTTTCACCGCCGCCTCACCAGTCATCACGCCAGCGAGCACCGGGTAGTACCAGTCCATGGAATAGCGGGTTTTTGGTGCCCAGGTGCGGTCAAATCGATGGGGCTTGTCGCGTAGAGCTTCGCCCAGCCGTTGGCGGGCACGTGACCATTCGCGGGTGGGCTCATTCATCTCTGCAGCGATGTGGATCGCGCATTCGAGGCTTTTGTAGATTGAAGAACAGCCGGTGATAAGCGCGTCGTCTTCTGGCGTATGGGGATCATCTGCAGCCCAGCGAATGTCACCATGCTCAGTCTGGTGGGCTGTGATGAACTCCATCGCTTTTTTTACATGGGGCCAGATGTCTGTGAGGAAGGTCTTGTCACCTGTCAGAAGAAAATGATGCCAGGCGCCCGTTGCGATATAGGCCGCGAAGTTTGTGTCGCGGACAGGTTTGCCTGCGCCTTCTTCCCCGCCTGTGTAGCGCTGTTCTTCTTCGTCCATTGGGACGGCTGACCCAAGCTCGCCCCACCAGGAGCCATCCTCAAGCTGGGTGTCCATGAGGTAGGCGTAGGCGTTTTCCGCAGCCTGCATTTCCCCAAGAACGGCGAGCCCCATGGCGGCTTCGGTGTGGTTCCAGGGATCAATGACACCACCATCGAACCAAGGAATTGCCCCATTGTCGCGCTGCAGTTCGCGAATGCGCGCAATTGACCCTTTGAAGAAATTGTCTGGCAGGCGGTCGCCCCTGGTGAGCAAGGTCATGTGGATGCGGCCGTCTTATTGAAATAGAGGACAACGCTTTTTCCCATCAGTGGACCGGCAATCCCCTCAAGAATGCGGGTCAGCAGGGGGTTGTCTGTAATTTCCCAGACGAGCAGCCGGTGATAGAAATTCACGAGCTTGGAGTCTGTCTTTTTGACACCAACAGCGCAGCGCAACCACCAGTAGGGGGAATGCAAGCCATGCGCCCAGTGACGATGCTTAAAGGTTGCCCCGGTTGCTTCGACATCTTTTTTCAGGCGGCTTGTGCGGAAAATGCGGACATGCCCCCCGGGCTCATTGTGATAATCATCTGACAATGCCCAACAAACCCATTCCGGCCAATAGCGGGGCACAGAAACAGCAAATGTGCCGCCTGGTTTTAGAACGCGGTTCACTTCTGCCAAAGCCTGGCGATAGTTGGGGATATGCTCCATCACTTCTGAGCAGACGACTTTGTCAAAGCTGTTGTCAGCGAAGGGAAGGGTGAGCGCATTGCCGACGGCCAGGGTGCAGCGACGCTTGCTGTCCGGGTCCAGGTCGGGGCAATGGACGAAGCCGTCACGAGTCTTTTTGACATCGTTGAAAGCCAGATCCAGTCCGACGACGTTGCAAACCTTGTGGTGATAAGCGGCATGCACATGCCGACCTTCGCCGCAGCCAAGGTCCAGCACATATTCGCCGTCCTTAAGACCCAGTTTGTCTAGATTGATTGTCTGCATCTTGCATGGCCTGGCGGTAAATATCGACGACTTGGCGTGCGGTCCGTTCCCATTTGAAATGGTCGAGCACTCGCTGCCGGGCCTTGCGGCCCAGTTCGTCGCGTTTTGCGGGATTGTCGAGGAGGTCAGCAATGGCCTCGGCCAAAGCATCTGGATTTGAATGAGGCACAACTACCCCTGCATCGCCGACAACTTCGGGGAGGGAGCCGCCGGTCGTCGCAATGACAGGTGCGCCACAGGACATGGCTTCGCCAGCTGGGAAACCAAAACCCTCATACACCGATGGAGAGATGACCATCGTTGCTTCTGCATAAGCTCGGGTGATGTCATCGTCACTCATGCCGGAAATGAACTTCACTTTGTCCATGAGGCCGCGGCGCTTGAGTTCTTTTTTGGTTGGACCATCACGCAGCTTGCCGATGACATACAGATCCAAGTCTGGACGCTCTTTCAAGAGTTTGTCGTAGGCGCGGATGAGGAAGATGAGGCCTTTGAGCGGCACGTCAGCACTCGCGCATACGATGAGACGATTGTCGACGCGCTTCACGTCAGGCATTGGATGGAACTGGATGTGATTAATGCCGTGATGAACAACCTGCATTGTTTCGAGCGGCAGACCGAAGTCCTTGTTCACGTCCTGACGGGTGCTTTCTGAGACCACGATGATGGGGTCGAGCTCGTGGGCAACTTTCATCTGCATATTCAGGAAGGTGTACCAACGCCATTTCAGGAACTTCATCCACGGGTTCGGCATCGCGGCGATGTCGATGCGTTTGTCCATGGTGATCGGGTGATGGATGGTGCCAGCGACCGGTAGCCCCATGTCGCGCACTTTCAGCATGCCCCAGCATAATGTCTGATTGTCATGCATCACGTCGTACTGATCGATTTTGTCGACCATATATTCTGCAAGCCGCTCGCCAAACGTATAGGGCTCCGGGAAGCCGCCCCAATTGTGGCTCCACCACTCAAAGAGATCGATTTTGGATTTCAGCATCCACGGCCGGAACGCGCGGATGGGGTGGGGCGTCGCATAGAGATCAAGAGAAGGGAGCTTGATGAGGCCAATGCGCGGATCTAGGTCTGGATATGGCGGGCCGGAAATCACATCGACATGGTGGCCGAGGTCGGCGAGCGCCTTTGAAATATGGCGCATATAGACGCCTTGCCCGCCGGTTGTCGAATTTGAGCGGTAGCTCGGCAGCAAAATCCGTAAGGGGCGGTCGCCCTTGAGGGCTTCAATGGTGGCATCCTGGCGCTCGGTTGTTTCAACCGGCTCGGCAACAGGAGCTAGGGCCTGGTTTTCCAGCGCCTGCGACATCCACCTCTCCTTCTCATTTTCCGTTATGAACCGCTTCTCTGCCGGACTTTTTGGGATAAAGAGCTTCCTTACTCAATTGCCCGGTCAGTCCGACGGTCGGTCCTATCGCATTGTCGATGAACGTAGATTTATCGACAGTGCGCCATAATCTGTGTTTTTCCGCATGTTTTATCCGAACACCACCAAGGAGCGATTTGGTGGTTTTCGGACACATGCTCTAGCATTCTGACTGTTGAGCGTCCATTCAGGCCGCACGAAAGGGGCCCTGCAACCTGGTTTGGTGCTCGGTCGGCGGGATCATACCCAAGGTGTTGCGGCGCAACAAGCGTCCGGTGACAGAAATGTCAGTTGGAATGCCCTATTCTGTCAGAGACCCTTTTTTTAGGCCAGGCTCTCAGTTTGCCTGTGGGGTCGGCGTCATCATGTCCTGATCGGGGGGCTGCGATGCAGGGCCCGACTGGTGGTGGTACATTGCCCAGCCATTGCCTTCGCGGACAAAGAGGTTGGTTGCGACTAGCCATTCGTTCCCGATCTTCTCATAGCAAGTGACGAGGCCGGTTTCTCCGATAAGATGCCCCGTTGCCGCCTGGCATTCGATCGCGGGTGGGGCGGGGCCCCGGACGATGCGTTCCCAACTCGCCATCACCTCATCGCGCCCGTGGAGCGGCGGCCATCCGGGATGCAGACATGAAACAGGAACAGCAACAGACCACAGTCCCTCCAGAGCGTCCATGTCGCGATCTGCGACCGCGCGATAGAAAGTCTCATTGGCAAAGAGGAGGGTTTCGATCTCACGCATGTGTCAGGCCGGGTTCTCTGATGGGTCCAGCGCCCAGCCGCCCTTGCGGGTCACAAAGCGGAGCGCGATGTAGAGGAGAAGACCAACGGGTCCCAACATCAGAGTGAAAAAGAGGCAGGGCACAACCAGCCAATGATTGATCCCGCGCTTCTGTGCGTCGCGTACTTCCCAGGCACCAACAAACAGATCGAAAACAAGATAGTGCAGCCACCCGGCAATGACGGCTTCGGGTACGGTAAATGCAATCATCAAGGCTTGCAGCGTGCCGAAGCCTCCGCCCTCAACGCTGAAGGCACCTGTTGCGACATAGAACGTGTAGCCAATGCCGATCACAATCGGGATGAGTGCACTATGCACAAGTGTCTGGGTCAGTTTCCATTTCGGCGCGACCGCGAGCAACAGCCAAAACGGCATGATACCGTAGGTCGCAATCAGAAAGATGAGTTCCGGTGTCATGGCGCAGCCTCTCAGCGATTGGCACAGCAATTTGAGAGAGAGCCTACGCCGATCAAACCTTTATGGCGAGGGGCAGGTTAGCCAAACCGTCGCTTGAGCCAATCGGTGATGAGGGCGTTCAGCTCTTCAGGTTTTTCGGACTGGGTCCAGTGGCCGCAATCGGGAATGATGTGTTTCTCCAGATCGGGAATGAAGTTCTCCATGCCTTCGGTCATTTCCGGGCGCAGCACGACATCATTGGCGGCGGAAATCATCAGGCAAGGCACATTGATTTTCTCCTCAATGCCTTCTGACTTTTCCCAGTTGCGGGTGAAGTTGCGATACCAATTGATGCCGCCTTCATAGCCGGTCTTTTTGAACGCGTTCACATAATAGTCAAACTCTTCTGGCGATAGCAGCGGTTCGCCCATCCATTCGCTTTCGGGAGTTTTGAACGCTTCACCGAGCGCCAGCTTTTTGTTCTCTTCGGGCTGGGCATCATAGTCTGCCAGTGACATGGTCCAGCGGCGATACCAGAAACGCATGGTCTTCTCGATATCTTCTTCGAAGAGAGCTTCGGCTACACCGAACTTCTGGAAGAAGACAATGTACATGTCCTCGCCGAAGGCCATCTTCATCAGCTCGATCGGGTCCATCGGGGACCGTGCTGTGTAGGGCGTGTTGACGCCGATCACACCTGCAACGCGGTCGGGGTGATGCAGTGCCATTTGCCAAACAACAAACCCTCCCCAGTCATGGCCGCAGAAGATCGCTTTCTCCAGACCCATTTCATCCATCATGCCGATCAGATCGCCCAACAGATGTTCCATGTCATAGTTAGGAACTTCTGCTTTGCCTTTTGGACCGCCAGTACGGCCATAGCCGCGCTGGTCGGGCGCAACGGCATGGAAGCCGGCAGCGGCGACTGCTGGCACCTGGTGGCGCCAGGAATAGGCGAGCTCGGGAAATCCATGGCAGAAAATGACCGGCAGGCCGGTGCCTTCTTCATAGACTGCCATGTTGAGGCCATTGGTTTTCACAAAGCGCGGATTGGCGAAGTCGACCATGCGGTTTCCCTGTTCCTAAATTTTGGCGGAGGCGTTTCACGCCGCCTTGTTGTATTTTTCCCAATCTAATGTGGGAGAGAGCTCGAGAAGTTCAAACATTTCGTGGCGCTTTGGTCCGATGCGCGGCAGGTAGTAGGCTTTGTTACGCTTCTTGCCGCGAGCCCAGACCCGCATCACCTTGAGAAAATTCATCGGTTTTTTCAGCCAGGCTTCAGGATGGCTCAACATGTGGAAGCCGTGCATGGCTTCGCGCAGGAGATCAATGTCTGAGCGTAGTGCGATGTTGATGGCGTCCTCAATGAAGCTTTTGGCCAGACGGGCTTTAATGCCAGCTTTGTAATCAGGATTAAGACCGTTAGCTGCGCGTCTGATCGCGGCGAGATCCTGCTTCAACATGCTGTCATAGTATGGGCGTACATCACGCGCGACGTCAGCATGATATTGGCGCGCCCATTCTGCAGGATCATCGCTAGCGTCCAACGCACGATCAAGTGCTTGCGCTTCAACGGCGGCGAACGAACATCCGCGTCCATAGAGCGGATTGGTGCGAATGAGATTGTCCCCCATGGGGATGTAGTTGAGCACGATGGGCTTGCCGTCCTCCACGAGATGACGCCATTGGCTCTTCAGCTCGCCCATGCCGTAGACCTTGGATGTCGGGTCGACGCGCGTTTCTTCGATCCAGGGTTCCATCGCCGGGATGGCGCGGCAGACGGTATCAAAGACATCTGGGTGCACGATGCGGCGGCGAAGTTCCATTTCTACTTCGGGCACAGCCAGGGTGATGGAGAAGCAGCCATTGTCGGCTGGGAAGATGCCATATTTGATGTAGCCGAGATCTGCTCCGCCCGGCAGCTTGCCCCGTGGGGGTTCTTCCTGGCCCGGGCGCAGCCGGTAGTGGCGCGTGTAGTAGAGGATGCCGGCGCCTTCGACTTCTTCGCGGACATGGATGCCTGCGGCTTTCAACCAATCCATGCCGAGCGCATTTTTGCCGCCCGCATCGACGACAAGATCTGCACTTAAAATCTGTTCCTGGCCATCTTTGTCGACGATCACGCCGGTAATTTTGGGTGTGCCATCTGCAGCACGATCTTGCCGCAGGCCTTTCACGCGTGTGTTCGTAATAAATTTCACACCCGGGAGTGTCGCCACATAGCGTCGCATGATGAATTCGAGCGTCGTGCGACGGCTGGTCAGGATCGTGAGGTCATTGTCTTCCTGCGTCGGCTCGTAGATCTCCCGCAGTGTGTCTGGCACCCCGTCCTCAAAACGCAGCTCTCGACAACCGGCATCCAGAAGAGCCTGCAACAGGTCTGGGTATTTCTCGCGAAGCAGAAGGTAGAGGCGGGCAAGGAAGGCATGGCTGTGTCGCAGGTGACCGACGCCACGGCGTTCCCAAACCTCAAAGGCTTCGTCGGCTGACCCTTCCGGCGGCGGTGGATCGCGCTCAATCAGGGTAACCCGTCGGCCCGGTTTGCTGAGCGCTAGTGCGGCGTTCAGACCAGCAATCCCGGCGCCGATCACAAGGATATTTTCAGCAGACACGCGTTTCTTCCTCCCAGAAGCCATTCTCTCTCTTAGAACACCCAAACCCATAAATAGACCGTAGTCTAGTAAGGTAGGGATGGTGTCTCTGATTGTCCAGAGGGTGGGGATTGTCCAGAGGGTGGGGATTGTCCACAGGTTGAGGATTGTCCAGAGGTTAGGTTACGCCAGGCGGTAAGCAGCAATGGCCAGACAAAACCAACCGATCATGAACGCCGTGCCGCCAATGGGTGTTGCCAGAACCAAGGCGCGGCTTCCGGTGATGCCCAGAAAATAAAGTGACCCTGAGAAGAGAAGAATGCCCACTGTAAACGCCCATCCCGCTGTTGTTGTTAGCGTGGAGGGCGCATTGGACGCGACCCAGGCAACTGCCAGCAGGGCCAATGCATGGGTCATATGATATTGGGCGCCAGTTTCAAATGCAGCAAGATCGACCGCGGAGACTCGTGCCTTCAGGCCATGGGCACCAAAAGCACCAAAGCCCACGGCCAAAAATCCATTTACCGCGCCAAGCAGTAGCCAAAGTTTCATGCTGTTTGTTCCGTCAATAGATCTTTGTGTCCTGGTGGGGAGTGTACGTGTTCCGGTTTGTGAGTCGAGATAGCATAATCGACGTAGGGACGGTGGCTGCATTTGACTTGAGCGCCGGGTTTGTCATGCTCTGCGAAAGTGACGGCGAAATGCCGCGACGATCAGGTTAGGGAGGCGGGCGCATGCTCACCAAAGGTGACGAATATCCGATACATCAGACACCGGAGCCGATTGCATATTCCGGCACAGACCGGAACTTTTATGATCGGTATTTCTTCAATGGCTACACCAGAGATGGCTCGCAATTTTTTGCCGCCGCCCTTGGCGTTTACCCGCATTTGAATGTGATGGATGCATCTTTCTGTGTCGTTCATGACGGCGTGCAGCATAACCTGCATGCTTCGCGCATACTTCATTCCGAACGCCTAAACACGAAGGTTGGGCCGATTGAGGTGGAGATACTTGAGCCGTTGCAGTCTGTGCGGTTGATTGTCGATAAGAATGAACATGGCATCAGTGCGGATCTAACCTTCCACGCACGCGCGCAACCCATCGAAGAGCCGCGCTTCATCACCCGCAATGGATCACGGGCCATGATGGATGTGACGCGGATGACGCAGAACATCACCTGGGAAGGATGGATTGAGGTCAATGGAGACCGGATTGACGTCACGCGCGATGCGTTTGTCGGCACCCGGGACCGGTCCTGGGGCACAAGGCCGATTGGGGCGGCAGACGCGCAACCATTGGCACCCGGTCAGGAGCCTCAGTTTTACTGGCTTTGGGCGCCGCTCAATTTTGATGATTGCATCACGCTTTATCATCTGAACACGTATGCGAGCGGTGAACCGTGGAACACTGCCGGGGTGATTTGTGGGCTTGGCGATGCCGAACCGGAACATACCCGGTCTTGCTGGTCCAACCTTGAATTTCAGTCCGGTACGCGCTTTGCCAAAAGTGCCACCATTGAGATGGAAAACCACAAGCGGGAAAAGACGTTTATCGAACTTACGCCGAAGTGGAACTTTTACATGACAGGCCTTGGTTACATGAACCCGAAATGGGGGCATGGTGGCCTGCATGGTGAACTTGAGGTCGGTTATGAAGCATTCAAGACCGATGAAATTACCGGGTCTATGCCGCCTTATCTTCACATTCAGGCTTTCTCTGAAGCAAAGATGACCTTGCCCAGCGGCGAGGTGAAACATGGATCGGGCATTCTGGAGCAGTTGATCATGGGACGGCACGAACCTTCCGGATTTACCGACCTCCTGGATATGGCACCTTGATCTATGGATGAGATCGCACAAAAGACCGCTGCCTATCTTGCGTATCGAAACCCCGCAGGGAGTGATTATGAAGTCACTGATCTTTCGCGGATACATGGCGGCGCGAGCAGGCAGACCTATCGCTTTCGTGCAAGCTGGACGGAAGCGGGAGAGCGGAAAGAACGCGCCCTCATTCTTCGTCGCGACCCTGAATCAAGTCTGATCGAGACCGAGCGCGACGTGGAGTTCAATGCGTACAAAGCATTTTATCCAACCGGTGTTCCGGTGCCTGAACCGCTGTATCTGGAAACAGATGAGAAATGGCTCGAGCGTCCTTTCTTTGTGATGGAGCAGGTGGAGAATTGTCAGGCTGCCTCACCCTTTGGGCCGGATCCTTATGGACCGCTGGCGGCGAAGATCGGCGAACAGTTCTGGAGACATCTTGGAACCATTGCGGGGCAAGACCCTGCAGCGATTGGTTTTGCAGATGCCAATGACTATCCGGCGCGCGACGCCTGCTGGAAGGTGGCACTTGATTATTGGGAAGGCGAAATTGATGGGGACACGCTTTGTCCTCAGCCCATTGCCAAGGGGGCCATTCGCTGGCTGCGACGCAATCCACCCCCACCGCCGAAAAAGATTTCCGTGGTGCATGGCGACTATCGGACAGGAAATTTTCTCTACAATGACGACGGGGATCTTAAGACAATCCTTGATTGGGAGATGTGTCATTTGGGCGATCCGCTCGAAGACATTGCCTGGGCGGCAGATCCCTTGTGGGCCTTCAATGACCCACGTCCGGGCAGCATGATTGAGCGCGAGGAAGCTCTTGCTATCTGGTCTGAGCATTCCGGCATTGAGATTGATCCTATTGCGCTGCGTTGGTGGGAGGTCTTCTCCGCTGTGAAGGGGCTCGCGATCTGGATTTCCGCAGGTAAGGAATATGATGCCGGGAACAATGTGGACCCGATCATGGCGTTTTCCAGTTGGTACTGTACCGATGTGCATAACAGACAATTGGTGGGATGGATGCCTGAGCTCATCAAAGCGGAGGGGCGGTCATGAAGCCGAATGTCCAAACGGTGATGATGCGTTCTTTTGAACGTATTCTGACTGACATTGCGCCACATCTATCATCTGAGTATGCGGTTGGCAGTTCGTCGGTGATTGGGTTGATGATGTTTCAAACAGCAACCGGGTGTGAGCGTGCTGCTGACATTCGCGTTCAAGAACATGCTGCAATGCGCGGCATCTGTTCTGGAGCCGGGTGCGGTCTGCCGC
>JAJFGY010000154.1 GCA_021775935.1 Alphaproteobacteria bacterium
TCCGAGTCAAAAATCGGTCCTGAGAGCTCAAAAGTTAACTCCGCGTTTACCTAAAACCTGCTTGATAAGGATTAAGAAAGATCGGTTACGTGTTCTTGAGCCGTCGAGCCGCCTAACCCGCGGAAATTGCGCAGAAAACCCCGATATTGTGGGTGGGCGCCGGGTTTACACAGAATCACGTGGTCGATACAGTCCAGAATCGTTAACAGGCATAGTGATTCGATGAGACCGGGGGTTCCTTGGAGCGTTAAGGGCATAGAGCCCGAAGCCAGAGAAGCGGCTAAACAAGCCGCTCGCCGGGCGGGCGTAACCTTGGGTGCCTGGCTGAACCAAGTGATCATGCATAGCGGTACTGACGACATCGGTGCAGCCATCCAGGAATATGCTCATCTAGACGCGGCTTCGAGCCAACCACAACCTCCTGTCGGTGCGCCCTATATGCAGCCGGGCATGCAGCCCGCCGCTTACGCAGCACCGCCTGCACAACCTCAGGTCGACCTGTCACCGGTTACCGAAGCCGTTCGCGATCTGGTCAAACGGATCGATTCCAACGAACGCCTGCTGGAAACCTCGCTGGAGTCTCTGGCAAAACGCGTTGAATCCTCTGAACACATGATCGCTTCCGGCGCCTCTCCGTCTGACGAGACGGGTATGGAACGCAAAGTTCAGCAACTGACTGATCGGCTGGAAGCAGCTGAAAAGGCGCGCTTGCCGTTTGCGAAAAACACCGGTGACCGACTGGCCTTCCAGACCCTGGAAAAGACCATGAACGCCGTGGTCGACCATCTGGAAACAGTCGACAATCAGAGCGAAACAAAATTTGCTGAAATGCGTCTTCTGCTGTCGGAACTTGCCGAGAAGGTCGACAATTCTGAGGAAGCAAAGAAGCTTGATCAGGAGCGCGCAAAAACCGACGCTCTTGGCAATACGCTGCAAAATCTGTCCGAGCGGATGGCGGAAACTGAGCAGGCGCTCCACGCTGCCAATGCGAGCGCAGAACAAAGCCGCCGCCTGGCTGTTGAAGAAGCTGTTCAGGTGGTTTCCAGCAAACTCGATTCCGACAATCAGCGCGCTCAGATGGCTGAGCTTCAATCCACAATTGAACGGATGAACAATCGGATTGATAAGTCTGAAGCGCAAAGCGCACATGCGATCAAAACCCTTGAAGGCAGCCTCACCTCTTTTGTGGACAGGCTTGAGCAAACCCAAGTGCGGGCTGGCGATATTGTCCCCCAGGTTATGGAACAGCTGGACGGCCGGTTGGAAGAAGTTGTCTCTCGTGTAACAGACAGCGAAACCCGCGCTCTGGAAACTGCCAGTTCCGTGGAACAGGCCCTCTCTTCACTCGCTCAGACAATGAATGCGACCGAGCAACGTAATGCGGCGACCCGCGAGACGGTCCAGTCCATGGTCGCACAGGTCAATGAGCGGATCGAAAATATCGAGACAGGCTCCAACCTTCCGCTTTCGCCGACTGTCGCTGTCGGCGCAGGGCTTGCCGGCATGCCCGCACCACCGCTTTCCAGCGCTCCAATGCCGCCGCCCGGTTTTGCTGCCGAGCGCGCACCAGACCATCTTTTGAAAACGCCGGTGACGATCCCATCATCCGGCCCGCCATTGCCTTCCATGCCGCCGGCGATGGAGAAACCGCCCGCGGTCCCGACGCCGCCAGCCGCGAAAACACCGCCACCACCGCCGTCGCTCGATGCGCCCATGCCGCCGCGTCCGGATATGGGTCCTCCGGCTCCCGATCTCGGGCCACCTGCATTGACCGATGCGCCAACGGTGTCGGATGCGCCTCCACCTCCCCCAGGGGACCTACCGCCGCCTCCCCCCTTGGAGCCACCGGTTGCCGAGCAAGCTGCTCCACCCGTCATGAATGAAAAGAAGGCGGCGCGAGATTTTATCGCCGCTGCGCGACGCGCTGCACAGTCCGCGCATCAGACCGGTGAAACTGCAAACCTCGGGTTTGGCGAACAATCTGACCGATATGCCGCCTTCGAAGAACAGGAAGAAGGCCGTGGCAAACGCCTTGCCATCATTGTGGGTGGGGCTGTTCTCGCACTGATCGTTGTTCTTTCCTTGGTGAATTGGCTGGTCGCTCCTTCAACGCCCGAGGCGCCGGGAGAAGATGTTGATGCGCTGCTAGAAGAGCAGGCCATCGACCCTGACCTGGCTGCCAGTGAGGGGCAAGCGATAGCGCCAGACGCCATTGTTCCCCCGTCAGTGGCTCCTATCGAAGATCTTACCGTTATTCCGGAGGCCATTCCGGAGGACGCTGGAGCTGCCGATGCGGCTGATGTTCCAGTGTCCACCCTTTCTCCTGCCAGCGAAGCAACTGTTCCAGCGGTTGAGGCGCGGCCAGCACCCGCGCCACTGCCGGAACCTCGCACACCTGCGTCTGCGGCACCACGTGCGATCGTTCCAAACGCAAGTGATCTGCCGCCGGTAGAAGCCGCACCAACGAAACCGGTTACACAAGCACCATCTGGCACACGCAATGCGTTGCGCACGGCTGCGGCCTCCGGCAATCCGGCAGCGCAATATGAAGTCGGCCTGCGATATGCACGCG
The DNA here is from genome assembly GCA_021775935.1 of Alphaproteobacteria bacterium. Classification (GTDB taxonomy): domain Bacteria; phylum Pseudomonadota; class Alphaproteobacteria; order Parvibaculales; family Parvibaculaceae; genus Mf105b01. The sequence continues at coordinate 2,573 of JAJFGY010000154.1, forward strand.
GCGGCGGTGTTCCTCAAGACTATGGGCAAGCTGCCTACTGGTTTGAGCTAGCGGGCAAACAGAACCTTGCTATTGCGCAATATCGCCTTGCCACCCTCTTTGAAAAGGGACGTGGTGTTGGACAAGATATGGAGCAAGCACGCAGCTGGTATGAACGTGCCGCACAGGCAGGGAATGTCAAAGCGATGCACAATCTGGCGGTGATTTATGCCGAAGGCAAAGGTGTGCCGCAGGATTTCGCAAAGGCCGGACAATGGTTCCTCGCCGCAGCTGATCATGGCCTTGCTGACAGCCAGTACAATGTCGCCGTCCTGTTCGAACGCGGTCTCGGTGTTACCGAAGATCTGCCTGAAGCCCATAAGTGGTTCTCCATCGCAGCCAATAATGGCGATGAAGGTGCTGCAGCGCGCAGAGATGCTGTCGCCGAACAGATGGATGCAAACACGCTGGTCGATGCGAAACTTGCCTCTCAAACCTGGGCTCCTAAGCGGGGCGACCCTATTGCCAACGGCAATCTCACGTCGCTCGGCAATTGGAGCAGTGCATCGCTCTCAAGCTCTGACAGCGGATCTGGCGGTGTGCAGGCAAATCCAGACGTTGCCAAAGCGCAAAGCCTGCTCCGAGAGCTTGGCTATCAACCAGGTCCAGCAGACGGCCTCATGGGCCCGCGCACCCGCGATGCCATTAGCGATTTTCAAGGCACTGCCGGGCTTGATGTTACGGGAACGGTCAATCCACAGCTTCTGAGCACACTTGAGGCCTATGTCCGGTGATCATCTGGTCCTGTGACACGCACCTCACCGTCAGTTACACAGGGAAACATGCGGCGGCGGGACAGGCCGGCTGAATGTTTCAAATCTATCTTCCCATCGCAGAGATGCCGGTAAACATCTTTCTCATCTTAGGCATGGGCGGGGCTGTCGGATTTCTGTCGGGCATGTTCGGCGTTGGCGGCGGCTTTCTGATGACACCGCTCCTGATCTTCACCGGCATCCCCCCAGCGGTCGCCGTGGCAACCCAGGCAAACCAAACCATCGCCTCGTCCATCTCGGGCGTGGTTGCCCATTGGCGGCGCAGCGCTGTGGATTTCAAGATGGGGGGTGTGCTCATGATTGGCGGCGTGATCGGCGCGGTCGGCGGTGTCTATCTCTTCGCCTATGTCCGCGCCCTGGGCCAGGTCGATCTTATGATCTCGCTTTCCTACGTGTTGTTTCTGGGCGTCATTGGCAGCTTGATGCTCAACGAGAGTGTGCGGGCGCTCATCGCGGTGCGGCAAGGGCGCAGCCCCAAATCCGCCAACAGATCGCACCATAGTTGGATCCACGGACTGCCGCTGAAGATGCGGTTCCGGCGCTCCAAGCTCTATATCAGTGCCATACCTCCCATTGCCATTGGCGCCTTTGTCGGGGTGCTCGTCGCAATTATGGGTGTCAGCGGTGGATTTGTGATGGTGCCCGCCATGATCTATCTGCTGCGGATGCCCACAAATGTTGTGATTGGCACATCGCTCTTTCAAATCATCTTTGTCACGGCGCTGGTTACTGTACTTCATGCGGTTGAAAACCAGGCTGTCGACATATTGCTCGCCTTTCTATTGCTTCTTGGCGGTGTCGTTGGCGCACAATTTGGCGCCCGCGCGGGCCAAAAGCTTGCCGGGGAACAATTACGCGCACTGCTCGGGCTCATTGTGCTTCTCGTCGGGTTGCGTCTGGGATTTGATCTCGTGGTTCAACCAGACGAATTGTTCTCTCTTACGTCGGCGGTGACCCCATGAGGCTGGCCGCGGGCATCTTGTTTCTCATTCTGGCCGTGCTGACCGCACGCGGCGCGCTGGCAGATCAGCTCGTAACCGACCTGTCGGAACACCAGATCTCCATACGGTCCAACTTTACAGGCACCGAAATTTTGATCTTTGGTGCCGTTGAAGCAGAAGATCCAACGGACCTAGCCACCGAGCGCGATATTGTCGTCGTCGTGACGGGGCCAGAAGGGCCGGTCACTGTGCGCCGAAAGGACCGGGTAGCAGGCATCTGGATCAATTATGATGCGGTTCGGTTTGAACGCGTCCCTTCTTTCTATTCGGTGTCGAGCACACGCCCTCTGACGCGGATTGTGTCGATGGACACCCGCACCATTGAGGGACTTGGCCTGCGACATATCGGCCTTGGAGCGGCAACCGGTCTTAGCCCCACGGGGGCTGAAACAACCCTGCAAGAAGATGAGTTAAAGACATTCTCTCAAGCCCTTTTGCGCAACAAACAAAACCAAAACCTCTACCGGGCAGAACCCAGCGGTGTCGCCTTTCTCGGGCGCTCCCTCTTCCGGGCAACAGTGGATATTCCCTCCAATGTGCCCAACGGCCTTTACACAGCGAAGGTATATCTCGTCTCTGACGGGCAAATCACCGACGCCGCATCTGCCCCCTTGTTCGTGGTTAAGAGCGGCATGGAACGCGCGATTTATGCCTTTGCTCACGAGCAACCCTTGCTTTACGGCATCTTCGCCGTGGTCTTCGCAACATTTGCCGGATGGGCGGCCACACTCATTTTCCGGGATTAACCCTCACCAGCTAGTGAACTTGCGTTCCTTGAGCAATGCCGCAAACTGTGTCACCCAAGGTCGGCAGATAAGACCCATAAAAAAGACACGGGAGATGGCAGGCAAATGGATGGTGTGGATGCAGGTTTTGCGGCTGCGCTGATTGGCGGGATCATCAGTTTCCTCTCGCCGTGCGTCTTGCCGCTTGTTCCAGCCTATCTTTCCTTCGTTGCAGGCGCTTCGCTTGATGAACTGACGAGCGAGCTTGAGAAGCCTGGTAGCGATACCAGCAAGGATATTGGCCGTCGGGTGCTGCTTGGGTCCCTGGCGTTCGTGGCCGGCTTCTCGACCATCTTCATTATGCTGGGCGCTTCAGCCGGGGCCATCAGTCCCTTCCTGCTGCAACATAAGGTCATCCTCGGACAAATTGCCGGGGTGATCATCATCATTCTTGGGTTGCACTATGTGGGGCTGTTCCGGTTTGCCCTTCTGAACAGAGATGTGCGCTTTCTGCCAACCTTCCAGCCCAATGCGAGTAGCGGCTTTGTTCCGCGGATCGGCATGCCTTATCTGGTGGGACTGGCGTTTGCCTTTGGATGGACGCCGTGCATTGGCCCCATCCTTGCCACGATCCTGACCATCGCCGCCTCGCAGGAAAGTCTTGGCTATGGGGTCGCTTTGCTGGCCGTGTATTCGGCAGGGCTCGGCATTCCCTTTATTGCAGCAGCAGTTGCCGTGCAGGCCTTCCTGCGTTTCTCCGCCGGTTTCCGCCGGCACCTTCCGAAGGTTGAAATCGCCGCCGGCGTGCTGCTGATCGGCACCGGCCTCCTGATTGCCTTCGGCACTCTTGAAACCCTTGCCATCTACTTGATCGAGGTCGCGCCATGGCTCGCGGAACTAGGATGAGCAGCAAACCCGCTCCCCTCATGCCCCGCAGTGCGCTATTGCTCGGGTATGGTGGCGTTATTCCGTTCGTCGGCACGGGCGTTGTGCTCTGGACAATGTGGCCCTCCGAAATGGGGCAGACCGCGCTTCAGGCACAGCTCGTCTATGCAGCCGTCATCCTGTCGTTTCTCGGTGGCATTCGCTGGGGCATGGTGATGACCCGGCTTGGCCACTTTAAACGGCGCGCCCCAGAGGGCCTCGCAAAAGAACTTTCCCTATCCATCATTCCGCCTGCCATTGCCTGGGTTACGTTGTTTGGACCTGCGGAAGCTGCACTTATCGTGTTTGTTTTGTTTTTTGTTGCACAGGCGCTTTCGGACCTTCGTGCTGTACGTACAGGGGACGCGCCAGATTGGTATCAACCCCTGCGGCTGCAACTCACCTTTCTGGTCTGTGGCGCGCTTTTGGCGAGCCTTGTCCGCTTGCTGATCTCTTAAAGCGCCGCTCAGTCTGCGATCAGGCGTTTGGCGGACACGGGCACAACCTGATCGCGGCCCATCATCCAGGCATGAAAATTCCGCCCTGCGAAGAGGGGCAGATAGGCCCTATCACAGACATTCAGACCGCCCGTATAGGCACCAAACGCCGGTAAGATGAGCCGCGTACCATCGCTGGCAAAGCATCTTCGGCGCAAACGCCGCCCCCGTACGCGCACCACAGCACAGGGGTGAAGATGTCCGGCGACTTCTCCTGTTGATGGGGCTGGGGCAGGTTCATGGCGAAAGGTAAGTGCAGATATTCTCAACTCCGCTGCAATCGTGCCGCCAAAACCCTCGGGCAAAGGATCATGGTTTCCCGCAATCCATGTCCAGGCACAGGCGTTCGTTAGATTTCTGATCCGCGCTGCGTCGGCGGAGGCAATCCGCACACGTGCCTCTCCATCATGAAAACTGTCTCCCAGCGCAATGACAGCAGATGGTTCCAATCGGGCCACCAGCTCTTCAAGGCGGGTCAAGGTCGCCGATGTGTCATAAGGCGGCAGATATACACCCCGCTTTGCATAAGATGATCCCTTCTCAAAATGGAGATCAGCGACGATCAGCGTATCTACAGACGGCCAGTAAAGGGCGCCTTCTGCCAAAAGCTGCACCTGCTCCCCGCATAGTTTGAGAAGCGGGTCTGGCTGCGTTGTGTTCACATTATCCGGCGCATCATACAAGGCGGGTTGCTTCCTCAATCAAATCATCTGCTGCTTCGGCCAGTAAGGCTTCGTTGGCTTCGCCATAAACCGCTTCTTTGCCGATGTCGAGCAGAACAGGCACCGCGAGAGGCGACACACGCTCAAGGCGTTTCAGCTCAATCTTGCCTTTGATCCGCGCCAGCATTTCGGCAACGCGGGCAACGTCCAACAGCCCGGCGGAGGCGTCATCATGGGTCGCCCGCAACAGAATGTGATCGGGCTCATGCTCGCGCAGGACGTCGTAAATCAGATCGGATGAAAACGTGACCTGACGACCCGATTTCTCCTTTCCTGGAAACCGCCTCTCGATGAGGCCAGCGATAATCGCGCAGGTTCGAAAGGTGCGTTTCATCAGATTGGATTCAGCCAGCCAGACTTCCAGATCATCGCCCAACATGTCTTCTGCAAAAAGATCCTCGAGCGATAACTCGCCACGCTCCACCAACATCCCCATGTCCCGCAGGCCCCAGATGGCCAGGGCATATTCGCTCGCAATGAAGCCAAGGGGCCTTGCCCCCAACCGGTCCAGGCGCTTGGTGAGCAACATGCCCAAGGTCTGGTGAGCCAAACGCCCCTCGAACGGATAACAGACCAGGTAAAACCGGTCTCCCCGGGGGAAGGTTTCCGCCAGAAGTCCGCCCTCTTTCGGCAGAACCGAGCGCCATTGTTGAATGCGCAACCACTCAGATACCTGATCCGGCAGGCGGTGCCAGTCTTCCGGCGTTGCCAGCATGTGCCGGACTTGGGCAGCCAGATAGGTTGAGAGGGGGAACTTGCCGCCATAATAAGATGGGATCGCGGGGTTCTCGTCCTTTGCGCTCGTCACAATGGCTTCTGTCTCGATGAGGCCCTCAAACCTCACAACCTTGCCCGCAAAGAGGAACGTGTCGCCGGTGACCAATTGCTCGATGAAATATTCCTCAATCTGTCCGAGCATTCTGCCGCCTCGTCCGAGCGACGCACCGCTCGCGGGTCGTTTGCGAACCAGGCGCACGTTCAACATCGGCGCTTCGACGATTGTCCCGACATTCATACGGTATTGCTGCGCAAGCCTGGGATGAGCCAGGCGCATGCGGTGATCATTGCCGTTTGGATCCACCGGTCGAAGCCGACGATAGCGATCATAGGTTCGAAGCGCATACCCGCCCGTGCTCACAAAATCGACGACACGGTCAAAGGTCTGCCGATCCAGCGACGCGTAGGGTGCAGCACTTGTTACCTCCTCATATAAGAGGTCTGTGTCGAAGGGAGAACTGCACGCGGTGCCAAAGACATGTTGAGCGAGCACGTCCAGACTGCCCGTCTTTTCCTTCATGCCATCATGCACACCGGCAATCGCTGCTGTGCGCGCAGCTTCGCATTCCAGAACTTCGAAGCGATTGGCGGGGACCAGCAATGCGCGGCTTGGATCGTTCAAGCGGTGATTGGCGCGCCCAATCCGCTGCAGCAGGCGGCTTGCCCCTTTGGGCGCACCCATATTGATGACCAGGTCAACATCGCCCCAGTCAATGCCCAGATCGAGCGTCGACGTGCAGACGATGGCCCGCAGGCTACCCTGGGTCATGGCAGCCTCCACCTTGCGGCGTTGCTCGACAGAGAGCGAGCCATGATGAAGGGCGATGGGCAGAGCTTCTTCATTTGCCCGCCAAAGCTCCTGGAAGACAAACTCGGCCTGGCTGCGTGTATTCACAAACACCAGCACTGTCTTGTTCTCTGTGATGATTCCATACACCGCATCAATGGCGTGTTTGGCTGAATGGCCTGACCAGGGCACCCGTTCTTCGGGTACCAGGATAGACACGTCCGGCACGGCCCCTGCCTCCCCGCGCACCATCCCCGCCATGCGCGGCTTTTTCGAGGATTGAGGAATGAGGAAACGGCGCAGCTGATCAGGGTCGGCAACCGTGGCAGACAGCCCAACCCGACGGTGCCGGGGTGCCAGGGTGGATAGACGGGCAAGATCAAGCGCCAGCAAATCGCCACGCTTCGTGTTCACCATTGCGTGGAGCTCATCGAGGATCACGCATTTCAAATTGCCAAACATGGTCGGCGCATCGGCGTAGGACAGGAGCAAAGCAAGCTGTTCCGGCGTCGTCATCAGAATGTCCGGCGGCTCATGTCGCTGGCGCAAACGCCTGTTCTGTGGTGTATCGCCCGTGCGGGTTTCCAGTGAAATTGAGAGGTCCATTTCGGCAATTGGCATTTCAAGATTGCGTTTGACGTCAACCGCAAGTGCCTTCAGAGGTGAAATGTAGAGCGTGTGGAGGCCCTTTTCGGCAGCCCCGGTCTTACGTGGGCCCCGTCTTTCGAGTTCCACCAAAGATGCGAGGAAGCCTCCAAGGGTTTTCCCGCCGCCTGTCGGTGCCACCAACAAGGAAGATTTGCCCTCGAGCCCCTCTCGCATAAGCTCAAGCTGATGCGGGCGCACCTGCCAGCCTCGATCCCTGAACCAGGCGTCAAAGGTCGCTGGCAGACCTTTCGCCGCTGCCGCCAGATCCAACTCAATATTGCTGTCTGCGTCCATGTTCCGAACTATAGCCCCGTCGCCTGTCTTTTGGCTGGCGGAATCTCTCATTCTTGGCCAAGATGCGCGCTTAGAGCCGGGGGTAAACGAGTTCTAATTTGACGTAACTGGGGATATGAATGCCTGAATCACTGACTGCAACGCTGCCGGAAGGCATGCGCGAAAACGCCGACACCCTTTTGCCACTCTTTATCGAGCATGGCCTCAGCATTGTTGGTGCCCTCCTTATTCTTATTCTGGGGTTCTGGATCGCTGGACGCGCCCGCGCCTTCACCATCAAGGCTCTCGATAAGCCGCTCAATTCTGACGAAATGTTGAAGGGCTTTTTTGGCTCTATCGTTCGCTACCTGGTGATCATCGCGACGGTCCTGGCCGTGCTGGGTCAGTTTGGTGTTGAAACCACGAGCCTCATCGCCGTGCTGGGCGCGGCCAGTTTGGCCATTGGTCTTGCGCTGCAAGGCACACTCTCCAATGTCGCTGCCGGTGTGATGCTGCTGGTTTTCCGTCCCTTCCGTGTCGGCCAGTTTGTTGAACTCAATGGGATGTCGGGCACGGTGAAAGACCTCACGCTGTTCACCACAGAGCTTGCAACAGGCGACAATGTTCAAATCATCCTCCCGAACTCAAGCGTTTGGGGTTCACCGCTGAAAAACTACTCAGCCCATCCAACGCGGCGCGTCGACATGGTTTATGGCATTGCCTATGACGCAGACATTGATAAAGCGATGAGCATCATTCATGCCGCTATCGCCGCTGATGACCGGTGTCACAAAGCGCCTGAACCGCTGGTCGTGGTTGGCAATCTGGGTGACTCGTCGGTTGATCTTACAACCCGCGTCTGGTGTGCAGCAGCTGATTATTGGGGGGTTAAGTTCGACCTTACCAAGAAGATCAAAGAAACGTTTGACGCTGAAGGTGTAGATATTCCTTTCCCAACCCGCACGGTCTACCAAAGCGGCGCATAAGCAGATTTCCGGGGCGGCGCCTGAGGTTGGGTGGGCCGCCCCAGATTTTCATGCCACGCTGTTGCCATATTTGATGGGCGTCATGGCACAGCGATAACAAGACTAAGGACAGCGACATGGAAAAATATTTCGGCGGACCGGTCATTCCAACGATCCTGAAACTCGCCATTGTTTCCTTCCTTGTCGGCATTGTCCTCGTCATCTTCGGCGTCGAACCCTTCGGATTCTGGACGGGCTTCCTGGACACCGTGGTCGAAGTCTGGGATCTGGGCTTTGAATTCCTGGGCTCAGCCTGGGGCTATTTCGTTATCGGCGCGATTATCGTTGTCCCCATCTGGCTCATCATCCGCCTCTGGTCGGTCTTCTTCGAGAGGAAAAACGAAGACGCCTCTTAAACTGACGTCACAGAACACCGGCTGACCAAGTGATTTCCTGAACCGTGAAATTGTTCAGCACATCAGCCGGGGGCAGTTCGCCATCGGGCCCGGCATAATCACCGCCAAAGATGATCCCGACATGGGGCACCATTCCGTCCTGACAGAGCGCCAAGCCAGAGCGTTCTTCCAGGCCCGCCACACATTCCTGAGGGGCAACGTTCAGGTCTGAATATTTCATTCCCAGCGATACTCGACCGTCAAAGGCGATGTCTTCAGACTTCACCAATATGGCGCCGACAAATTCCTCCATTTCAAAGCGCGGCCACACTTCGGCAACGGTTGTTTCTCCATCACGCACAACAATCATCGGGTAGGGATCACCTTCAGCGAAATAGCTCTCAGCAGAGACGGCATAGCCCGGCAGAGCGTCAGAGACTGCTTCGACTGAATAGGCCGTGCCGCTGCCCAAATTTCCCAACCCATTCTCTGTGAGCTCCAATGACGCGGTTTCTTCGGCGCCGCAGGCCGTCGTTGCCAGCAATAGGGACACTGCAACCAATCCAAGTCTCGTGCGCATCATTCTCACTC
>JAJFGY010000155.1 GCA_021775935.1 Alphaproteobacteria bacterium
GATCTTCCCAGGGGAAATCAAACAGCGTTGCCAGCATCTGCGTCGTCAGCTCAATAGAGACGCGGTCGACCCAATCAAACGTTTCATTGATCGGCAAGCTATCAAGGATCTTGCCAACCCGTTCACGAATGACCCCTTCCAAAACGGCCAGATTGTTGGGAGCAACAATCGGACTTACCGTCTTGCGCTGCTCATCATGTCTGGGTTGATCCATCGCAATGAAACTTGGTAACCGAAAATCTTCCACGGGATCTCGGATGGTGATCCCGCCAAGGCTCGAGTCAGAGGAGTAAATCCCGTGGCTCGTATCAACCTTCATAATGTCTTTGTATTTGGTCACCGACCAATAGGGACCGAATTCACTCTCAGAACAAAAATGCACAGGGTCTTCGTTCCGCAAGCGCTCAAAATAAGGCCATATCGCATTGTCCTTGAAAAGACGCGGTTGGCTGACATTGATCTTATCAAGCGGGATTGAGTAAGCGTCTTCCGACGCGGCATTCAGGGCGACAGCAGCTTCGCTCATCGTTTTGTTCCTCCATCCAGGACGCGACCGGCGCGACCACTGGCCCCATTCATCTGGGCACAGTCAAATTGCGAATTACACATACTAACAACGTAAAACGAATTCCGTCCATTTGTTCCCAAAGCAAGGCCTAGACTATTGACATGAACCATGCCAAAAATTGCCTATCGTATTTGGGAGGAAAAGACATGTTGGAACCAAGCAAAAAGGACAATCCAAACCCGTCTCTGACGGTGGACCCTCCTAAACCCGCACGCGTGCTGATTTCTTTCATCCTCAACCGGATGATCGACCCCAAGCGCGCGCAGAAGAAACGGGATGCAGCCGAAGCTGAACGCCAAAAAGCAGGAGCCCCCCATCGGGTCGACTATTATCATCAGCTCGATGACCCTTATAGCCACCTGAGTGCGCAAAAACTCGCAGCTCTGGCAGCAGCCTATGATATTGAGATTGTCCCCCATCTCATCAATGCGACGGGCGGCAAAAACCAACCCTATCCCGAGCAGTTAGCTGCCTATGCACGGCGCGATGCAGCAGCTGTGGCCCCACATTACAATGTCAACTTCCCCGGCAACGCTGGCACACTGCCAGCCGAGGCTGATCGCATGTTAGCGGCACGGATTTTGGCAGCCGCAAGCCCTGCGGATTTCATCGACCGGGTAGCCCCGGTAAGCGACACACTTTGGGTGGGCGATCATGACGCTCTCACAGCGCTGGCAAGCGAACTTGGTACCATCAGTGAAAAAGAAGCAACCAAACGCCTGGAACAAGACTCAGCTGCCCTTCAGAAAGAAGGTCACTATTCTGGTGGTACGTTCCAGTATGCAGGCGAATGGTTCTGGGGCATTGACCGGCTTTACCATCTGGAAGCGCGACTGGAAGAACGCGGCGCAAAGAAAGAGGGTGCCCAACAGGTTGCCCCCAGACCTGCAATTGACCCCGGCCCGGCAAAAGACAATGGCTCGATAACGCTGGAAGTCTTCCCGTCTCTTCGCTCCCCTTATACGTCCATCATCTTTGACAAAGCGTGCGACCTTGCTGCTCAGTCTGGCGTGAAGTTCGTTATCCGACCGGTTCTGCCCATGGTCATGCGCGGCGTTCCCGCCACACAAAACAAGGGGCAGTATATTTTCACCGACACCAAGCGCGAAGCTGATGCGTTGGGTGTGGGCTATGGTCCCGTCTACGATCCCATAGGAGAGCCTGTACGCCTCGTCTATTCTCTCTTTCCCTGGGCAACATCTCAGGGCAAAGGGGGTGAATTGCTCAGCGCCTTTCTCGATGCTGCCTTCAGAAAAGCCATCCGCATCGACAGCGACAAAGGCATGAAAAAAGTGGTGGAGATGGCAGGCCTCTCCTGGAGCGCGGCCAAACAACATCTGGGTAGTGATGACTGGAAGGCCGAAATTGCAGAGAACCAACGGGTCATGTCCAACGAGATAGGCCTTTGGGGGGTGCCAAGCTTCCGAGTATCAAGCCCGGGCAGCGAGCCTGACTTCACTGCATGGGGCCAAGACCGCCTCTGGCTTGTGGCCGAAGAGATCAAACGACGGATTGCATTGGCTGCATAGTCCGAAAAAAGCACCATGTGCAACACCGCAAAGGGCGCGATATCAACTCTTTGCTTGTGCTTATCTTCTTCACACCTTAAGTGAGCCTTCCTGTCCCGGAGGCGCGCGTGAGCAACAACAATAATGGCGACGGCAAACGCCTGACCGAAGAGGAGAAGCCAGAGCTCGCTTCTCCGCTTCTTGATCTGCGCGAACGCGGCCCAAACGCCCTTGCACCCGCCCCCCAATCTCTTGGCATCTGGGAACTGGCTTGGCCAACCATCGTCGCCTCCGCCCTTCAAACCATGGTGCGTTGGGCCGACTTCATGATGGTCGGTGACCTTGGCGTAGAAGCCGTGGCAGGTGTCGGCGCGGCAGGTCAGATCTATTGGATGATCCAGACCCTCGTGATGGCATTATCGACAGGCCTGGTTGCCATCCTTGCCCGCGCCATTGGCGGGGGCAATCGGCAGGAAGCAGATCTTGCTCTCCGACAGTCCATCCTGCTGGGCACCTTGTTCGGCCTCTTCTCCTGGTTGGTCGTCGTCCCATTTCTCGGTCCCATCATTGGTATCATGGGCGTCACCGACGGCGTCATTGGGTTTGGCAGCGACTATTTGTTCTGGCTCCTTGTCGGCAATGTCCCGTTTGTGCTGGGGTTTATCTTTGCTGCAGCGCTCCGTGCAGCTGGTGACGCCCGGATGCCGCTCTACATTGGCATCCTTGCTAACCTTCTGAACCTCTTTCTCAATTGGGTTCTGATTTACGGAAACCTGGGTGCCCCAGCACTTGGTGTTGCAGGGGCTGGCATGGCATCGGCCATCGCCATGTTCGTACAGCTCGCGGTCTACTGGATCATGTGGTCTAAGGGCCTGCTCATCCTCAAACCTTTGTTGAAAGGCTTCCGGTTTGACCGGGTGATGAGCCGCCGCATTTTGCACATCGGCTATCCGGCTTCCATTGAAGGCATGGTCTTTCAGGTCGGCATCCTGAGTTTCATGGGACTGATGAGCGTCTATGGTACGGCAGAGTTCACCGCCTACCAGATCGGTGTCCAGATACTTTCCATCTCCTTCTTGCCCGGCAACGGGTTCTCCATCGCGGCCTCCACCCTGGTGGGACAACATCTAGGTGCCAACAACCCGGACGCAGCCATGCGCTCTGGCTGGCGATCACTCGGCTTGTCGATGCTCTTTATGGGCGCGCTCGGTGCAGGACTAATCGCGCTTGCCCCCATATTGGCAGGCTGGTTCATTGACGATCCACAGGTCATTGCGCTGACCGTTGACTTCATCTGGATATTGGGGATTGCCCAACCACTGATGGCCATCGAGTTTGTGATTGCAGGTGCCCTCCGCGGCGCAGGCGACACACGGTTCCCGCTTTTTGCAATCTTCACGGGCCTGTTTGTGTTCCGTGTATTCCCGGCCATGCTGATCGCGCTCTATTGGGGCGGCTCCATTCAACTTGTCTGGTCCGTTCTCCTGCTCGACTACCTGGTGAAGGGGATTTTGCTCGCTGAGCGCTTCCGACGCGGCTATTGGAAAACCATCAAGGTCTGATCATCCACCAGTCAATGTTCCGGCTTCTTGCATTGCAACAATCTCTGCTTCGCTGAAACCCGCCTCAGCCGCTATTTCTGATGAATGCTGACCATGAGCAGGGCAGGGCCGCTCAATATGGGCTTGGATGCCCGCAAGCTGCACAGGAGGTTCAGCCACACGCGTCTGCCCCAGAATAGGGTGGTCTTCCAACCCGAGCGCGCCTACGGCAGCAACCTGTTCATTGGCAATGACATCGTCGGGGAACAAGCATCTGGCACAGGGCACATCACAGGCTTGAAGCTGAGCCAAAGCATCATCAGACGTGAGCCCGGAAAATGCGCCATCCAATTCCCGCAGCAACGCGGCGACATTAGCACTTCGGGCGAAGATCGAATTATACCGGTCGTCTTCCATGATATCAGGCCGGTCAATCACGGATGAGATACCCTGCCAATGTTCGTCCGTCGCCGCCGCAATCGAGATATAGCCGTCAGCGGTAGCTGAAACGCGATAATAGTCCGCCATCGGCGCAAAATCCGTCACATCGTCTGCCAGCAATGTCTGCCGCATCATGCCATCCGGCCAGAGAAAGAAGAGACAGGACTGCAGCATGGAAAGATCAATGTGCTGTCCTTCACCCGTTGAGGCCCGGGCGAGAAGTGCTGCTGTGATGCCCTGCGCAACGGTGTAGGCGGTAATTTTGTCAGCAACCAACGTCTTCATATATGCCGGCGCGCTGCCTTCAGCCTGAACACCGGTATAGCCAGTAAGTGCCTGGATCACGTGATCATAGGCCGGGTCCTGCGCCATAGCGCCTTGTTTTCCAAAACCAGTGATCGCTGTGTAAATGAGCTTAGGGTTGGTTTTGCGAAGCTGCACGCTGCCCAAGTTCAAGCGCCGCATCACGCCATCGCGGTAATTGTGGACAAGCACATCAGCCTCCGCGGCGAGACGCTGAAGCAGTTCTTGTCCCTTGGGGTCCTTGAGATTGACGGCAAGAGCGCGCTTACCGCGATTGCAATTGGCAAAGAGCGCAGAGATGCCATTTTTTTGGCTCCCGATAAATCGCATCGGATCGCCGATACCGACCGGTTCGACCTTTATGACATCGGCCCCCTGGGCAGCAAGCATCATACTTGAAAGTGATGCTGTCACCATTGTCGATAGTTCAATGATGCGAACACCTGCCAGCGGTTTGTCCGCCGTTACCTGCTGAGCCACGCCAACCCTCCCTCTTATTGTTGGCAATGATAGGAACGCGGACAGTTGAGACGCAAGCACTGCTTTTCCAACACAAATGGGGCCGAGCGGATTTCCACTCAGCCCCACTTAGATCTAACTCTCCATCTGCCGGTCAGCTCGAATTTGCGCTGTAAAGATTGATCAAAACTCCCAGCGGGCCCTGATCGTCAATGTATTGCTGAGATACCGGTCCTTGAACTCAGAATCATATTGCACTGCGCCACTAAATCCATCGACATCAGCAAATGTCACCCCAGCACCAAGGTTCAGAGAATCTCGAGCAGGCGAGGCGCCACGCGTCGTAAAGGGTGTGCTCCCAAAGGCAAACTGGGAAACAGAATTCGGTGCATCGGCCTTCAGTTCGTGGAACCACCCCAGCCGAAACTCTGGCGCAATGCTTCCACCCTCTTCAACCTCATAGCTGGTGGAAAAGCGTGCGAGGACACCGGCCTTAAGAGACTCGTCGCGATTTTCATTCACGGTCAATGCTGTGGTCGGCGCACTCGTTTCTGTATACCCGTCCTGCTGCGCATGCACGTAATCAAGAGAAACCGACGGTGTGAAACGGATATCGCCGATATTCAGTGGGTACCCAGCATGAACGCCCCCGGAGAACACCTGACCATCAAAGTCTGCCACAGGCGTCTCACGGAGTGCACCTACATTAACCGACCGACGCGCATCAAACTGTTGGAAAGCATAGCCAACCTGAGATTGCACATACCAAGGTTCCCCCTGATAAACGCCATAAAAGGTTGCCTGATAGCTATCCACATCCGTGCGATTGCTGGACAAGGTCCCACGGCCATCGACCCGGGTCCGACCGTAGCTAAGAGCCGCGCCCGCGACGATATTGTCCGCCACTTCTGTGTCGACACCAGCAGCAAACCCGCCACCCAGGGCGGAGAACCCTTGAACACCCCGTCGAGCGTCTTGGAGTGCGTTGAAGCCATAGGCCTGCCCCCAGATACCAATCGGTGCTTGCACGTCATCTCCAGCAGCCAGGCCAGTCTCGCCTGTAAGCAATGCAGTTTGAACACCTTCAGCGCGCGCACCCACAGTCGCTGACGCTCCCCCTTGTGCCGCACTTGCGCCCTGCGAAGCTCCACCGCTGACATCAGGCGTCAGTTGCGTAAGTGCAGCTTCAATTCCCTCGGCAGTGGGGATAGACAGAAGTTCAGCAAACAATGTCTGCCCTTCCGCACGACCAGTAGGGCTCGCAAATTCAACAAGCCTGTCAATAATGTCGCTGGCAGGAACATTCAGCGCGAGATTGTTGAACGTCTCTCCCGCAGCAGCACCAGGATTAGCGACCAAATAGATGTCTGATGCCAACCCGTTGATCAGCAGAGAATCGCCACGAAAGAGTCCAAAATCAACACCGCTTGCGCTGGCAACAAGAATGCCATCACCAACTGTCGCAGCCGGGCCACCATCTTCTCCACCACTTGTGATGAAGTTGTAGCGCGCGCCATCAGAGACAGTCACACCCGCGGCTATTGTGGGAATAACCCGTGCTCCGCTCGCAATGGTTACTGTTCCTTCATTGACAATCTGCCCAAGTCCTTCTGATCCAGTAACCGTTGCTGCCGTTAGGCCGGCGCGAGAATCGTTCGGGCCATTAGATATAATGGTGGTCGCAAGGGTCCCGCCTGCAACAACCATCACATCCCCGGAACTGTCAGCGGCACCTGACGAAAGGAGCAACGTCCCGCTACCCAGGTCAAGAGTGCCGTTAACCGTCAGGTTACCCGCTAAGCGGTTGCCGCTTTTGCCCTGAAAGACGGCGCCCCCCACATCAGGAACGAGGGTGAGTTTTGCGCCAGACCCGATCGTTGAATTGGCAACGTGATAGGAAGTGCCAGAAGTACGCAGCAGCGACTCACCGCTGAGGAAGTTCAACGCCTTAAGACCAGCGGTCGCAGTACCAACGCTCTGATTAATGTCCGTTCCAAACAGATAATTGATCGTGCCAGTTCCGTTCTGAGTCGCACGAATGTCCGCCGAAAGTTGCGAAAAGAACACTGAGTTATTGAGAGGGGCATTACCCGGATCGTGGCCTACATTGAGGGAGGCATCTGATGTAAAGGTCACCGTGCCAAAGTTCAGCCCAAGATCAACAGATGACCGATCCCCTATCATAGCACCCGTTGAGCTCAATATCGCTCCATTGATCCGCGTGTCAGCGTCGATTTCAACTTGACCAATTCCCAGCGGCGCCAAAATGCTCCCATTTACAATGCCGCCTTGTGCGACAAATTTGTCAAATGGATTTCCCAAGAGGGTCAGACCGTTTACTGTGCCATCATTGGTAAACGTAACACCCCCGCCTGGTACGCCACCAATTCGCAACAGCGCGAACCCGATACCCGGCGCAGTGATCGTTCCGTGATTGATGATCGTACCGGCATCCGCCGCCCCCGCTAGCTCACCCAAAAATATGGCTGAGCCGGTATCACCACCAAAGCCGGAAATCGTACTCCCTACATTGTTCACAATCGACACAGAAGTTGGCGTATTAGGTCCAAAAATCCCCTTGCCCATCGCAATGGCCGCAATATTTTCTTTTGTCGTTCTTATGGTCCCAACCGCATTGGCGTCGATCCCGTTTACGATGCTGATGGAACCCGACGTGTCGATCCCGATCGGGGACGGTCCGACAATCTCACCTTGGAAATTGTTTATTGCTACGTTGCCGCTCGTATTCCCGACGAAGACCGCTGCACCAAACTGCGTCCCATGGTGAATGATCGACCCTGCCGAATTGGCAGAACCTTGATTGATCGTAACGTCACCACTCTGTTGAGGCTGACCCCCAAATCCACCCGCAAATATGGCAGCAGATCCGGCAGGAACCGACTGATCATGTGTGGCGATCACCGCGGTCTGAGCCGTTGAGCCTGCCGTGGTACCATTGTTCACAACTAAACCTGTCGATTGGCTAACAGCTATCGCTGAGGCAAGGCTGGAGTCGGTTGTCAGGAAACCATCATTGGTGATCGTTCCAATGGAAGCCCCTCCGATGGATCCGGAAAGTATGGCATGGCCTAATACACCGTTACCAATGTTCAGTATGCCAGCACCCTGCTCGACAACAATTTCGTTTATCGCAGCCCCGGCAACGAGCTTCTGCGTTGTCGTCGCACTAGGAACCGTTGCACTCGTGCCTGGCGTCACCAGTTGCTCAGCCGCAGTAACCGTACAATCCGTGGCGAGAGTAATGTTGCCATCCGGCGCGCCGCCGAGAGCGCTTGGTGCGCCAACACAGATCTGCGCGGCTTGTGTTTCCGTCGTCATCACAATCGCAGACAACCCTACAAAACCCGCCAGAACATACCGCTGACGTCGCGTAAATTTGCCAATATTCATCTCACCCCCAAAAAACTATCAATTTCTTTGTAAAATATTTATTTTTGAGAATCAATGCGTTATGGGATTTCGACTGATATTGGACAACTTCGTGGTTAATGGTTGCGCTTTGTTTCTTGGGTAGTCTGACTAGCAACAAGGCGCGTCGCCACCACCGCACTTATTGGGCATCCAACACAAATGGGGCCGAGCGGTTTTCCACTCAGCCCCATAGGTATTCACCCGAAGCGAGGATCGGGCAAACGACTTCTGGGAAATCAGAAAGCGTATTTCAGACCAACGGAAAGACCGAAAGACGAATACTCAGAATCGAGCAACGTGTTGCGCACTGGCGCTGGTCCACCAAATCGGTTCAGCTCAGGGTCTTCCGCAAGATCGAAATACCGCGCCGTTCCGACGATCGACAGGTTTTCATTGAGCGGCACCGCTGCGCCTGCCAATAGCTGATAGGCAAAGACTGTGTCATCATCATTGATGTTAGCCACTGGTCCATAACGAACCGATGCATCAATATTGGCAAAACCAACACCTGCGCCGACGAACGGAATGATATCGTCTGACAGCTGTGTGAAGTGCCACTTGCCGTTCACAAGAACACTAAACACTGATTGATCGCCAACCGGAGACTGGACGCCACCGTTAAAGTTCAGATTTTCAACATCGTTCTCGCGGTAGGCAGCTTCCAGCTCAATGGCTGGCTGACCATACTCACCAGGCGCGAAAGCATAACCCACGCTGCCGGTGTAGAAGATGTCATCTTCAAATTCGATATCAACATTCCGACTTGGACCAGTACTGTCCTGATCGTCAGCAAAATTGTAGCCAATATCGGCCCCGACATAGATGCCTTCTTTGGCAGCCTGTGCCGATGTAGCTGCAAACAAGCTTGCAGTGAGCACGACAGCCGCGCCTAGTTTTGTAGTCAATTGGGTCATGTGTTCCCCCATTTTCTGGTCAGCGGCTTACGTGCCGCAACGGGGGTAGCTGTCGCACATAGTTTAGAACACTTCTAATCACGTGCCCGTGGGGTGCATGACAAATCCGTTATATCGCGTGAGCTCTACCGCTCAATCACACGCCAGACTTATCTCGGATATGAGCTGTAAAGGTTGGTCGCCCACCGGTTGTCACCTTGGTGATTGTCGCTTCAACGGGAAACTCAGTCCCATCTTTCCGAAGCCCAACAACCTCACCGCGTTCGTTCATAAAGCGGGAGGCCTGTTTTGAATTGGCAAAGCCTTTGACGTCTTCCGGATGTTTCCTTCGAAACCGGTCGGGGAGCAACATCGCAAGGGGTTGACCCATAACTTCTTCAGCTCTGTACCCAAACATCTTTTCAGCCGTCAGGTTAAAGAAAGTGATCCGTTGCGCACCGTCCACAGAAACAATGCCGTCAGCAGCCACAGCCAATATGCGCGACATCAGGAGGTGGGTTTCTTTGGTCCGGACCATTTCATCCCGCCGCGCAGAGTGATCCCGTACCGAAATGATAAAACGTTTATCCCCATGAATAACGGCTTCTGACACGCGAACATCAACAGGCATAACAAGCCCCTCTTTGGTTCGTCCAGAGAGGTCAAGATAGCGCGACTGGTTTTGTTGGGGCTCAGCCGCCCACCGCGCCAACCATTTAATGGCATCAGCGCGCTGACCAGGTTGAGGCGGTACCAGCATCGTGACGTCCGCCCCTTCCAATTCGCTGGCTTTATAGCCGAGCAAATCTTCAAGAGCGGTATTCACATAAACAATCCGTCCCTGAGGTGTCGAAACAACAATCGCTTCGGGCAGAGCCGCAATAATTGTCTCAAAGAATGTGCCATCCATTTAATCCACCCCACACGTTGCGAGCGTCGCCGACCGAGCCCAGGTTCAAATGAGTATTGGAAGAGCCTGGCCGCAGGTTTACGCCTGCGGCCAACACCATCACTCGGCTGCAGCCGCTCCCGTTTCTGCAGCCGGGTTACCACCTTCCATTGCTTCCAACACACTCAAGTCGTCACTGATTGGAATGCCTGCCTCTTCATAGAGAGGCCGGGTCCGCTCAGTGACAAGACCGACGCGCGCAATGGCCGGCATCATCAGGTCTTCCAGCGCATGGATCTGTCCAGGAGGCAGAGCCTGAGCAATGCCCATCTCTTCTGCTTCCTCCATGCCTTTGAAGAAGTCGTCCTGGTCAATACCGCAATTGTCCAAAACCATCAGGAAGCCCGGATCTGCACGCGAGGCAAGCGAACCTCCTTGCATCTGCGCAGAGGCCAACACATTCACCGCATCGAAAGCAAACTGCGCCATCTCTTCACGGTCATCTTCATGCATCTTGGCAAAAACGGGCCCCAGATACACATGGCCGAACGAAACATGCCGGGACTCATCGCGCATCACATTGAACGTCAGCTTCTTCAGCAAAGGGCAATTGGTCGTCCGATACATATTGTTGAACGCGCCAAGCGCGAGACTCTCAACAATCATGTTCATGCCGATCATGACCTTCTCATGCCGGTCTGACTGCAGCGTTGCATCGATCAACGCTTTGAGCCACGGCGACATGGGATAGGTCATCGCGATCTTGTCGCAATATTTTGCATAGACCTCGACATGACGCGCTTCATCCATTGTCTGTGTTGCGGCATATAGTTTCGCCCCCGCATCGGGGACCGAATGCGTCACGCAGGCAGCGGTCATCAGAGCACCCTGTTCCCCATGCAGGAACTGCGACAGAAGTTGCGCCGTCGAGTGCGCTGTAAACGTTTCCTGCTGCGACTTGGAGAGCTTCTGGAAAAACGGGATCTTGTGATAGACGCTGGAGCGATCCGCAATCAACGGGTTGGAGGGATCAACTTCATGATCCCACGGCAACAGTTCATCTGAGTCCCACTGATTTTGTTTCGCGCGCTTGTAAAGGTCTTCAACCTTGTCTTCGCCAAACTCATAGGCAAACGACCAGGCTATATCCATCGGATTCTTATAGATGTCGTCCGGGTTCATCGTGACTTTCCAGTCACCCTTCTCAACGACATTTTCATTACTGGGTGTAGACATTCTTTCCTCCTATGCGCCAAATAGCGTCATGCGATCTCGCTAATCACCCGGCCGACACGACAATAGTGACGCCTGCGTCATTTTTTGTTTTGACGTGAATCAAATGAGGCGCTTTTCTTTTGCATGTGAAAAACGCCCTTAGTACTGCCGCTCGGGCAGCAGCACCGTCATGCCGTCCAATTCATCGGACACTTTGATCTGACAACTCAGGCGGCTTGTCTCATTCACGTCGAAGGCAAAATCGAGCATGTCTTTTTCAAGCTCATCAACCGGGCCAACTTTTTCTGCCCACTCGTTCGGGATGTAGCAGTGGCAGGTGGCGCACGCGCAGGCGCCACCACAATCACCATCAATGCCAGGCACGGTATATTTGATCGCCCCTTCCATGAGGCTCAGCCCATTGCTCACATCGACTTCATGTTCGGTCCCACCAAACTCCACAAACTTGATTCTGGCCATGCACCAACCTCTCCCCGTGATTGCCCAGTCTTCCCGTCAGTGGGGCAATTTAACGTGACGCCTGCGTCACTTTCCTTGACTTGCGTCAAGCGGAGCAGCGAAACCCAACATGTTGCTATTGACAACATCAGTCCGACACTCTATTCATGTTGGCATCGACAACATGGAAAAGACCATGACTTACCACCACGGCAATCTGAAACAGGCCCTTCTCGACAGGGCCGCAGAAGTCATCGCGGAGCAGGGGATCGAAGCCTTGAGCCTGCGCGGGCTCGCCCGCGATGTCGGTGTGTCCCACGCCGCCCCGGCCCGACATTTCAGGGACAAAAAGGCGCTGTTGAGCGCACTCGCCAATGAAGGTTATCTGCGGTTCAGTGCCTATGTGACAGATGCAGCAGAGAAAGCCGGGGCTGACCCAGTCGCCAGGTACAACGCAATGGGCCGGTCTGTGATCAGGTTCGCCCTAACCTATCCGGCCTACTTCGCCACCTTCAATCACCCCGATGTGTCACAGGCAGCCGACGAGGGTCTGCTGAAGAGCCATAAAGAATATATGGAGATCGTCCTGATGGCAGCAGCGCAGGCGCAAGCCGCAGGGTGGCAACCTGATATCGATCCGCTTGTGCTCATGGCTTTTTCATCGGCCGCAGCGACCGGCACGGCAAACATGCTCTCCAACGGACGGGGCAGTGACATTTTCAAAGGTCGCGACATGGAAGTGCTGGCCGAACAAATCATCAATCTTGTGGTTCCCCCCAGCGCAGATCAGTGCGCTCAACCTAACGACATCAAAGTGCGCCAAGGAGAAAACGCATGACCATCCTGAAAGCTCTTTTCCCATGGGGCCCTGTCTTTTTCGGACTTGGGTTTTTAGCACCGCTTATCGCAGCCCTGATGATCAACCTCACCATCACGGCACCCTTTGGGCTTACCGAACTTCAAACCGGTCTGATTGTTGGTGGCACTTGGGGTCTTGTCGCGAAATTTGGAGGACGGTGGATATGAGCGGTGCAGAAGCATTAGGTCCCACTGAGCTGGACAAGGAAGAAGAACGCCGCCTCTATCGCGAGGAAATGGCGATCGCTCGAAAATATAT
This sequence comes from Alphaproteobacteria bacterium, assembly GCA_021775935.1. Taxonomy (GTDB): domain Bacteria; phylum Pseudomonadota; class Alphaproteobacteria; order Parvibaculales; family Parvibaculaceae; genus Mf105b01. The sequence goes on from JAJFGY010000155.1 coordinate 12,826, forward strand.
CGGCCCCTTCCCGGTCGTCATGGCACTGTGGTGCTTCTCAAATCTCTTGTGCTGGTTTGCGCTTTGGCCGCTTGTGATTTTCGACGTGATCCCACTGTGGGCGGGTTTTCTCATCGCCACGGCCAATGTCGCCCTGTGTTACCTGCCCTCGCACGAAGCACAGCATTCAAACTATGCAAACCCAGGCACCCCGTTGCGATGGTTGAACGAATTGATCGGCTATGTATCGACCATTCCTTTGGTTCTCCCGTTCAAGATCGCCCGCTACACGCATATGCGTCACCACAAACACACAAACGACCCAAAGCTCGACCCGGATTATGAGGTGATCGCACCCACCTGGCAGCAGGCGGTCTTCAAAACCATTCGCCGCATGCAGCCGGGCTTCCCGAACTCCTATGGCCAGGTCCTTACAGACAATGCTGATGATCCTGCGGCAAAACGGGCAGGCCTAGAAGGCATGGTGCAGTCTCTCACCTACTGGGGGATTCTCTGTACCCTTGCCTGGAGTGGCTATGCACTCGAGGCAGCCTTCCTCTGGTGGATGCCACGGCTACTCGGCAACATCTACATCTCACTCTTCCTCAGCTGGTGGCCGCACCACCCGATGAAAGAGATGGGCCGCTATCGCAACACAAGGTCCTTCAGCCACAAATTTGGCAATCTGGTCGCCTTCGGCATGGAAGATCACATCATCCATCATCTGCATCCAGGCATGCCGCTTAACCGCAACAAGGCAGCATTTCGAGAACTACGCCCGATTTTGGAAGCACGCCGCTGTCGTTTGGAAGACCATTAGCGTTCTCGCCATACCTTCTTTTGTTAAGGGCTCCGCGACGTCCCCAAGCATCTAATCAATCACAAAATGACTTTTTGTCAGTTTTTGGTTCACACCGGCTCGAACACGCTCTAAAATCTCCTCATCGACATTCATAAATGGCGGCATAAGCGATGCCGACCTGGGGAGAGCCTAAATGAGCGAGCAAGCACTGAACGATGCGATTGATTTCGATCCCGATGCCCTGCGCGATAAATATCGCCAGGAGCGCGACAAGCGCCTGCGCGTTGACGGTAACGAACAATATGTCGAGATCAAAGGCGACTATGCTCGCTACCTCGAAGACCCTTATGTCGAAGAGCGCATTGAACGCGACCCCTTCACCGACGACACGGACGTTGTGATCGTTGGCGGCGGCTTTGGCGGCTTGCTTGCCGGCGCACGCCTTCGCGAAGCGGGCATCAAAAACCTGCGCATGATCGAAAAGGGTGGCGAGTTCGGCGGCACCTGGTATTGGAACCGCTATCCAGGAGCAGCCTGCGACATTGAATCCTATGTCTATCTGCCGCTCCTGGAAGAAACCGGTTTCATGCCCGTGGAGAAATACACCCGCGCGCCGGAAATTCTGGCGCACTCCAAACGCATTGCAGAGAAATATGACCTCTACAACAATGCCGCCCTTCAGACAGAAGTCGAAGAAGTGCGTTGGGACGAAAACCTGTCGCGCTGGATCATCAAGACCAATCGCGGCGATGAGATGAAAGCAAAATTCGTCATCATGTCGAACGGACCGCTGCATCGCCCGAAGCTGCCCGGTATCAAAGGCGTTGAAACCTTCAAAGGCCACACGTTCCATACCAGCCGCTGGGACTATGCCTATACAGGGGGCAGCCCTGCAGGTGGCCTCACAAACCTCAAAGGCAAGCGGGTTGGCATCATTGGCACCGGCGCAACGTCGGTGCAGTGCGTGCCTCATCTCGCAGAAGGCGCGGATGAGCTCTACGTCTTCCAGCGCACGCCGTCCTCAATTGATGTGCGCAACAATAAAGAGACCGATTGGGATTGGGCAAAGAGCCTTGAGCCCGGCTGGCACAAGCACCGCATGGAGAATTTCAATATTCTTGTCTCTGGCGGTTTCGCATCTGAAGACCTGGTCAACGATGGCTGGACAGAAATCATTCGCAACCTGCTCTTCATTGCAAGCCAGGGCGACAATAAGAACCTGACGCCTGAAAAACTCGCAGAGATCGCAGAACTTGCTGACTTTAAAAAGATGGAACAGGTCCGCTCCCGCGTCGACGAAATCATCAAAGACCCATCTGTCGCCGAAGCCTTAAAACCCTGGTACCGCCAGTTCTGCAAACGTCCTTGTTTTCATGACGAATATCTCGCTGCCTTCAACAAACCGAATGTCCATCTGATCGACACCAATGGTCAGGGCGTTGATAAAATTACCGAGACAGGCATTGTTGCAAACGGCGTGGAGTACGAAGTCGATTGCCTGATCTACGCCACGGGCTTTGAAGTGGGCACCGATTACACCCGCCGCTCTGGCTATGAGCTTTATGGGCGCGGCGGCAAGTCCCTGACAGAAACATGGGGCGAGGGCATTGAAACGCTCTATGGCATGAACGTGCGCGGCTTCCCCAATGTCTTCATCATGGGCGGCGCGCAAGCAGGCTTCACCGCCAACTATCCCCACCTGCTGGAAGAACAGAGCAATCACATCGCCTGGGTTTTGGGCGAGGCCGAGAAACGCCAGGCCTCAACCATTGAGCCCTCAGAGGAAGGTCAGGCCGCCTGGGTTGCCAAGGTCCTGGAGAAGGCGGTCATGCGCACCCAGTTCCTGGAGGAATGCACACCGGGCTACTACAATAATGAAGGCAAGGCATCTGAGCGCTCCGGCCAGAACGCACCCTACGGAGGTGGCTCAGTTGAGTATTTCGACATTCTCGACAAATGGCGGAGCGAAGGTGACCTGAGCGGATTAGAGCTCAACTAAGCTCATCCAGCATTGTCGCAAACGATAAAGGGCGTCTCAACGAGACGCCCTTTTTTTGTGACACGCAAACCGATATGGACAGGCGGACACCTACGCAACCTGGGTTACGATGGTCTCCTGTGACTTGCGGACTTTCTTCATCGGCAGCAACCAGTCACCGGTTGGGTCCCGATACCCCAGGGGCAAGAGGACGACCGAACGCAAACCGCGTTCTTTTAGTCTAAGGATTTTGTCAACTTCGGCCGGGTCGAAACCTTCCATCGGCGTGCTGTCAACTTCCTGCTCAGCAGCGGCGATGAGAGCAAAGCCCAAAGCGATGTAGGCTTGGCGGGCAGCGTGTGCGTAATTGACCTCTGCATCCCGCGGCAGATACATCGCCTTCAGA
>JAJFGY010000156.1 GCA_021775935.1 Alphaproteobacteria bacterium
GCATTCATGCCGATTGAGTGAAGGACAAAACCAATGTCTGTTGAGCCCTATGTCTATTGAACGCCAGCCCAACTTAAGCCGGATTGCCACTGTTGAGCGCAAGACGAAGGAAACGGAAGTCTTCGTCTCTCTCGATCTTGATGGTGATGGCATCTACGACATTGATACCGGGATCGGCTTTCTCGATCACATGCTTGAGCAGCTGTCGCGTCACTCTTTGATCGATCTGAAAGTGCGCGTTGACGGCGATCTGCATATCGATATGCACCACACGACGGAAGACAGCGGCATTGTCATCGGCGAAGCGGTAAAACAGGCGCTGGGCGATTTCAAAGGCATCAAACGCTATTCCAATGCGCTGATCCCCATGGATGAAACCCTGACGCGCTGCTCCATCGATGTGTCTGGCCGTCCCTACCTCATCTGGCGGGTGGATCTGCCTCGGCCAAAACTCGGCGACATGGACACAGAACTCTTCAAAGAATGGTTCCAGGCCTTCGCCCAGGCCGCAGGCGTTACTCTCCACATGGAAAACCTCTATGGGGAGAACACCCACCATATTGTCGAGAGCTGCTTTAAGGCCCTTGCGCGCGCTCTGCGTGCGGCCGTGGAGATCGACCCGCGCACGGCGGACGTTGTGCCCTCGACCAAAGGCGTGATCGGCAGCTAACCTGCTGGCTTTTTGCTCAGGCTTGGCCTAAAGAACCCCACATAAAGAAGGCGCGCTTTTGAACAGAAGCGCGTCCGCCTTCCCGTCGACCAGTCAACGGACGCTTGTTATGCGCACCTATACGGTTCATGCCAATGCTTCAGTTTCCAAAGCGGAAGATCGTGTGCGCTTTGTAAAGGAAGGCATAGCGCGCTGGGCGATTGTCTCACCGCTCGTCTGGTTCCTCTATCACCGCATGTGGTGGGAGGGCGCCGCCTATTTCGGACTCTCTATTCTGATCGCTGTTGCAGGCGAGGCGCTCGGTATCCGGGAAACCATCATCGTGGCACTGGGCTTTGGGGTTCAGGTGCTGGCAGCCCTTGAGGCAAATGACTTGCGCCGCGTCGCCCTCGCCCGAAAGGGCTATCAGCCGATTGCCATTGTTCATGGCAGCGACGAAGAAGAAGCGGAGGCACGTTTCTTTGCCAGTTGGAGTCATACTCTACCTGAAGCATCCGATGATGCAGTTACCAGCGCGGTTATGGACTGGAGCGACGGCGGTCGCGCCGGCACCCCTGGGCAGTCTGCCTCTCAGGCGACCTATACCGACACGAAAGATGCGGTCTGGCCGAAAGGTCCTCGCGAAGCAGACCCGCAATCCGCACCACCCCCATCTTCAGCGGCGGGGAGCGAGGTCTTGGGCCTTTTCCCGAAACCGCCGACATTGAGTTAAAACTAGAGTCCCACTCCATGAAAACCATCATCATCGATTATGGCTCGGGCAATCTCCGCTCAGCGGAGAAAGCGTTTGCTCGTGTTGTCCACGAGCTGGGCCTCGACATGGAGATTGAGGTAACCGGCGACGCGGAAGCGGTACGCACCGCCGACAGAATTGTTTTGCCCGGTGTCGGTGCCTTCGGCGATTGCCGACGTGGCCTGGAGGCTGTGCCGGAACTTGTCGGCGCCCTTGAAGAAGCTGTGCATGAGAAGGCCCGACCTTTCCTCGGCATTTGTGTGGGCATGCAGTTGATGGCAACGCGTGGTCTGGAACATGGGACCCATAAGGGTCTTGGGTGGATCGCTGGCGACGTGGTGGAAATGGTGCCGAGCGACTCCTCTTTGAAAATTCCCCACATGGGCTGGAATGAACTTGAGATCGTGACGCCCCACCCAGTACTGACAGACCTGCCCACGACCCACGCCTATTTCGTCCACTCCTATCAGCTGCAGACAGCAGACCAGGAGGACGTGATTGCGCGAACTGACTATGGCGGACCGGTTACGGCGGCGGTCGCCAAAGACAATATGGTGGGCACCCAGGTCCACCCGGAAAAGAGCCAGGCTTTGGGCCTGGCCCTCATTCGCAACTTTTTACAATGGAAGCCGTGACCCTCATGAGTTCCCCCAATACTTCACTGACCCTCTTCCCCGCAATCGATCTGAAAGACGGTGAATGTGTGCGGCTTGTGCGTGGGCTGATGGAAGAAGCCACCGTCTTTAATGACAATCCGGCAGCTCAAGCCCGCGCGTTTCAGGATGCCGGTTTCAATTATCTCCATCTGGTGGATTTGAACGGTGCCTTTGAGGGCAAGCCGGTGAACGCCAGTGCAGTGGAAGCGATCCTGAAGGAGATCACCATTCCTGCCCAGCTGGGAGGTGGCATTCGTGATCTCGCCACCATCGAAATGTGGCTCGAAAAGGGTATCCGTCGTGTGATCATTGGCACGGCAGCGGTAAAAAATCCTGAGCTCGTGCGCGAAGCCTGCAAACGCTTCCCGGGTCAAATCGCCGTAGGTCTTGATGCCAAAGGCGGCAAGGTAGCCGTTGAAGGCTGGGCTGAAGTGTCAGACTTGCGCGTGCTCGACATGGCCAAACAGTTCGAAGATGCCGGCGTTGCCGCCATCATCTATACCGACATTGATCGCGATGGGGTGCTGGAGGGTCTCAATATGGACGCAACTGTCTCTCTTGCAAACGCGATCTCCATACCCGTGATTGCCAGTGGCGGTCTCTCCTCGATTGAGGACATAAAGGCGCTGATGGCTGCCAATTGCCCGGGCCTTGAAGGCGCAATTTCCGGGCGCGCGCTATATGATGGACGCCTTGATCCCAAAGAAGCCATCGCACTCCTCAAGGGAGCAGCCTGATGCTCAAAGCCCGCGTCATTCCGTGTCTTGATGTGAAAGACGGCCGTGTCGTCAAAGGTGTGAATTTTGTAGACCTTGTGGATGCCGGTGACCCGGTAGAAGCAGCCCGTGCGTATGATGCTGCAGGGGCAGATGAGCTTTGCTTTCTCGACATTACAGCCTCTCACGAAGACCGCTCGATTCTGTTTGACGTGGTCCGCCACACCGCTGAAGAATGCTTTATGCCGCTGACCGTAGGGGGCGGCGTGCGGACCATCGACGATGTACGCCAGCTTCTGCTCGCCGGAGCAGATAAAGTCTCCATCATGACCGCCGCTGTCCACAATCCGGACTTTGTCCGCGAAGCGGCAGAAAAATTCGGCTCTCAATGCATTGTTGTGGCAGTTGACGCCAAACGCGTATCGAAGCCAGGTGAGCCAGCCCGCTGGGAGGTCTTCACCCATGGCGGTCGTAAAGAGACAGGCATTGATGCCGTCGATTATGCCAAAAAGGTCGTAGCACTCGGGGCAGGGGAAATTCTGCTTACCTCAATGGACCGGGACGGCACCAAGGAAGGCTTCGATACCGAGCTTACCCGCACAATTGCTGATGCTGTGCGCGTGCCGGTGATTGCAAGCGGCGGTGTTGGCACCCTTGATCATCTGGCCGAAGGGGTGAGCGAAGGCCACGCAAGTGCGGTACTCGCGGCGTCCATTTTCCATTTTGGGACCTTCACCATCGGGCAAGCCAAAGCCCACATGGCGTCAAAAGAGATACCGGTTCGTCTCTAGCATTCAACGGTCGGATTTTCCTCCTGCGACGATTCAGCGTTTTACAAGCAGGCCATCCGGGTGAATACTTTCTGGGGTGCCCTGTTTAGACGGCGCCAACAGAAGCGGCAGGGTGCAGGCCAGTGGGCCAGGAAATTGAGCTAAAACTCACGCTGGATGAAAAGGCGCTGGCAGACCTGCCCGCCTGCGGGCCCTTTGCACATGTCGATTTCGCCCCAGCACCACCCAAAAAGCTTCGCGCCACCTATTTTGATAATGCCAAAAATGCCCTGCGCCAAAAAGGCGTCGTGCTGCGTCTGCGCGATGAGGATGGGCGGCTCATTCAGACGCTGAAAGGCAAGAAGGCCTTCGGCAGCCTTGCCGCCGGGCGTGCCGAGTTTGAAAGCCGCATCCCCAAAACCCGCACCAAGCCAGATTTCAACCGTTTGCCGCCCGACCTCAAGAAGAACATTCAAAACTTGCTGAACGGGTCGGGTGTTGAACCTTTGTTTGTCACCGATGTGGACCGTACAATCGGTATGTTGGAAACCGATACAGGCGACAGCATTGAATTGGCCCTGGATCGCGGCACCATCCGCGCAGGGCGTCGGGAAACAAAAGTCAGCGAACTTGAGCTTGAACTCAAAAAAGGCAGCCCCGCCTCTCTCTATCGGGTTGCTCTTGATCTTGCTGAGACCATCCCCGTCCGCATTGGTGTCCGCACCAAGGGTGAACGCGGGTATGCGCTTGCCAATGCCCTTGGACCCAAATCTGTTCGCGGCGAGCTGGTTCAGCTCTCAAAGAATGCAACGGTGGACGAAGCGCTTGATCAGGTGCTGCGTCATTGCTTGGCGCACATTGTCGCGAATGAGCCTGCGCTTGTTGATACCGCCGATGAAGAAGCGCTTCATCAAATGCGCGTTGGGCTCAGACGGTTGCGTGCGGCGCTGGCGGTATTTGCACCCGTGCTCGACAAAGACATGTTGAAGGAAGTGAATGCGCACGCACGTAAGCTCGCCGGCCTGCTGGGTGCTGCGCGCGATTATGATGTTTTTCGCGGCGAGCTGGTCGGACCGCTGAAGGAGAGTGGCGATGAAAACGTCAGACGCCTGGACAGAGCCGCCACGCTTGAGCAGATCAATGCCTGGGACCTTGCGCTTCGTGCCGTCTCTTCCACGGAATTTACGCGAACCTGTTTGACCCTCGCACTGCACATTGAAGAAAAAAGCTGGCGCAAGCGTGCAGCGCTTGACCCCAAAACGGCCATGATATTGGCCATGCCCGCCCGCAAATTTGCCGAGAGAGCACTCACCAAACGTCTGAAGAAAGTGAAGTCTTTGGGGTCGAACATCGAACACCTGAAACTCTCAGAGCGCCATGAGCTGCGTAAAAGACTCAAGAGCCTAAAATACGCCGTTGGGTTTTTCTCTGCCCTCTATCCCAAGAAACAGGTCTCAAAGCAGCACAAGACCTTAAGCGAACTTCAAAATGTTTTTGGTAGCCTGAATGACCTTGCGGTCGCAGAGGAGATTGTTCGTACCCTGACAGAAAAAGCGAAGGGAACGCCAAGCGAAGTACAAATCGCAAACGGTGGAGGCCGTGTTCTGGGTTGGCATAGTGCGCATGCGGATCTTCATTGGACCAATGCTGCAAAAGCCTGGTCAGAATTCCGAGGCACAGCCTCATTCTGGCGGGGTTAACCTCTAAATCTTTAGTCAACTTTGAAGCTGTTTGGCCTCAAAACTGACCCTCTCCCTTTGCGCGGCATGAAGACATTTGAGTTTAAGTTACATCCTTCGGGTGACAAAAACTGTCTTCTAAGGGAACAATATGTCTGCTCTGAAAGCCGCCACCGCTCAACGCACCATCGGCACCTACACGCAAACCGCTGAAATCACCGGACGACGCTTGACAGCTGCGGCAGTGGAAAGATTGGCCGTGTATCACGACCGCTACCTGCGTGGAATGAAGGGCGGGCGCCGGATTGTGCTGCGGGCATGTGACATGTCCGGACTGAACCTGACGGACATCAATCTGTCTGATGCCGAACTGCCCGCGTGCAATTTCAGCGACGTCATTTTCAAAGGGGCAAAACTGACCCGCGCAAATCTATTTGGGGCGCAGTTAAACAGAGCAAATCTGACCAATGCCAATTTGGAGAGGGCAGACCTACGCGGCGCAAAGTTTGAGGGCGCAACGCTTCTGAACACAAACCTAAAAGGCGCAGACATGCGCAGGGGCGAAGTGCAGGGAGAGGAGGGGCGCGTTCTGTTTGATCCCTCATGCTCTTTCAAAGACGCTGCGCTCCTGATGTCCAATATGGGAACGTGCAAACTCACCGGCGCCGACTTTCGGGGTGCCCAGCTTGAACATGTCGAGCTGGGAGGGTCTGACCTGCGCGGCAGTTCGTTCGATGGCGCAAGTCTTTCATGTGTTGAGATGCAAGGCGCAAATCTGATGGACGCAGATCTCTCGCGCACTGCCATTGATGAGGCAACCGAAGGGTCTGCAAATCTGATGCGCTCGCGCCGTGCACAGATGCCTCCTTCGGGTGAGGCCTTGGCGGACATGTTGCTGGCCCACAAACTTTGGATTGAGAGTGATAAAGTTGACGGCGCCCGCGCCGATTTTTCTGAAACAGATCTCACACGCTTCAATCTTGGCGGCCATTTTCTTCCGGGCGCAGACTTTACCCGGGCGGTGATGGTTGGCACAGACTTGCGGGGTGCCTTCCTGGTCGGTGCGGATATGAAGGAAGCCATTCTTATCGATGCGCTTCTGGAGGGAGCGGATCTGCGCGGCACAGATCTGCGCGGGGCGGTCACATCAGGCACGCTGTTGGCGGGGACAAAACAAGGTGCGCTCGATGATGACAGGATTGTCACCAGACTCTGACGCACGGCCGCGTTAACCCTTAAAAACAGCCAGTTTTTTGGGCGCCGCCAGAAGCTGGCGTCACCCCTCCAAATCTGATACGAAAGCGCGCCGCTGCCTGCAGCGGTGTTTTTGTATGCTCGTCCTGTATGCCCCGGATGTGTAAAAGAGGGAGGCCGTAAAGTGGCCACCGATGCCCAGCAGCTAGAGGCGCTCTTTTCGGTCATTGCTGGCCGCAAGGGAGATGACCCCAAAAATTCCTACACCGCTTCGTTGTTGGCGAAAGGTGTTAACTCCTGCGCTCAAAAATTAGGCGAAGAAGCCGTTGAGACTGTTATTGCCGCCGCAATCGCTGGCAACAACAGTGGCACATCCGACAAAAAGTCAGTCATTAGTGAATCTGCTGATCTGCTCTATCATTGGCTTGTCCTGATGGTTGCTCTCGACATTGACCCTGCTGAGGTTTATGCAGAGCTCGCGCGGCGCGAAGGAACCTCTGGCCATGCAGAAAAAGCTGGCCGCAAATAAGAAAAGCCAATAAACGGCACGCAAACCGTTAAGGAAGAAGTTCCATGTCGACAGTGAAGTCGGAAACGAATGTGAGCACGAGCGAAGCGCGGGGTCCTGCGTCCCCCACCGCTAGATCCATCTCGCCCTTTCGCCATTTCACCTCCGTTGAGTGGGGCAAGCTGCGCGCAGATACACCACTTACATTGTCAGAAGATGATCTCGATACATTGCGTGGTTGGGGGGAGAATGTCTCCCTGGAAGAAGTGCGCGAAATTTACCTGCCGCTCTCGCGCCTCCTCAATCTATATGTTGCTGCGACCCAGGAACTCCATGGCGCGACCTCACAGTTTCTTGGCACCGGGCAGGCAAAGACACCCTTCATTATAGGCGTCGCAGGTTCCGTCGCCGTGGGCAAGAGCACCACAGCGCGTATCCTGCACGAGCTTTTGCAGCGCTGGCCAAACCATCCGAAGGTTGACCTCATCACGACGGACGGTTTTCTCTATCCCAATGCGGACCTTGAAGAGCGCGACCTGATGCAGCGCAAGGGTTTTCCCGAAAGCTTTGATGTAAAGCGTCTCATCGCTTTTCTCTCCGATATCAAGGCAGGCGAACGCAAGGTTGTGGCGCCGGTCTATTCCCACTTTCACTATGACATTGTGGGTGAGACCATCACGATCGATCAGCCAGACGTCTTGATCGTTGAGGGGCTGAACGTCTTGCAGAGCTGGAAGCCTGCGGAAGGCGAAGACCCGCAACCCTTCGTCTCAGACTTTTTCGACTTCTCTATTTATCTTGATGCGGACGAAAACATTGTCCGCGACTGGTATGTCGATCGCTTCCTGGGTCTGCGCAAAACATCGTTCAAAGACCCGGACGCCTACTTCCACCGCTTCGCGGGCCTGTCCGATAAAGAAGCCATCGAAGTGGCGACGTCCATCTGGACGTCCATTAACCTGGCAAACCTACACAAGAACGTTTTACCAACCCGCGAACGCGCAGACCTGGTGCTCCGTAAAGGCCAGGACCACGCAATTCGCGACGTCTATCTCCGCAAGCTTTGAGCGGCCTTAAACCGCGACACCCTTTTCTTTGACGAGTGCTTTCAAGTCCGCCTGGGGCCGTGCGCCATAATGAACAATGCATTCCGCCGCAGCGATGGACCCGAGGCGGCCACAGGTCACAGGGTCAGCACCGCGTGAGAGCCCGTAAAGGAAACCCGCCGCATAAAGGTCGCCAGCACCGGTTGTGTCGAGAACTTTCGAGACAGGCTCTGCGTCCACCACATGAACTTCGCCATTAGCGACAATAACGGAGCCTGCTTCAGAGCGGGTGAGGGCGGCGAACTTGCAGTCCTTGCGAACAGACTGAAGCGCTGCGTCAAACGTGTCGACTTCATAAAGCGACATGATCTCATCTTCATTGGCAAAAAGAATGTCGACCTCGTCTTTTGCCAGATCGCGGAATTCACTGCGGAACCGGTCCACGCAAAAACTGTCTGACAATGTGAGCGAAACCAGCCGGTCAGCGCTGTGGGCAATGCCAGCTGCTTTCAGGAATGCTTCCTTTGCGCCGGGCGGGTCCCACAGATAGCCTTCCATATAGGTGATGGCGGAGGACTTGATCAGGTCTTCCGGCACATCATCCGGGGTGAGGCCCCCTGCGGCACCAAGAAACGTGCTCATGCTGCGCTGCGCGTCTGGCGTCACGACAATAAGGCACCGCGCTGTTGAAGCGCCGTCAGTTGCAGGCGCCGTTGTGAAATCGACACCAAGGGTCCGGATGTCGTGGGTGAAAACCTGTCCCAGCTGATCATCGCGCACTTTGCCAATATAAGCGGCTTTTCCGCCAAGCGCCGCGAGCCCGGCAATTGTATTGCCACAAGAGCCGCCTGAGACTTCAATCGCAGACCCCATGACACTGTAGAGTTCTGCGGCGCGGGCTTCGTCGATCAGCGTCATTGCGCCTTTTTCGACACCGTTGGCGGTGAGGAAATCGTCAGTTCCCTCAGAAATGACGTCAACAATTGCGTTGCCGATCCCGGCAACATCAAACTTAGGCTCTGACATGAAAACTCGCTTGTATCGGGTGGAAATCGCGTCGGAGTATAGAGGGGCGGGCGCGCTGGACAAAGCCCAGATGCCCGTTAATCTGCCTGCCTGTCCGATCACCGGTCTCAACCTCAGTTCAGAGATGTCCCATGTTCTCCGCTCTTTCATCTGCTCTCAGTGACACATTTTCCAAACCGCTGCGCGGGGTCATGATGCGCTCCCTGGGGCTGGCATTGGTCCTCCTCGTATTGGCGGGCATTGCTGCCTTCTATGGCCTGGAGGCCATTCCGGCTTTTGGGGCAGAGTGGGGCTGGCCCATCATTGATGAGGTGGTGGACTGGTTGGCAGGCGCCGGGGTTGTTGTGGCCCTCATTCTTCTGCTGATGCCGGTCTCTGCGCTCTTTGCGGGGCTTTTTCTGGAAGAAGTCGCCTCCGCAGTAGAAGGGCGGCATTACCCAGATGATGCCGCCGGTCAGGATCAACCCTTTGTACAGGGTCTCTGGATCGCGGTTAAATTCACGTTCCTGCTGATCCTGCTCAATCTGATTGCGCTGCCGCTCTATTTTGTGCCCCTGGTCAATGTGATCGCCTATTGGGGCTTGAACGGATATTTGCTGGGCAGGGAATATTTTGAGCTCGTGGCGCTGCGGCATCACACGCCGGCGGACGCCAGAACGCTTCGCCGCTCAAAGAGCATCCGCGTTTTTATCGCCGGCGTTGCCGCTGCGGCACTGGCGTCGATCCCAATCTTGAACCTGTTAACACCTTTTTTTGCGACAGCCCTTATGGTTCATTTGCATAAAAAGCTGAAGGCCTGAAACAGTTTGCGGCCTTTGAGACCTGGGGAGAGCGGTGTGCGTGTTTTAGCAATTCTGGCAATGGTCGGGGGCCTCGCAGCCTGCGCCGGCCCCGGAGGCAATTCGGGCGGAAATTTTGGCTCGAGCCTCTCTCCGCAAACGGTCTCTGCACCAGTGCGCTCAGCGCCGACCTTAAAACCCACCCCAAGTACACAGAGCCTTATCGGTCTCGACACCTATGGGTTGCGGGACGTTTTTGGAACTCCGGAATTTCAGCGCAATGAAAAAGACGCTGAGGTCTGGCGCTATGCGGGCGAAGGCTGCACGCTGTTTGTCTATCTCTACCAAGATGAGAGCGAGACGCTCCGCACCGCTTTCATAGAGGCACGCGCAGCGGCAGGCGGCGAACTGCCGGTGGACCCCTGTGTGGCAGGTGTCAACCGGGCACACCAGCTGAGTGCATACCGCTACTAATCGCCACGCGTTAGGCCGCGACCGTCTTGCCTTTGAAACCGCAATAGTCGACGACCTTGCAGGACGGACAGTCCGGCTTGCGTGCCTTACACACATAGCGGCCGTGCAACAGGATCCAGTGATGGGCATGTTGCAGATAGGCTTTGGGCACCCGTTTCAAGAGCGCGTGTTCCACCTCAAGCACATTCTTGCCAGGGGCAAGTCCTGTCCGATTTGAGACGCGGAAAATATGCGTGTCGACAGCGATGGTTGCTTCGCCAAAGGCTTCATTCATCACGACATTTGCCGTCTTGCGACCGACACCGGGAAGCCGTTCCAGTTCTTCGCGTGTCCGCGGCACCTCGCTGCCAAACTCATTGATGAGCATCTTTGACATGGCGATGACATTCGTCGCTTTGTTGCGATAGAGCCCGATCGTCTTGATCTGGTCGCGCAGCTTGGCTTCACCAAGATTCACCATTTTTTCTGGCGTATCGACTTTTTTGAAAAGTTCCTTGGTGGCTTTGTTGACACCCACGTCTGTCGCCTGGGCAGACAACGCCACGGCAACCACAAGCGTGTAGGGGTTTTTATAGTCGAGCTCGGTCTTGGGCTCCGGCAGGTCAGCTGACAGGATCTCAAAAAACGGCTCAATGTCTTTTTTCTTCATTTTCATGGCCGAACCATAGCCACTCCCGGTCCGTCGATCCATTGCGCAACAGCATTTGAGGGCCTAATTTGGCGACTATGGAACGCGCAATCGACACCAAACCATTGGATGGCTCCCCGGAAGCGCCGCTGCATTTTGATGCACGCCTTACACCTCATCGATCCCTCGGACGCCAGGGCTTTCTGATCGTGATGATCTTTGTGGGCGCTATCAGCTTTGTAGCGGGTGTGGTTTTCATGGCGATGGGTGCCTGGCCGGTCTTCGGCTTTTTTGGTCTCGATGTCGCCGCTATCTATTTCGCCTTCCGCTGGAATTACCGCGCAGCCAGAGCTTACGAGACCGTGCAGCTTTCAGACGAGGTCTTGAAAATCCGAAAAGTGGATGCGCGGGGAAAAGAGATTGCCTGGACCTGCCAGCCCTATTGGGCGCGGGTCCAGTTTGACGAAGACTTGGAGGAAGATGTCACCGTCGACATCACGTCTCACGGAAAACGCCTGACGGTCGCCGCCTTCCTCTCACCGGAGGAGCGTGTCCAGTTTGGTGAAGCGCTTAAGTCAGAACTGGTGCGTCACCGCACACGAGCCTTTACACCCCTAATTGCGAACTAGAGTCATGCTCTAAACCTGCAGGTGTTGGGCGGTCCTGGTCCGAGACGATATTGCAGATAAAGACTGGCTCAGGCCGCACGCCACCTAGTGGGCAGCGCGCTCGATCAAAAGCGTCTTGCTAAGCACTTTGCCGTCATCGTCCAGCTCATAGGCGATGGGCGCACCGGTGGCGATGTTGAGCTGCAGCACCTCTTCGCGGCTGAGACCTTCCAGGTCCATCACCAAGGCCCGAAGTGAATTTCCATGGGCCGCAATCAACACCCGCTCCCCCCCAAGCACGCGCGGCTTGATGGTCGCGTGATAATAGGGAAGCACCCGGTCTGCGGTGTCTTTCAGGCTTTCCCCACCAGGAGGGGGCGTGTCATAGGACCGGCGCCAGATGTGGACTTGTTCTTCGCCCCATTTCTCGCGGGCATCATCTTTGTTGAGACCCGCAAGGTCACCATAATCGCGCTCATTAAGCGCCTGGTCGCAAACGATCTCGAGATCTGTCTGGCCGAGCTCTTTCAGAATGGCGTTATTGGTTTTCTGGGCACGGCTGAGAACGGAGGTGAAAGACACGTCAAACTCATAGCCACCTGCTTTGAGTGCCTGGCCAGCTTCCACCGCTTCCGCCCGGCCCTGGTCTGTCAGGTCTGGGTCTTTCCAGCCGGTGAAGAGGTTCTTTTTGTTCCACTCACTTTGTCCATGACGGACGAGCACCAGAAGATTGGCCACGTTAGGATTTCCTGTCGTTAGAAGTCAGAGAGCCCGAGCACATCGAGCATGGAGAAGAGACCGGGGCCTTTGCCTTGGCCCCAGCGCACGGCGGCCAATGCCCCGCGCGCGAAAATACCGCGATCTTCCGCAACATGAGACAGAACGATCCGTTCGTTCTCAGCAGCAAAGATGGTGGAATGTTCGCCGACGACAGAGCCGCCGCGAAGCACTGCATACCCGATATCGCCCGGAGTGCGCGCACCGGTAATGCCATCACGACCCCGGTCAGCAACCGCCTCATGATTGAGGCCCCGGCCGTCAGCCGCAGCCTGACCCAGCATGAGCGCCGTGCCTGAGGGTGCATCCACCTTATGCCGGTGATGCATTTCGAGAATTTCTATGTCCCAGTCCGCATCGAGCGTCGCGGCAACTTTTCGGGTCAACGCGGTCAGAAGATTGACCCCAAGGCTCATATTGCCAGCCCGGATGATGGTTGCGTGGCGGGCAGCCGCTTCAATCTGGGCGTCTTGCTCCGCATCGGTGCCTGTCGTTGCTATCACATGGACAATGCGGGCTTGAGCCGCCAGCGCGGCATATTCGACGGTTGCCGCAGGTACAGTGAAATCAATGATCGCATCGGCTTCTGCCACGAGCGGCAGCGGGTCGTCTGTGATCGCGACACCAAGGGGGTCTGGAAGCCCGGCAAGCGTTCCCGCGTCAGTACCGATGAGAGAGGAGCCCTTTGGTTCCGTTGCCCCAGAAAGCACCAGGCCCGGTGTTTTGGCAATCTCGGCAATCAATGTGCGGCCCATGCGCCCTGCGGCGCCAGGAAGGACAATCTTGATGTCTTGAGTGCTCATGGATCTTCTCCGCCAAGCGTGTCTGTCCTATCGCGCCAGATCCTCTCGGAACGCGCCCCAGAACGCCTATTCTCTGCGGGATATAGCAGGGAGAACCGCCTGCGTACAGCCGAGAGCCAACGAAAACGCACACCGGGCTCTTGACGAACCGGTAGACACGCATTACCTACCATTAGTAAGTTACGAAACGTAGGTTAGAGATGAGCCAGCCAGAATCCACATCGCGGTCGCGCAAACGCTTGAGCAGGTCAGACCGTCGGGTGCAGATGTTAGATGTCGCCCAGACCCTCATCGAGGAAGGCGGCGCGGATGCTTTAACCCTTGCCGCTGTGGCAGAGCGGGCAGGTGTCTCAAAACCAATGGCATATGATCATTTTGAAACCCGCACAGGTCTTCTGCTGGCGCTCTTGGAAGATGCCGATCGCCACTATGAAGGGGTCGCCCGCGCCAGAATTGCTGCGGCCCCTGAAACCGTTGATGCCATCGCAGAGATTGTTGCCGAGGCTTATGTCGCCTGCGCCCTGGAAGCAGGCCCCGCTGCCGCAGCCCTGACTGCCGCGATCGAAGCAAATGGCGACGCGCGCGACATTGGCCGCGCCTCGCGTGATTTGCACGCCAGACAGTTTGCCGAAGCCTTTGCGCCTGTTCTTCCAAATATCGGTCCCGAAGCACATCTCATCTTCGTGGGCCTCGTCGCCGCGGCCAACGCACTCTGTGCAGAGCTCACAAGCGCTCGCATAGCTGAACGGGCGGCCACCCAAACACTCACCCATCTAATGAAAACAAGCATCGCGCCGCTCGTCAGCTGAGCGGGCCCAAACTCCCCCGAAAGGAAACACCATGATCCTCGTCACTGGCGCCACAGGTAATGTGGGCAGCGAAATTGCGCGGCAATTGATCGCAAAAGAGACACCCTTCCGCATCTATGTGCGCGATGGCGCCAAGGCGGCTGAGATGATTGGCGCCGAGGGATATGAGGTCGCTCTTGGTGACTTTGATGATGCAGACGCCTTCGATAAAGCGCTCGCGGGTATCGATGCTGTCTACATGGTCACCAACCAGAGCGAGGCGTTCAAGACAGCGCTGCCACGCATGGCCGAGCAAATCAAAAAGGCAGGTGTCACGCGCTTTGTCATGCTGTCAGCTGAATGTGATCCCGACAGCGAGGTTTTCTTCGTGCGGCGCACTGGAGAGCTGGAGGAAATCGTGAAAGCCGCGGACCTTCCCTGGACGTTCATGCGGCCTGACTGGTTCATGCAAAACTTCGCAGGCTTTGTTGCCATGGGCATGGTGGCGTTCCCTGCCGGTCCCGGCAAAACAAGTTTTGTCGATGTGCGTGACGTCGCCGAAATTGCCATCAAGGCACTATCGGAAGAGGGACACCTGCACCGGGTCTATCGTTTGACCGGCCCCGATCCAATGACATTTGAAGGTGCGGCAATCCGCATCAGCGCTGCTCTCGGGCGCGACATTCCCTTTGTCGGCATTAGCCCGGAGGATATGCGCAATGCACTGATCGAGCAGGGCGCTGAGCCCTGGTATGCAGACATGAACGCCGAGATGACTTTTGCGGTCCGGGAAGGCTTCACCTTCAATCCGTCAAACGACATTGAGTTTTTGCTCGGCCGAAAACCCCGGTCCATCGAAACCTATGTGGCCGATCATGCTGCTGACATGGGTGCAGCGTGAGAGCGATCAGTTTCGACGTGCCAGCGGGGAAGGGGGAACCAACCCTCACACAGGTCGACGCCCCGAAACCCCAGCCCCGGTCAGATGAAGTTCTGGTGCGCATTTCTCATGCCGCGCTGAACTATCTCGACTACGAAAACCAGCTGGGTGAACACAATAAGGCCCTGCGAAAGAACCTGAAAACGAGCCCCGTCGTGTCCGGGATTGAAATGGCAGGCAGGGTCGAAAGTGACGGTAGGAAGTTCAAAAAGGGTGACCCCGTTTTTGGTTATACCCACATCTTCAAGGGCCCGTGGTTTCACGCAGAATATGTTGCGCTCAAAGAAACTAACCTTGCGCATGTGCCAGAGGGTCTCACCGCAGAAGGCGCGACATCCATTGTCGGGGGCGCCGTGACCGCGATTTCAGCATTGGAAAAGCTCGCCAAAACAAAATCGGGTGATGAGGTTTTGATCACCGGTGCGACGGGATCGGTAGGTATTACCGCCCTACATCTTGCCAGACACCTTGGTGCGAACGTTACAGCCGTCTGCCATTCATCGCAGAAGGATTTCGCAAGATCAGAAGGGGCAACGACTGTGCTGGCCTATGACCAGAATGATCCCATCCCAACGGACGCAAAGTTCGATACGGTTTTTGACACGGCCCCCTCGCTCAGTTTTGCCAAGGCGAAGCCCTATCTGAAACCCTGCGGAACCTACGTCACCACCATGCCGCACCTGGACATTCCAGGCTTCTTTGGAGCGCTCCTCTCATCACGCAAATGGGGATTTCTGCTCGAAAGCAATACGGATGAAAAGCGGCTCAGCCGATTGGTCACGCTTATGTCAGAGGGCGCCTTCAGACCTGTCGTTGACAGCAGCTACCCACTGGCAGAGGCAGCCCAGGCGTTCGCACGACAAAGAAGGCGCGGCCGTCGTGGGAAAATCATTCTGACGATGGAATGAAAACGGCCCGGCCCCTCAATACTGGGGGAGGCCGGACCGAAAGCTGACTGTGAGGAACAAGATCAGCCTGATGGTCCTGAGGCACCCGAAAGCGCCTCAGGGGTGTTGGTGTTTTAGAAGTCCAGCTGCAGACGTGTTGCGATAAAGTCGGTCTCAACATCAGCCGCACCCGATGCCGCCGTGAAGTCATACTCGGCTGTGCCGTAGTTCAACATCGCGCGAACATAGGGGTTGAAGTAATAATTGATGCCCAGTGTCAGAGCCGTTGTTTCAGACGCATCTGTCCCAAAGCCCGTGTCTTCCAGGTCAACCATTTCATAACGGGCAGCAACCTCGATGGCGCCATCACCCTTTACGCGGCCAAACTCGCCTTTGTCGGCTTTGTAGGCGCGGCTCTCACCGGTGATGAAGTAGCTGGCCATAACATACCAACCATCAAAGTCGATGTCGGCGGAACCAGCACCATTGCCCTCAAGCGTTGAGGTGTAGTACTCGCCCTGTGCGCTGAAAGGACCAAAGACAGCAGCTGCCTCAGCACCAAACGTCATTTGGCCTTCAGATGGGATGCCGCCTGCAGCTGTGCTGACAAAACGTGTCCCATTGTGGAAGTTGCGAAGACGGATCCGGGGACCTGTATTGTCGTCAAAACCACGATAGGAACCTGATACACCAAGGTGGATCACTTCAGTCTTCTCCGCGAGAGGTGCGAAGGTGACACGGCCTGTTGCTGCCCAGTCGGTTGTCGCTGCATCAGACCCATTGTCGATGCCGTTGGTATAGAAACCACCACGGACACTGTAATTGTCTCCGCCGGTTCCAACACTCACGCCCAGGTTACGACCGGGAGCGAAAGTTTCATTGACCAATGAGCGTTCCATGAACGTGATGTATTTGGACGATGTCAGTTCCTCAAGACCCTGAGGCTCCTTGTCGTTCCCGAAGACCGTGTTCAGCCCGGCAATTTTGGTGCTGATTGTCGCGGTCTTGATGGAGACAGCGTTGCTGGCAAAATCGATCTGCAACTTGTATTTCCAGTCGCCCATGACCTTGCCAGAAGCGAAGAAACGTGCGCGCCGAATTTCTGCGCCAGCGCCGCTTGTGTCTGCCCCACCCGTGATGTTGCTTTCAGCGATGAACGCATCAAGCATCAGACGCCCGCCAAAGCGGATAGACCAGTTGCCATCGCGGCTTGTGATCTGAAGCTTGCGGCTATCGAATTTTGGCAGGTCGCCCAAACCTTCCGTCGCTGTTTCCAGCTCCGCAAGCTTGCTGTCCCGCATCTGCATCTGAGCTTTCAACTCACGCAGTTCATTTTCAAGGGAGTCGATACGCGAATTCACGTCGTAACCCGCAAATGACGTCCCCGTTAAGCTGAGGGAAAGCGCAACAGCTGCAACGCCACCCAACAGTGTGTTCTTGATCATTAGGTATCTCCTCGTAGACATAAAGCGTTTCCAAGTGAAGCGATCCCGGTTCACTGCCCGGAAACGCGACAAAGAAAGCTCCCGGGGTAAGCCCCGGTTGAGGAGACGAATAGGGGGCTCAGATGACTGGTCCGCTACACTTATGTGACAGAGAAATGACGGTGCCTCACTGTTGCTGAATGGGCACAAAGAGGAGGCACTAAGCCAAAAGGAGTGGCGCGCTCTAGCTGAGCGGCAGCCCGTTGACATCCGTTCAATGACACATAGGACCTGAAAGATGACTCGTCTTTGGTGTTGTAGAGAAAGGTCAGTTTTGGTCTTGCGACACAGCTCGAGACCAAATTGAACTAGTCAACAAATAGCCAAATGAG
>JAJFGY010000157.1 GCA_021775935.1 Alphaproteobacteria bacterium
TTTCGTCTGGATGCCGGGGAGGCAGAGCTTGTGGATGGTGATGAGCCGGCCATCGGTCGCTGCGAAGTTGTGGTTTTTTCACCCGATCACGGCGGGTCTCTGGGCGGGCAATCAGTAGAGCGTATTGAGCTACTGTTTGAACTCTGGGCGCATCAAGCACGCCAGATGATGGAGGAGCATGGCCTAGCCTGCGTTCTGCCCTACGAAAGCAGGGGAGAGGAGATCGGGGTAACGCTGCACCACCCCCATGGCCAGATTTATGGCTTTGGATTTGTACCGGACCTTTTGCTCAAAAGCGCAGAGGCGCAGAAAGCGGCGCCTGTCATAGCCGATATTCTTGATCGAATACCCTCACGGTTGATCCTGGATAAATCCGACACGGCCATGACCTTCGTTCCCGACATTGCCCGTTACCCCTATGAATGCTGGGTGGCGCCACGCCGCAGAACACCGGGACCCTGGGATCTGACTGCAGATGAGCGCACAGAGATGGCGCTACAACTAAAGCGAACTTTACTGCGGCTCGACGGCCTTTTCGGGAAACCCATGCCCTATGTGCTCTCGGCGCAAGTAGCACCAGCGGGATATGAAGACAGCTATCACTTTACGCTGCAGGTCTGGCCCATTCGCCGGGATACAGACAAGCTAAAATTCCTGGCGAGTGTGGAGCAGGTGAGCGGCGTCTTTCTGGTGGATGTACCACCGGCAGCCGCTGCGGAGGCCTTGCGTGCAGTGGACATACGCGTATGACCAGTCACGAAGACGTCTTTGGGCAGCAAGCGCATGCCACTTGCTTTGCGCCGGGCAGGGTCAATTTGATTGGCGAATATACAGACCTGATTGGCGGCAATGTCTTGCCGATGCCGTTATCAAAGGGCATCACCGTCACCGCTGGCCCAGCAAGCTCCGGCATTCATGTGTTCAGCACAGCTGAAGAATCCAAAATTGAAATCAATCTGAGTGAAGGTCGCAAAGGCCACTGGGCGGATTACCTGGCAGGACCTCTGGTAATGGCTCAGAAAGCTGGAGCAAAGATTCCACCGATGAACCTCATGGTGGATTCTGATCTGCCTGCAGGCGCAGGCGTGTCTTCTTCTGCAGCGTTGGAGGTTGCAACCCTCAAGGCCCTCTTTCAGTTCACCTCCGCAAAGGTGACTGATGCCGATGTCGCACTCCTTGCACAGAAAGCAGAGAACGAGTTCTGTGGCGTGAAATGTGGAATTATGGATCAGATGGCCGTCTCTGTTGGAGAGCGTGGACAAGCATTGGCGCTAAACTGTGAGACGTTGGCGTGGGACCAGATCAAGCTGCCATCAGCCTGGTCTGTCGCTGTTATTCATTGCGGGGAGGCACGACAACTGACCGACGGTGCCTATAATGAACGTCGCTCTGCCTTGGACAGTGCAGCCGCAGAGCTTGGGCCAGAGCCCTTGCGAAATCAGCCTGTCAGCGCGAGCGACCGTTTATCAGACCCATTGGTGGCGCGGCGCGTGCGCCATGTCCTGTCTGAACAGACCCGAACGCTCGCAGCAACGGACGCGCTACGGAGCGGTGATATGGATCGGTTCGGGGCGCTGATGAATGAAAGCCACGAATCCTTGCGATCCGATTTTGAAGTATCAACGGGCGGGCTGGACCGGTTGGTTGGCGCTGCACGCAACGCCGGCGCGCGGGGAGCGCGGCTTACCGGCGCAGGCTTTGGTGGCTGCATCGTAGCGCTGATTTCTGCGGCTGAGCGGGACGATTGGTGGCACGCTGTTTCCTCGGCCTGCCCAGCCGCCTGGGCAGTCGAACTTTAAGTCTTTAGGTGAACGCAGGCAGCCAATCACCATGGGCGTCAATCAGGTCATCGGTCAGCGCCCAAATCTGATCAAGCGATAGTTCTGCAGCTGTGTGAGGGTCGAGCATCGCGGCGTGATAGATATGCTCTCTTTTGCCCGTGGACAGGGCCTCGACAGCCAGTGACTGAACATTGACATTTGTTTGCATCATTGCCGCAAGCTGTGGCGGCAGGCTGCCCACCCGTGTTGGGGTGACACCGCGATGATCGATGAGGCAGGGCACCTCGACGGACGCCCCATCGGGTAGATTGTCGATCAGACCATGGTTGGGCACATTGCCATTGATGACGGTCGGCCTGCCTGTCTTTACAGCCCGCATAATCCGGGCGGCATATTCACCCGAATAAGTGATGCTGAGCTTGTTGGCATCTGCCAGTTCTTTTTCCTGCGCCCGCCACCCCGCTATCTGCTCTTCGCACCGGCGAATATACTCATCCAGCGGCACATTAAATTGGTCAATCAGGTCAGGCCGGTCTCGCTTGATGAACCAGGGTACATATTCGGCAAAGTGCTCGCTCGACTCGGTCACAAAATAGCCTGTGCGCTTCAGCATCTCGTAGCGCACCTTATTGGCGCTGGGCTCGTTGCCGTCAGCGGCAAGCTGTTTCAGTCGAGGATACAGATCTTCAATCCGGCCATCCCTGTGACGTTTCTCAAAGCTGAGATAGAACGACATGTGATTAATGCCAGCACACTGATATTGGATCGATTTAAAATCCTCACCAAGGTCTTGCGCCAGCTCGTAGGCGGTACCTTGTACCGAGTGACAGAGACCCACCTGTCTGATGTCAGGCGCAAGACGCGCTAAGGCCCAGCAGTTAATCGCCATTGGGTTCACATATTGCAGCATCAGGGCACGTGGACAGTGTTTTCGCATGTCCTCCGCGATTTCGAGCAAGACAGGAACCGTCCGTAACCCCCGCATAATGCCGCCGACACCTAATGTGTCTGCAATCGTCTGGCGCAGGCCATATTTCTTTGGGATTTCGAAATCGATGACAGTGCAGGGCTCATATCCACCAACCTGGATCATCAGGATCACAAATTCTGAATCTTTAAGAGCCTCGACCCGGTCTTCTGTAGCCACGATAGTAGGCGAGACGTCGAGGGAGGACGCGATCTTTCGCGCAACCATGGCTGATGTCGCCAGACGCTCAGGATCTATGTCATGCAGAGCGATCGTGCAATCGGCAAACATCTCGTTAAGCAGAATATCACCCACGATATTTTTCATGAAGACGGTGCTACCGGCCCCGATCAGACAAACCTTGGTCATTCTGAACTCCTAGTTGATCGGGTGGGAGCTTCGGGCAACTTGCAGCTGAGGTCAATTTGGTAAAAGCTGTCGGGACAAAAAGGCAGGGAGATTTTCGTGGCACGGCAACCAGAGCTCGGCGTTTGTTATTATCCAGAACATTGGCCTGAGGTCATGTGGGAGAAGGATGCAGCTGATATGGCTGCCGCCGGCATCACCCATGTGCGTGTTGGAGAATTTGCCTGGTCACGTTTTGAGCCGGAACCTGGAGCCTATGATTTTGACTGGTTGGCCCGTTCGATTGATACGCTGGGCAAAGCGGGCCTGAAACTCATATTGGGCACGCCAACGGCGACGCCACCCAAATGGCTTGTCGATCAAATGCCGGACATGCTGCCGGTAAGCCGTGAAGGGCGCACGCGTGGGTTTGGATCCAGGCGCCACTATTGTTTTTCCCATATGGGATACAGGCATGAATGTGCGCGGATCACCCGCGCCATGGCAGAACGGTTCGGCGACCATCCTGCGGTCGTGGCCTGGCAGACGGACAATGAATATGGCTGCCACAACACAACCCATTCCTACACACCAGCGGCACGCGCGAATTTCCAGATCTGGCTGGAAAACCGGTACGACACGGTTGGTGCATTGAACGAAGCCTGGGGCAATGTCTTTTGGAGCATGGAATATCGCAGCTTCGAGGAAATCGAACTGCCCCATCAGGGCGTGACAGAAACCAACCCTGCACACCGATGGGACTATCTGCGCTTTGCCTCAGACGAGGTTAAGGCTTTCAACAAGGTTCAGACCGATATCATTCGCGACCTCTCTCCAGGCCGCGATCTTGTCCACAATTTCATGACCTTCGTCACCGATTATGACCATTTCTCCGTGAGTGAAGAACTGGATGTGGCAAGCTGGGACAGCTACCCCATCGGTTCTCTTGATGTGATGCCCCTGTCGCCGGAAAACAAAAAGCACTTTGTGCGTTCAGGTGACCCGGATATTCAGGCTTACCATCATGACCTTTATCGTGCCTGTGGCCGGGGGCGCTTTTGGATCATGGAACAGCAACCAGGGCCGGTGAACTGGGCCCAGTACAATCCGGATCCTCTGCCGGGCATGCAAAGGCTCTGGGGATGGGAGGCCTTCGCCCACGGTGCGGAGATGGTGTCCTATTTCCGGTGGCGCCAGGCACCCTTTGCGCAGGAGCAGTTCCATGCTGGGTTAAACCGCCCTGATGGTGCCCCCGATCGGGGTCTCAAAGAGGTCACCCAATTGGGTGCAGAACTGACAGCACTCGGTGAAATTGAGGCAGCGGAAAAGGCTGACATCGCCATTGTCTATTCCTATGACAGTATTTGGGCACTGCAAGTACAGCCACAGGGCAGAAACTTTACATACATCCAGCAAGTCATCTCGATCTATCGCACGTTGCGCGAGATGGGTCTCAATGTCGACTTCATCTCACCAGATGCAGCGCTGGACGACTACAAAATGGTCATCCTTCCA
>JAJFGY010000158.1 GCA_021775935.1 Alphaproteobacteria bacterium
GTCTAAATGCGCACCGGTAGCTCAGCTGGATAGAGTACTTGACTACGAATCAAGGGGTCGGGAGTTCGAATCTTCCCCGGTGCGCCATTTCTCACATCAAACTCACAAGCATCAGCGCGACCGAGCCAAGGGCACCGAGTGCCGGGATAGCGATGATTTGGAACGAAGGCACTTGGGCAAGTTTCCATCCTGCCTCCCGCAATGTGATCGCGATAAGTGCCCCATTCACCAACGTGAACACCACAAAGGTTATTTGCGATGTCGTTTCGGCAAGCCGCGCGAGCGGGAAGGCGAGGGCGAGCACCAAGACGACACCCGCGACAATCAGGGTTGCTGTCACCGGTGTGTGAGTGCGCGGATGCACGTAGGAGAGAAAACGTGGCATCTCCGCCTGCCGTGACAGGCCATAGAGAACCCGCGACGCCATAATAATCTGGATGAGAATCCCATTGAGTGCGGCCATTACGCCAATGCCGGACAGGAGATCAGGCGAGATGAGCCCGGTGCGTTCTGCAATAAGCGAGATGGGCGCGCCCGATGTCCCCAGCGTGTCGGGATCGACCAGAGAGACAGCGATGGTACTCACCAGAAAATAGAGCGCCATGGTGACGACAAGAGTGACGGCGATGGCCGGTGGAAAAATCTTCTCAGGTTCTTTCACTTCCTCTGCCACGTTCACCATGTCTTCAAACCCGATGAAAGCATAGAAGGCGAGAACGGCAGACGCGCTGACCAGGCCGATGGACGTTAGGTCAAACATAGCGAACGGAGCGGTGATGCCTCGCCATATCGCAGGCGTGTCGGCAACAAAACCGCCAACAATGATGAGCAAGAGCCCACCCACTTCAATCAGGGTAAAAAGCGCGGCGACGCCAACGGATGCCCGAATGCCAACAATCGCAAGGCCCGTGAAGACCACAATGATCCCTGTCACAAGCACCGTTGAGGGGATCGTGATGAACTCCTGCACATAGCCAATGCTGCCCACCGAAATTGTCGCAGATGAGACAATCCCAGCAGAGACGACCAGCAGGCCCACCGTGACAGCGAGCCATTTGATGCGGAAACCTTCTTCCACATAGCGCGCCTCCCCCGCACTGACGGGAAAGCGGGTAACAAGCTTGGAAAAGGAATAGGTGGTCGGCGCGATCAGGAACGCCGCCAGCAAAAATGCATGTGGAGCGAACAGGCCAGCCTGATGACCAATCTCCCCGATCAACACATAGATGCCGGCCCCAACCGTAACCCCCAGTCCATAGAGGATGAGCAGAGGCAGGGTGAGACGACGCGCCAGTTGAGGGCGCGTGTCCCTATCAGATGTTTGTTGGGTCACACGTGCGCCTTTTGAAACAAGACCACCCCATTTCGCCGCCCAGTGTGGAGCGCTCAATAGGGCCTGTCAAAACGACCCA
This sequence comes from Alphaproteobacteria bacterium, assembly GCA_021775935.1. Classification (GTDB taxonomy): domain Bacteria; phylum Pseudomonadota; class Alphaproteobacteria; order Parvibaculales; family Parvibaculaceae; genus Mf105b01. The sequence goes on from JAJFGY010000158.1 coordinate 1,413, forward strand.
TCGTCGCGGCAAAAAGCTGCAAAAAAACCTTTGCAACCGGGGAAAAGGGGAGCCGGACATGCTATAAACCAAGCTCTCAAATCTAAGGTTCCAAAGCAGTTCTCATGTCAAAATTCTTTCGCGATCCACTCTTCCATTTTGCTCTGGTTGGCGTTGTCCTTTTCTCGCTGTTTTCACTTGTGGGAACGGGAGAAAGTGATGCGGACGGTGATCAAATCCGAGTTGACCGTGAGACGTTGCTCACCTTCATTCAATATCGGACGCGAAGTTTCGACCAGGAAATCGCGGCACGTCGCCTCGATGCGCTGGGAGAAGTGGAGCTTCAGCGCCTGGTAGACGAATATGTGCGTGAAGAAGTGCTCTACCGCGAAGGCCTGGGGCTCGGTCTTGATGCCGACGATTATGTGATCCGTCGGCGTCTCATTCAGAAGGTGGAGTTTCTTGCGGAAGGGTTTGCCAGCGCGGCGGTGGAACTGGGTGACGCGGATCTTCAGGCCCATTTTGATGCAAACAAACAAGACTATATCGTTGCGCCGTCCATCACCTTCACCCACGTTTTCTTTGACAAGGCAAAACAGGGGGATGCCACCCTTGATCTGGCGACAGCAGCGCTTGCCAGGCTGAACGCTGAACAGGTGCCTTTTGCAGGCGCACCGGGACAAGGCGATCGCTTTCCATTCCATGTGAATTATGTGGAACGTACCTATGATTTTGTTGTCAGCCACTTTGGCCCTGAAATGGCAGAAGCCGTTTTTGCGTTGGATGCTGAAGACGGTCGCTGGCAAGGCGTTTTCACCTCGCCCTATGGGGCGCACCTTGTAATGGTGACGTCTGTGACCGCCGGACGTGACGCCACATTGGAAGAAGTGCGCACCCGTGTCGGTGAAGATGCGTTGCGCGCACGTTTGGAGGCAGACAAGGAAGCCGCCATTGCGAAAATCGCCGCGGAATATGACATCGAGATTGATGTGACCGGCGGAGCGACAGAATGAGCCGCATCTTTCTCGTCTTGGCAGGCTTGCTATTGCTTTTCACTGGTCCCGTCTCTGCCCATGAAGGAAGACCGCTCTTCATTGAAATTGAGGAAAAGGAAACCGGCGCTGTTTTCCTAAAGTGGCGGGTGCCCTCCACGGTCGACCGGGGCAATACACCTGAGATCACGCTGCCAGCGGCATGTGAGCGCGTGCAGACGCCAGATACCGCCTTGGCACCGTCACGGGATATTGGTCAGGGTCTGTTTGATTGCCGCACCCTCGACGCCCCTCTAAATGTCTCAATCACCTACCCGAGGGGAAATCCGGTCGTCTCTTCTCTCGTGCGTGTCATCCGTCCTTCCGGTGAAGTGCAGGTCATTCGCAACGGGCCCGACACCATACGCGTTGAAATTCCAAATGCGGAAGACGCGGGCAGCGTCGCCAGTGAATATTTGAAGCTCGGCATTGAGCACATTCTCACCGGCTATGACCATCTTCTGTTTGTTGCATGTTTGGTGATGTTGGCGGGAACGATAAAGCGGGTGTTGCTTATCGTCACGGGGTTTACTCTCGCCCACTCCGTCACATTGGCATTGGCAGCCCTTGATATTGTGCGAGTACCGATTGCACCTTTGGAGGCAGTTATTGCGCTCTCCATTGTGTTTGTGGCGGCAGAGCTGGCGCGTCCGGCGCGCGACACCCTCACATGGAAATATCCAATATTGATCTCAAGCGGTTTTGGTCTGCTACACGGCTTTGGTTTTGCCGCCGTGCTGGGGGAGATCGGTCTGCCCCAAACAGAAGTGCCGCTGGCGCTGCTCTTCTTCAATCTAGGGGTTGAGGTTGGACAGATCGCCTTCATTCTGGCGCTGGTTGCCGTGACGTTTCTGGTGCTTCGGGCCTTTGCATTGGTGAAAGCTGACGCAAAGACCTGGACCCTCACAGAAGTCACGCAGCCTGCGGCTTACGTCGTGGGAAGCCTTGCAGCCTTCTGGACCATTGAACGCTTCATCGCTGTGGTCGCCTGAAAAAAGAAAGGGCAGCCGAAGCTGCCCTTGGACTTTGTGCACTGATCAATCAAGCGTTTCCGGGAAACGCGGCAAGGGAGAGATCAGGGCTTGTACCAGATCGCAGATGAATAGGCCCGCTCCTGAATGGTCGCAGGATGCCCTGTCTCCTCCACGTCAATGCCCAGCGCCAAAGCGTCAAACAGGGAATGCCGCGGTGTTGGAATTTCAAGTACACGTGCATAGTAGAACGCGTTCTGGCTCGCATCGAAGTCAGGGTCTTCCCAAACGGCGGATAGTTCAGCGGCGCCAATCGTGTTTTCGTAACGACCTGTTGTGATGTCGACCGTGTTGCCTACCGAAGGCACTTTGCCGTCTGCACCAGCAACACGTCCGTCAGACCAGACCACATCATAAACACGTTCTTGCGCTTCGCCATTTGCGCCAAGCCAGCCTTTGACAACCTGTACCCGGTCGAGGTTGCCGGATGTTGGATCTTTCGTGGCCCGCACGAGGAACTGCGGCGCCTGGCCCGCTGGCGCGGCGGTCAGATCCCCGCCCATGGGAACGCCACCGGCATATCCGACATCAGCGAGGTTTGCGGCCTCAGCTGCTCCGGCATCAAATTCCCATCCGCCAAAGAAACGCACCGCGATGCGCGGGCCTGTGGTGCCGTAAACTTCGCGACGTTTGAAGGCTGCAAAAATGGACTCGCGCGTATTCTCTTCAGCCCACACAGCCGCAAGGCCAGAGGCCGACATGGACCAGCCATTAGGACCGCTGCCCCCTGCGCCGATGCGCCGGAGGCTGTTCTTCCCGGCAGGTGTCGTGTCGCGGGGGAACTTGCCCCAGAAGTTCGGTTCTTCTGCAGACGCAAGGCCGGTATGGCTGTCTGTTGACCCGATGACGCCAAAGGCGAACGGGTTCACCCCAATCTTGTTTTCAATCTCCATGCCGCTGAGCAACGCGGAACGAACATAGTCGCCTGCAACAGGCGCGTATTCCGGCGCATTCTGTTGGATGTAGTGGGTGTAGGTTTCGAAGTCGGCGAACTCGTCATCAGGTGACAATGACGGATGGGTTTCGCTGTCGCCCTTGAACTGTGTGATCTCGGCGACGGGCTCCCATTCCATGCGTGTGCGCGCCATCTCCGCTGTCACAGCCTCGCTGCGCAGGTTTGTTTCGGAGAACATGTAGCCTTTGGAGATGTTAGAGTTATGAGGGATCGCGACAAACTCAGCACCTGTGCGTTCCGATGTTTCATCCAGCCAGTTCCAGAGGTCTTCCGGGTAGGCGCTGTCGGCGGTCGAGAAAGGCTGGAACTGACCGGCGATGTCTGCGCCGTTGGGCGTGAAGACAACCCGGTGCATGTTGGCGCCTCCTGGAATGGAGCTCCACTCCCAACCAATAAAGCTAGTAAATGTGCCCGGCTCATTATGGCTGTCTGTAACAGCGATGGTTTCCTGCCAACTTGTGCGCGCCATTGTTCGCCAGCCGGGAATTCCGGCCGCAGTTGGGGTTGCAGCAGCTTCTTCTACCGACATCGGTTCGGGCAGGAAAGACGCAAAGGCGGACATGCCTTCATCATCGGCAACGACGCCGCGCAGCCAACGCTGGGCAAGCCACGCGCGACCTTTGTCATAGAGACCCATGCCCTCAGTCGGAATGCCCTTGTCAACGATGTGACGGATCCCGCCCAGCATCACCGCATGGTCAGCAATCACGAGAAAGTCGAGCGGCGTATCGATCTGAACGCGACCCTGATGACCAGGGTTCACCACAGGTATGCCTTTGGCATAGCGGTAAGCCGTATCCGGATCGGCGGTGTAATTTGTGTTGAGGTAGGCATCAAACGAGT
>JAJFGY010000159.1 GCA_021775935.1 Alphaproteobacteria bacterium
AAGCGCAGCTGCGGCATGCGCGGCAGGCCGCTATTCTGCTGCCTGCATTTCGTCAGATTCTTTGCCGTCGGCAATCAATCGGTATTCAGAGAAGTCCGGGTCATGCATGTCGTTCAAATATTTGTCAGGCGGAAATGGATAGAGGTTCGGCACGCCCGATTTGTCAAAATACCAACTATCACACCCGCCACTTGCCCAAACTGTCGAGGGAACGCGCTCATGCATCTCTGCATTGTAGGCTTCAAACGATGCCTGCTTTGGCGCAATGGCCTCAAGTCCTTCGTCGCGCATTTTGTCGAGCATCGAAATCACATAGTCGACTTGGTGCTCCGTGATGGTGATGAGGGAGAGATTTCCGACAGGCCCAGTGGGGCCTTCCAACATCCAGAAATTTGGAAAGCCTGGCATGCCAACTGCGCGATGTGCGCGCGGTGACCCGTCCCAGGCTTCGCCCAGATCGCGACCATTCTCGCCCGTTACTGTTGTCGGGAGAATGAAGGACGTCGCGTCAAACCCGGTCGCCAAAACAAGTACATCCAGGTTGTGAACTTGGCCGTCTGCTGTCTCGATACCATTGGGTACAATTCGTTTTATGCCCTCTGTGATTAGATTGGCATTGTCGCTGGTGATCGCGGGATAAAATTCGGAACAGAAAATGAGACGCTTACAGGCCGCCTGATAATCTGGCGTCAACTTCGCGCGAAGCACCGGATCTTTCACTTCATCTTCCAAATGCTTTGAGCAGGCTTCCTGGATTTTCTGAAGCTCTTTCTGATTGCCGGTTGTCGCAGCACCAAAATGCTTCGTCATCGTTTTGAAGTAGAAATTGTACGTGAGCTTCTGGAGAGCTGGGAAGGTGCGCATTAGCCATTTCGTGACGCCCCAGTATTCCCTCTGCGGTAAGGGGATCATCCATTGCGGTGTGCGCTGAAAGACATTCATCGTGGCAACTTTTTTGGTGATCGCACCAATAATCTGCGCCGCGGTCGAGCCCGTGCCGATGATACCAACCTTGCGACCGTCCAGCTTTACGGAATGATCCCACCGCGCTGTATGAAACATGTCGCCTTTGAAAGTTTCGAGGCCCTCAATCTTGGGCAGGACGGGATTGTGTAAAACACCCGTCGCGGAAATGACAATGTCATAGCGCTCTACGTCGCCAGAGCCGGTCGTCAATCGCCAATGAGGACCTTCGTAAGACAGGTCGGCAACAGGCGTGTTGAACTTAACAATGTCGGTGACGCCAAAATCCTTTGCCGTCTTTTCCATATAGGCCTGAATTTCAGGTCCATAAGAAAAGCGGTGTGTCCAATCAGGGTTCAGTGCAAAGGAGAACGAATACCAACGGGATGGTACATCGCAGGACAGACCCGGATATTGGTTTTCGCGCCAGGTCCCACCAACTTTATCGGTCTTCTCGTAAACCGTGAGATCGGTATATCCAGCTTTGCGCAACTTCACGACCGCAGCGATACCGGACATGCCTGCACCAATAATGGCGACACGTGGTTGTGTTCCAGCCTTTGCCCAGTTCGCGTCCTGCCCACCAGACATTCCGTTTGCGTGCATATTCATCGCCATCTCTCCCTCGGCACTTCCGTCACCACGATAGGACAGAAAGAATGATCCACTATTGACGACCTGTCAATAAGGTATCTAGACTGACCTGCACACCGCGTAGGTGCAGTAAAACCTATGAAATGAGCCAAAAATGTCGGAAAGATCCCAACGAAGACGCCGTACACCAGAGATGGCCCGCGAAGAAATTATCGACGCGACGGTGGCGGCGCTGGCGGATGTCGAATTCGGCTCCTTGACTGTCGACGTGATTATGCAGCGCACGGAAATGACGCGGTCGTCCTTCTATCACTACTTCAAAAGTGTCGATGAGTTGGCACTGGGCTTTATCGATCGTTTTGAAGAAGCCATTCGTGCGCCTGTCGACGATTGGCTCGCAGGCAAGGGCAGCGATAATTATCTGGTCGACACTCAAATCCACCTCACCGACATGTTCATGGCCATGGAGGCTCACCACACAGCCATGCGCGCGCTGGAACATGCCTCCAACAATAGCGCCCATGTTTATAGCGAGTGGCGGGAGCGCATTATCGACTATTTCATTGAGAAGACGGCACGCTTCATTCGTCAGCAGATTATGTTGGGAAGATCCGCTGTATCAGATCCAGACCGAACAGCGCGTGCCCTCATTTTGATGAACAATGCGCTCGCAAACGACAATATGCTTCTCGCCGACCCAGACGATGCCTCCGCCATTGGCAAGACCTCAGCTGACATCTGGAACGCGGCAATCTATGCGCAGTAGGCGTCATCACGTTCGTTCGCAAAGCCTACTTGTGAATTGTCTGAAGACGTATCACGATGTCTTGCCTGAGACATAAGAGGATACGCAATGCCCCGATTTGTGAGCGTTTATGTGCGCACAGTCGATAGTGTCAATTACCGCATCGGGCGCGTGATGATGTATGGCATCTTCGTCATGATGGCGATCCTGCTCTGGTCTTCAGTTTCAAAAACTTTTTTCCTGCCGTCGCTGTGGACACTGGAAGTCGCTCAATTCGCGATGGTCACCTATTACATTATGGGAGGCCCCTATTCCATTCAGCTGGGCTCCAATGTGCGGATGGATCTCTTTTACGGAAATTGGTCTGACCGGCGCAAAGCTTGGTTTGACAGCTTCACAGTGCTGCTGCTGATTTTCTACCTCTCCGTTCTGCTCTATGGCGCGGTTGATAGCACCAACTATTCTTTCAAATATGGAGAGCGCAACCCGAGCGCGTGGCGGCCCTATCTTTGGCCCATCAAGACCATCATGACGCTTGGCTTCTTTTTGATGCTGCTGCAAGCCATCTCGGAGCTCTGCAAGGACATTGCGAAAATCAAGAAGGTTGAGCTCTGATGTCGTATGAGTTGATCGCCATCCTGATGTTCTCGTCGATGATGCTGATGCTCATGACAGGTCAACGCGTGTTCGGTGCCATTGGTGCTGTCGCCGCGATTGCCGCCCTGACGCTCTGGGGCACTGGCGGATCTCTCATTCCCTTTTCGTCGGCGATGAAGTTGATGAAGTGGTACCCGCTTCTGACCCTGCCCATGTTTATTTTCATGGGTTACGTCTTGTCGGAATCAAAAATTGCCGACGACCTCTACAAAATGTTTCATGTCTGGATGGGCCCCGTCAGCGGCGGACTGGCGATTGGAACGATCAGCCTCATGGTGCTGATTTCTGCAATGAACGGTCTCTCTGTCGCGGGCATGGCGATTGGCGCAACCATCGCGCTGCCCGAGCTATTGCGCAGGGGCTACGACAAAAAGATGGTGACAGGTGTCGTGCAGGCAGGATCCTCACTTGGCATTCTTGTCCCCCCCTCTGTCGTGCTCGTTCTCTATGCGATGATCGCGCGCCAGCCGGTTGGCCAACTCTGGCTTGCTGGGGTTCTTCCCGGCCTCATGATGGCAGCCATGTTTGTTGCTTATATCTACATTCGGTGTCGGATCAACCCGGCGCTGGGGCCGGCCCTGCCGCCTGAGGAGCGCAACGTTCCCCTGAGCGAAAAGCTTCGCCTTCTGCAGGCAGGCCTGCTCCCACTTGGCATTTTTGCAGCAATGATGGTGCCGTTTGTGAATGGGTGGACATCGCTGGTTGAGAGCTCAGCCATTGGTGCATTGGCCGCTCTTGTCGCTGCAATTGTGAAACGTCGCATGACCCGTGACGTCTTTGAGGTTTCGGTGCGTCAGACGCTTGCCATCTCGTGCATGTTTATGTGGATCATCCTGGCGGCGATGGGGTTCGGTGCGGTGTTTGACGGTCTGGGCGCTGTGCGCGCCATCGACAATCTGTTTACAGATCAGCTTGGCCTTAACCCTTGGATGATCCTGATCCTCATGCAACTCAGCTTTCTTTTGATGGGCACCTTCCTTGACGACACAGCCATGCTCGTCATCGTCGCACCGCTTTACGTACCACTTGTAGGCGCCCTCGGCTTTGATCTCGTCTGGTATGGCATTCTCTACACAATCACGACACAGATCGCCTATATGACGCCGCCCTTTGGGTACAATTTGTTCCTGATGCGCGCTATGGCACCGCCAGAAATCAGTCTGCGAGACATTTATGGTTCCATCCTTCCCTTCGTTATGGTGATGTTATTGGCACTGACCCTCATCATGGTCTTCCCGCAGATCGCCCTCTGGTTGCCGGAGGCTGTTTACGGAAAATAGGCAGAACTTCAAAAGGAGCTGCATCCGCGTATCACCGCTTGAGTACCAAATAGATCAACAAGGAGACGAGACATGACGACCAGACGTAAGTTTCTGACCACCGCCGGTGTCGCCGGCGCCGCAACCTTGGCAGCGCCTGCTGTCCACGCAGACACGACTATCCGTTGGCGGATGCAGACCTATGCAGGCCCCGCCCTTGCTGAACATGTGATCAAGCCTGCCATCGACAGTTTCAATAAAATCGCTGGCGATGAAATGCAGATCGAACTCTTTTTTGCCGATCAGTTGGTGCCGACAGGCGAGCTTTTCCGCGCCATGCAGAACGGCACGATTGATGCCGTTCAGTCGGATGATGATTCCATGGCCTCGCCAACCGAAGTGACCGTCTTCGGCGGGTACTTCCCGTTCGCCTCGCGATATTCACTCGATGTGCCGGTACTGTTTAATCAATATGGGCTCAATGAAATTTGGGACGAGGAGTATTCCAAAGTCGGTGTGAAGCATCTCTCTGCAGGGGCCTGGGACCCGTGCCACTTCGCGACCAAGGATCCGATCAACAGTTTGGAAGACTTGAAGGGCAAGCGGGTGTTCACTTTTCCGACTGCCGGTCGTTTCCTGAGCCAGTTTGGTGTGGTTCCCGTCACTCTTCCCTGGGAGGACATTGAAGTCGCGGTACAGACGGGCGAACTGGACGGTGTCGCCTGGTCGGGCATTACAGAGGATTACACGGTTGGCTGGGCGGACGTGACAGACTATTTCCTGACCAACAATATCTCTGGTGCCTGGGCCGGGTCGTTCTTTGCGAATATGGACCGGTATAACGAGCTGCCTGAACATTTGAAAGAGCTGCTCAAAATCACCATGGACAGCTCTCACTACTATCGTCAGTGGTGGTATTGGGGCGGCGAAGCATCGCTTCGCGTTGACGGCACCAAGATGAAGCTGACATCAATTCCAGATGAAGAGTGGGCAACGGTTGAAGCCGCAGCTCTTACCTTCTGGGATGAGATTGCCGCGGAGTCGGCGACCAAGGCCAAGGTTGTTGAGATCTTCAAAAAATACAACGCTGATATGCAAAAGGCTGGACGACCTTACCGCTACAGCTAAGTAGTGTCAGGGGCGATATAGGCGCGCCCCTGACTACATCCGGAAAGATCAGTACTACATCGCCGCAAGCGTCTTTTTCTTGATCTTCTTCGCGAGCGACCATTTGTGCACTTCGGTTGGACCGTCATAGATGCGGAAGGCGCGCACTTCACGGAAGAGTTGCTCGACAATTGTATCGCCGGTCACACCCAAACCACCCATCACCTGAACGCACCTGTCTGCGACACGGAACAGAGCTTCTGACACGGACACTTTGGTCATAGAGCTTTCAACATTCCCGTCTTCGCCACTGTCGAGGGTTGCAGCACACCAATCAATCATGAGCTCTGACTGCTTCAGATCAATCTGGTTTTCCGCCAACATGAAACCAACACCTTCATGATCTATTAGAAGCTTGCCGAACGCTTCCCGATGACAGGCATATTCAGTGGCAATTTCTTGCGCTCTAACCGCAACACCATACCACCGCATGCAATGAGAAAGCCGAGCCGGTGCAAGACGTACTTGCGCAAACCGGAAGCCCTGACCTGGCTGCCCCAACATTTGGTCTGAGGGAACGCGCAGATTGTCGATCGTGATTTCTGCGTGGCCACCAGGCATTGAGCTGTCAATCGTCTCCAGTACGCGGGTGATCTGTATGGCAGGGTCTGGCAGGTCCACGAGGAACATGCACGCGCCTTCGGCTGAATTGGCCATGACAATCCCCACCTTGGCGCCGTCAGCTCCCGTGATGTAGGTCTTCTTGCCATTGATGACCCAATGATTGCCATCGAGTTTGGCTTCGGTCTGCATCATGGAGGGGTCAGAGCCTGCGCCACCATCGCCTGATGGTTCAGTCATGAAAAAGGCTGAGCGCGCTTCGCCGCTGACGAGCGGCGCCAGAAAACGCTCTTTCTGTTCGTCGCTTCCCGCTTTGCCCAGAAGGAACATGTTGCCTTCATCTGGCGCCATTGTGTTACAGGCGACGGGCCCGAGCGGCGAGAGTCCCGATTTTTTTAGGATGTAGGCGGTCTCGACCTGGCTGAAATGACCGCCATCCTTCCGAATATGTGGCGTCATGACGCCGGCCCTGTTGGCCTTGCCCCGCATTTCCCGCACAAGTTCTTCGGTTGGGCCGTGGGCGCCAGCGCGGGGATCTTTTTCATAAGGGGCGATTTCAGTTCGCACGAATGTTTCTACGCGGTCGCCGATTTCACGTGCCGCGTCTGAGACAATATTTGTCATTCAGGTCGTTACCTTGCTTCTTGGTTAGTTGGAAAGAGTTTGGAGTGATGCACCCAATGCAAGTGGGCGGCGACCTTGCAGCAATCTTGCTGCCTCGTCCGCTTTGCCTTGCCTGACAAGGGCCGATGCCAGGGTGAGCTCGATCAGGTCGCGCTGCGCTCTGCTGCCGCCAAGTCGTGCGTGATCTGACATTACGCCTGTCAGGCTGATCGTCGCGCTAGCCCAGTCTTCTTTTGCCAATGCGCCGAATGCTTCTGCAAGTGCGCGCACAAGGTCTTCTGCGGGCCCGTTGGCATTTTGAACAATGTTCGCAACGCCTTCTGTATTTCCCGCCATCGCATGTGCAAGGGCTGCATGGAAGTCTGCAAAGGCCAGGCGTGGCTTTGCGAACCGCGCCGTCGCATATTCGCTAATTGATTTCCAACGATCCGGCTCCACGTCAACGCCTGCAAGTTCTGCACGGAAGAGGAGCGCTGGCATGTCGGTCACGATGTTGAGTGCAGGACCGGAGCTGGTGCCGGGATCAATAGCGGCATCTGCAACACGCCACATTGTGTCGACATCACCTTCGGCAAGCGCCCAAAGCGCAATGTGCCAGGATAGATGACAATGCATGACGCCTTGGCGGTCATATTCAGATATCCAGTCCTTCAAGTAGGCAAGTCCGGCCGCGGTCTCTCCCATTTCATAGTGGAGATGTGCGCGATGGTGGGCAGCGTTAGCGTTTCGGGGGTTGCCCGCAAGGGAGCGCTCGATGGAACGGGCTGCCGGCCCCAATTGTCCCGCCTCCATTTGTGCAAACGCGTGTGTCGATAGAAACCACCAGTCGTCGCCATAATGGGGTGCCAGCATGGATGAAAGAGCGAGGTTTTCGGCCTCGCGACCCGGTTGACCTCCAAATCCAATCAGGCTGAAGACGCCAAGACAGGCTTGTGCAATCATCACATCGCGGGGAAATTCGCGCAGATGGTCCTGCGCTTTCTCATAAGCGCCACCACTGTCACCCACCAACAGAGAGCTGATGATCGCCAGGTGGCCTTGCTCTCGCAGGCTTACGCCCTCGGCACAGGCCTTTGCTTTGGCGAGGGGTTCACGCCCGCTCACACCGCGTCCTTCAACCTGCCGATTGCGCGCGATCGCCAGATGGGCAATCGCGAAGTTTTCATCTTCACTGACGGCTTGTTGAAAAGCTTCCTCCGCGCTCGGCGCGCCGCCCAGATTTCTCTCAAGCCCCAACACATACGCATCGCGCGCTTTGGCCGAACTGGTTGTCAGCGGATTTCCGTATTGATCTTTCTGCATGCACCATCCCCCACGTGCCCAATTCGGGGACGCCGCTGATACATAGCACAAACAGTCCAAGCCTCCGACTGCCAGATGGTCCAGACGTGAGGTGGCATTTCACAGGGGGCTAGACGCGCGCATTGCCGTTGGGACTGCTTGGGATTTTGATGTTGACCAGAGCGAGAGCGCAGACGAAGCCGACGCCCAGTTCAAACAGGGTCACAGCCACAAGGTTGCCGGACGGCATGCCGTCAACGGCCATGCTCACCAGGCGAGAGAGGCCATATGACATGTATAGCACTGTTGAGAGGACAAGAGCTGTATATGTCAGGCGCGCGATGAAGGCACCTAAGAGAACCAGAAAGCCACAGGCGAACAGAGCGCCGCCCGCCGCGCGCATCTCACTCATCAGGCTCTCATCACCACTCACAACTATTCCGCTGGTCGCGTGAAAGGCTACCGGCGCCGACAGGATCGCCGCGCCAATCCCGACGCCGATAAGGCCGGTAATGAACAGAAGTGTTTTCAATTTCAAGTTGCTTTCCATCGTCTTCGTCCTCTCAAGATTGGGTGCTAACTGTGATGCACGATTTGCAAACAGGCCGTGAGGTAGCAGACCGCTGCCGCAGCCGACGCGACAGCTCTCACCCAGTTCCAAAATGTCCAATGCGGAAAATAGGTGTCTGACCAATAGGCCTCTGCTTCCGGGCTGTCAGAATCCCTGGCTGCCAAGCGATTGTTCATCGGCACGTTGAAGACAAGCGTGATGCCCATCACACCAACTGAATAGATGATTGCTGCGGCCATAATTGCGGCCCCACCGCTTTGGGCTGGTTGGAGAAATGCATAGACCCCAAGGCCAGCTGAAACTGGCCACATGCCAATCAGCAAAACCATGAAGATTGTTCTGAAAACTTCACGATTGATGGCCTGCATCACCTCAATGCCAGCACTTGTCTTTGCGCCATCCAGGGACCTCATCACGAAATCGGAGAAGGTCAGAAACACCCCCGCGATGAGCGCCGCGGAAATGAGAGAAAATTCACTCAGGAACAGAAACCAGATTTGGGACATAACGCGCTCCTTTCTTGACACCATGTCAATTGACATGACGACAAGTAGGCGGTACTAGACACCATGTCAAGTGAAACAGTTTCGACTCGGACCAGAATTCTGCAGGCTTCCCTGAATTTGCTGGAGGAAGGCCAAGGAAAAGGTGTGCGAATGTCCGATATCGCAGGCAAAGCGGGAATTTCCCGCCAGGCGCTCTATCTGCATTTTCGGACACGCGGTGAGTTGCTGATCGCCACCACGCACTATGTTGACGACCTCCATGGAGGTGAGGACAGACTTACCGCCAGCCGGACTGCCGAGACTGGCAAGGAACGTCTGGATGCCTTCATCAAAGCCTGGGGGGGCTACCTTCCGGAGATTTACGGTATCGGCAAAGCACTCCTCGCTATGCGCGACACAGATGCCGAAGCCGCCGCTGCGTGGGACAAGCGCATGCAGGATATGCGGGAAGGGTGCGAAGCGGCGATCAGGGACCTTGCTCGTGACAATGCCCTGACGCCGTTTTATTCACCTGTTCAGGCCACAGACCTTTTGTGGACAATGCTGTCGCTCAGAAATTGGGAACAACTCACCATTGAGTGCGGATGGTCCAGAGAAGAGTATGTGGCTGGTCTTCAATCTATGGCGCGGCACCTCTTCGTCAGCCCACCATAACCTGCGCTACGAGACCTTTATGTCTCTCACCTGCTGATTTGACGAGATAATTGGCAGAGATGCGCGCGGTGATTGAGGTATTGGGCGCACTACGCTGGGCAGGCCGCACTCAATCATCTACCGGACATGTTCTGATGGCGCGGCACTTGTCTGCTCGAACCGCATGAATGAGCCTTGTCAGATCCGCTGGATAGTCACCCCACTCACTTCGTGAGCAGAGATAGGAACTGTGTTCCTCTAGAACCGCATTGACGGTGTGCTGCCAATGTGCGCCCAGAGCAGTTAGCTGCTCTGCGGTGTAGAGAAAGTGTTCCACAAAGGCTTCATGTGCGAGCCGCTCTTTCCCGGCCTTCAGCTCACAATAGTCGGTATAGGCAATCTTGGGGTGCTGAATGGCAAGTGAAAGATGCTCTCTGTACATGTCGCGGGCAGACTGCTCTTTCTGCAATTGATCCGACGCGTCGATCTGCCACTTGATCGCAACCAATGCGACGACGGCAAAGACAACAGTCAGAATTGCGCCGAGTGCCTGCAACGCGTCCGTGTTTGCTTTTAACCAATGCATATCCATCCCCCAAAACCAAACCCGCCAATTGCCCACTGGCATCAAATTGCGTTTTGTCCGCGCTCAGCCTTCTGTATACTACATTTTTGACAGGTAAAACTGGCGTACCCGCAGGTTCGACGGAGAGAACAAATGACGAGTTACCCGAAACGAGCATTGACAAAGCCCGCGCACCTGATCGGCAACCTTCTGCTCTTCGTTGCTAGTCTGGCTGCAGGTAGCGGCTTGCACGCTGAGACAACACTCTCTGATGCGGCACTCGCTGAGAAGGCTCGCGCCATCCATGCAGAAAGCCTGGTGCTCGATGCCCATGCTGACATTGTTATCCCCTCAACCTCGCTGAGCTATCTGGGTGAAGGAGGTGTGTCGAAAGTCAGTCCTGAGAAGCTCAAAGAAGGCGGTGTTGGTGCCGTCGTCATGTCCGTTGCCGTCGGACCAGGACCACGCACCGCCGAGGGGGATGCCGCGGCACGAGCTATCGCCGATGAAAAATTGGCAGCGGCGCTAAAACTGGTTGCTGATTTCCCCGAAACGCTTGCTCTTGCAACGTCACCAGCTGACATAGAGGCAGCACAGGGTGCCGGGAAGGCAGCGCTCATTCTCGGCTTTCAAAATGCACGATCCCTTGAGGGCAACATTTCAGCACTAGATGAATTCTACCAGGCTGGTGTGCGTGTCTTCGGGCTCAATCATTTGGGACATAATGATTTCGCTGACTCATCACGTCCCCTCTATGACGGCGCAACGCGTGCTTATGAACCCACGGAGGAACATGGAGGCCTGTCGACCCTTGGGGAAGCTGCCATAGATCGGATCAATCAGCTTGGCGGGATTGTCGACATTTCCCAAATGTCGAAGGCCGCGGCACTGCAGACGATCTCCCTGTCCCGTGCGCCGGTGATTGCCAGCCATTCCAATGTGCGTGCGATCTCAAATGTCACGCGCAATCTGTCGGATGAAGAAATTGATCTTATCGGTGAAAAGGGAGGCGTCATCCATGTCGCAGCGTTCGGCGCCTATCTGGTGGCTCTCTCTGATCCTGATGTGCTTGAAGCCGTCATTGCTGTCCGTCTGAAAGCAGGCCTGCCAGCTGCCTACGCGTATCCTTATGAACTTTACTGGGAGCTTGAAGACCCAGCAGCTCAGCGCGCTTTCCTTGTCGAGATGCGGTCGACCATCGGCGCAGGGAGCGTTTCGGATATGATTTCTCATATCAACTATATTGTTGAGCGGATCGGTGTGGACCATGTTGGCATCGGCAACGATTTCAATCATGGCAGTAGCATTGAAGGCTATAGCGACGCGAGCGACGCGATGAACGTCACCCTTGAACTGGTGCGAGCGGGATATTCAGGTGAGGATATTGGCAAAATTTGGGGTGGCAATTTTCTCCGGGTGTTCAGCGAAGCAGAACACAAGCGCACATCAGATTGACGGCAACGAATGAGGGGCCCCACTTGGAGGCCCCTTTTTGACCGGTAGCAAGACACCTTCGTGCCTATCCGTCATTGCCAGCTTCATATTGCTCAGAAATTTTGGCCCCAATTTCAGCTCCCATCGCAAAAAGCTTCTCGGGATCTGAATGGCGGAGCTTTGCGAGATCCAACTCGACACCGCTCGCAAAGATCAGCTCAGGTGTGTTGCTCGCCACAGCCTCCAAAATTGCTTTTGCGCAATCCATTGGATCATCCCCGGACTCAATTGCCTGATCTGACTTTCCTCTGATGGAGCCATCAGCTGTAAAGGCATTGCGGGACACATTCGTCGCGACCGACCCGGGCAGCACATTTGTCACATTGATGTTATGTCGGCCAGACACTTCTGTTCGCAGCGCATCCATATAACCGATGAGACCATGTTTTGCGGCTGAATAAGCAGTTCGAAGAGGCGCCCCAATGCGGCCTGCAACAGAACTGATCGCGATGATGTGGGCACCACCTGCCTCCACCATGCGGGGGAGTTGCAATTGGGTCAGCCAAATGGGTGCGATCAAGTCAATATTGAGCAGGTCTGTATAGACTTGTGGAGCCGTGTGAACTGCTAGGCTCCGCTGGCTCACGCCAGCATTGTTGACCAATATATCGACCCGGCCTTTCCAGGCCCACGCATTCACCACAATAGACTCCAGAACGCTGTAGTCCGTCACTTCAAATGGCAGCACGAGCGCATCTGTCGGCAATTGGTCCGCAACTGACTGAAGGGCATCGACCCGTCGTCCAGACAGAATGATGTTTGCTCCTTCAGCCGCAAATGATTTTGCAAGTGCCTCCCCAATGCCAGAAGACGCGCCGGTGATCCAAACAGTTTTGTCGGTGTATGTAGCCACGAGATTTCCATTTCTATCGTTTGGGACTCTGATGATCGAGCAGTTGTGCAGGAACATGCAGTGTCACGGGTTCGGCGATGCTTGTCGAGTATTGACCG
Organism: Alphaproteobacteria bacterium; assembly: GCA_021775935.1. Taxonomy (GTDB): domain Bacteria; phylum Pseudomonadota; class Alphaproteobacteria; order Parvibaculales; family Parvibaculaceae; genus Mf105b01. The sequence goes on from JAJFGY010000159.1 coordinate 12,572, forward strand.
CTAGCGCAGAGGCGTGCTTTCACGCTGACTGTTTTCCCAGTTCTCAGCAATCCAAGTCGGCACGTCACTTTGTGGCAATTGTGGTCTCTCAAGGATCATGTCCGCAACCCGTTCGGCAACCATAATGGTAGGGGCATTGATGTTCCCGTTGGGGACGGTCGGAAAAACAGACGCGTCTACTACGCGCAGACCCTCGATGCCGAACACACGGCACTGCGTATCGACGACAGCGCCTGGATCATCTTCTGGTCCCATCCTGCAAGTGCCACAAGGATGATATGCGCTCTCAAGATTTGCGCGAACCCAATCGTCGATCTCATCATCGGACGCCACGTCCAGCCCCGGTTGGATCTCATCGCCGCGATACGCATCCATGGCAGGCTGCGCGATAATCTCGCGTGTCAGCCTGATACAGCGCCGCCAGGCAGCAACATCATCTTCATGTTGAAGATAGTTGAAAAATATATTTGGTTCATCCGCTGGGTCAGATGATGCAATCGCAACATGACCCCTGCTCTTTGGTTTGTTGGGGCCCACATGAACCTGAAACCCATGCCCGTCGATCGCGGCGGTGCCATCATAGCGCATTGCCGCTGGTAGAAAATGAAACTGGATGTCTGGCGATTTTCGCCCAGCTTCAGACCGAATAAACGCGCATGATTCAAAGTGATTTGTCGCCCCAAGCCCACTCTTGAAGAAGAACCAGCGCGCGCCGATCAAAAACTTGGAAAACAGTCCGAGCTTGCTGTTCAGACTTACAGGTTGCTTGCAATGGAATTGGAAATAGATCTCTGTGTGGTCCTGGAGGTTCTGCCCAACCCCTTGTAGCTGGTGTACAGGCTCCACGCCCGCTTTGTTCAGAACGGCGCCTGGACCGATCCCTGAGCGCTGCAGGATCATGGGCGAAGCGATTGACCCTGCCGCCAGGATAACTTCCTTTTTCGCGCGGTAGGTTGTGCCCTGACCGTTTCTTCCTCGGCGCGCAATGACGCCCGTCGCACAGGTTCCCTCGAAGAGAACTTTATCGACAAGGACCTTCGAGATGATCGTCAGGTTTGGGCGCTTCATCACTGGCCTGAGAAAGGCCCGTGATGTTGACTCCCGCACCCCGCCACGCACCGTCATGTGCATGGGGCCAAAGCCCTCCTGACACAGACCATTATAGTCATGCGTCCGTGGATACCCGGCCTCCACCCCAGCATCGATAAATGCCTGATAAAGCGGATTGCCGGTCATGTTGTTCCCGCCGGTCACGCCGAGAGGACCCTCGCCGCCACGATACGCATCTTCGCCGCCCTGCCACGTCTCCGAGCGCTTGAAGTAGGGAAGACAGTCAGCATAACTCCAGTCAGCCGCACCGTGCTCTTCCCATTCGTCAAAGTCACATGCATGGCCACGGACGTAGACCATCCCATTGATAGTGGATGTGCCACCTAACCCCTTACCTCGTGGACAGGTTATCTGCCTGTTATCGACGGCTGGTTCGGGCTGCGAATTGTAACCCCAATTGTATGTCTTCGACGCCATGGGATAGGACAAGGCGGTTGGCATCTGCACAAGGAGATTCCTGTCGCTGCCACCAGCCTCAAGAAGAAGTACGCTATGCTCGCCACTCGCGGTCAACCGATTGGCAAGAACACACCCCGCCGACCCTGCGCCCACAATAATGTAGTCAAATGTCTTTTCAGCCATGTTGGAACCTTTGTTGCGAGCACTTCATTCACTTCACTGACCAGGTTCTAGAAAAACGCCCAACCAAGATTGAAAGAATGGGATAGGCCCGTGCTGAATGTGTACGCAGCACGTGTGCGCCAAGCTACTCGCCAAAGCCGACGAATACCGTGGCTTCCTCGACGCTCTTGCGCTCTGAAACCACTGCATTGGCAGGGAAAGCTTCATCAGGCCAGCCGAGCGCAACCGCCTTCATGATAACCTGATCGTCTGCAATGCCTGCATGTTCCCGCACGACAGGAGATTGCATGATGCCCTGGCTGTTTATAACGGCACCAAGACCGCGCGACCACGCCGCATTTACCAGAGCAGTTGTCACTGCACCACAGTCAAACGCCGTATCATCGCTATCAGCCAACGTGCGGTCGTATGTCACTATCACGCACACCGGCGCATCGAACTGACGGAAGCCGCGCAACACCCAATCCTGGCGCGCGTCTTTATCTTCACGGGCAATCCCCATGGCAGAGAATAACTGCTTGGCAACACCAACCTGCCTTTCGCGATGCTTCCCCTCAAAGGCCTGGCCGATACGGAACTCGCGCGAGTGCGGAATGCCCGCCAAATTCCGTTCGGTATTGCCCGCGCGAATGCGGTCCAGCGGCTCGCCAGAGATGACATAGAAACCCCACGGCTGAGTGTTCATGGACGATGGCGCACGCATTGCCAGCGAAAGAACTTCTTCGATTAATGCCTTGGGAACGGGTTCAGATTTATAGCCCCGGATACTCCGGCGGCCCAGAATTACGTCATCAAACTGCATGGATCGTCCCTAAGATTGTTTAGCCCTGGAGAAGTATCGGCTATTGCCGCGCAGGACAAGCCGCCGCAACCGGGGGAACAACCAACTGTGCCGTTGGAACTGCCTCCAGGATGAGCATCCACGGACACTTAACTCAGCCGTGGCGTAGGGGTTTCTCGGAGAATCTGGAGAGAATGGTGTGCGCAGTCATGACCGAACCCGCCTCCGCCTATTTCCCTCAAAAACTGGGAAAATGCAGGGACACTTCAACGTTCCAGGCAAACTAGAGTACGAATTGGCGGCAAACCCTGCAGATTCCACAACCATTTGCGCGCTTTCCCCGGGAAAAAACAGGGAACTTTTGGTTTTGACATCAGGGATCTTAGCGGGACACACAGGGACCGGTCCGTCCCCAGGTGCAGCCCCCGCAAATCGGTTTGTGCCAATTCTCCAGCACTGGCCTACAGCGCTGGCCAAGAAGAAGTCTGAAGCTGGTGGCCCGGATTAGATAACCTTCGTCCGCATTGGGTTGAAACAACAGACCTGAATAGAACGCTCAGAACACGATCATTTGGGTGAGCACGAATTTCAATCAACTCCATCATGGCGGGACGCGCGATCTGCAGCTCCTTGTGATTGCGGGTCAACTTCAGGTGACTCTTCGTCGGAACCCGCCCTCCACTCCAAAAGGAAATACAGAACCAATCCGGCGACCAGCCCCCATGCGGCTCCGTATGTCGCAAGGACGACACCCATTGTACCGGCGACACCCATTTGGGTATTGTTTTTCATTTCATCGGCGGCAACGCTGATGCAAAGGTAACCGGTAACAAGCAGGGTAATCGACAGTGCGATTGGCAAGACTGGTCTGAATAAGGTCACGAGGGGCAAAGCGAACAGGGCCAATAATAGGACCAAATAGAATGTTCCCGCGCCGCTATAGATGGAGTCCATTGCCCGGCGTCCGTACCGGTAACGCTCGGCCATCGTGACCATAACGCCCGTGAACAAGGGCCCTGCGAGCCCAGGGAAGGGCGCGAAGAAGCTATGGATCAGGTTGCGAATACCGGTCACCAAGTGAACGCGGTCAACATCTACATCAATGTCTTCATCCGGGCGTAGATGGTCGACCCGCGCCAGAACACTCTTTCCAACAATGATATCTCCAAACGCGATGATGTAAGCGATCACGGCCGTCGGTACGGCGAGCAAAAACATATTGATGCTTGGCATACCTATGCTGAATGGCAGGTAATTCCACATCTCAGCAAAGGCAGGTTGTGTGAAACCATACTCGATCTCAGGCAATGGATACTCGGCGAGCGACCAACCGATCGCCATTGCTGCGACCGCACCCGGCACCATGCCATAGTTAGACAAGACTCTGGCCCATCGGTGCGTTTCGGTCATGCGAAGGAAGGACTGTGAAAACAACATATAGGCCGTGATGAGGAAGCCGATCGTCAGCGATACTGGCGTGGCAGCAAGCCGGCCGCCTTCGGCGATTTCGCCAGTGAACGCGGCGATGCCAGCGCCCATCAAAATACCGGCTTTCATTGACTGTGGGATGATGTCCACCAGTTTCGATCCCAAGCGCGTAACGCCTAAAACAAAAAAGATGAGAGTCACGATCAGTTGCAATGCAATCATTGCCTTTATCGCCTCAGGGCCCGGTTCAAAATTCCCTAGAAATAGAAGCACGACCGGGATAGCGGGCGTGATCCAGCCTGGCACCATGGGAACGCCCAGAAGGCTTGGCAGCAAGAACCCAAGCGCGCTCACAAACACATAGGCTAAAGCAACATCGTAAGGCAGCCCGAGATAGCGTTCGAGAAGCGGTATCATTCCGAGCGCCACCACAAAAATGATCAAAGCCTGGATCGCCTCGATCAGTTCCAAACGATAATGGACAAGCGGTAACCGCACCTTGAACGGACCCAAAGGCCAATAAGGCTGTTCTTCTCCGTCTTTTCTCACTTTTGTCACTCGCTCTACCCCCCCGTGTAGATAATCTCCGCGATTGTTCTCTTGCCTATATAGCTGAAACGGCCAGTCCTTACCAAAAACTAGGTGCGAGCGTATTGGTGATGCAGACGGCTTTGCCCCGAACGTAAACTGTAAGCACAGGAAAGGTGTCGACGAGTTGCTCAGACTGCAACCAACTCACGCCACGAGCTAAGCGCTAGATCGCGCAATGCTCGGTGTTCAAGCGCGGACGCCAGATGCCTGCGAGTGTTAAAGTGGGTATAGAAAGCTGCGTGGATTGACAGGAACCGTTGAGCGGAACCTGGTGACCTGAGGCCTTGCATCATTCGTTCTCTCTTGCGAATTCGGACATGCGGTCCTTCAATTCGGTTGTTCTTCCAATTGTCTTGAGGATGATTTCCCATCAGTCCTGGCTTTCCGAATGCCGCGGCAACAGCAATGTGTCCTACGACTGTGTACCAATCGTCGCAAAGACACTGGCCGAACCGCCCGGCACAACAGAAACTCTCGTAAATTTTGGAGGGTGGTGGAGCTAAACGACCAAACATCGAACCAGATTTTCAATACTTTGGCAGACTGGAACACCCAGCTAGAAGCACACGGATTGGATCAGAATGGGTTCTTTGAACCGCCTGACGCTCCTCCAACCCTGACACTCGGAAAAAACGGCGCGCCCCGATGAACTCGGGCCGAGCCGCAGTACGTGTCAGGTTTCTCTCTGCTTAGAACTGATATCTAATTGAGGCCGTGACGGCGTGTTCCTGGTAGTCGGTTTGGAACTCCCCGTCATAGAGCAGGCGGAAGGAAGCATGGTCGCCCAGTTCATATCCAAGCCCGCCGCCAACAGCATAAGAGAACTTGTCTCGCTTGACGGTCTGGCTGACAAAGCTCCCGCCACCGACAACATTACCGGTAATCGCGTCATTAGGGTCTGCAAGCTCCTGTAGACCACGAATGTAAGCTTCTGGGATCAGCTTCCCGCCATTATCCAGCTCATGGGTGTAGCTGCCGCTCAAGCCCAGCACACCACGCAGCGAGGTGAGATCCTGGCTTGCAATCGTCGTCGGCAAGGGGCCTGTCTCCGTATAACCATCAATGGAGACCTTCGTGTAACGAAGTCCCGCATGAGGAGTGAGGTCAAACTTCCCTTCTGTGAAGGTCTTGCCCACTTCCACCCGGCTCATGAACTGGATGCCATCATAATTGGCTGTGTTCACACCGCCCAGGGATAGTCTCTGGCTATCATACTCATTCAAGCCATAACCAAGCGTGGCGTTTACAAAGAAGTCACTCGGGCGATAAGCGCCATAGAGCAGCACGCCATAGCCATCAATGTCCTGCGCGCTATTGGCACCTGCGCCTGTCTCATCGACGGACGTGTCAGAGTAGAAGACAGCAAGCCCCATACGCAGGTCTTGGGCAATGTCGCCGTCCATACCCACAGAGATGCCATAGGTGTCAGAATCAAATCCGTTCACACCGGAAGGATCAAACGCCGCAAAGCTTGCACCCGCCTGGCCCCAGAGCGCCCAATTGCCTGGACCGCCCAGGAACTGTTCCCCAGCTGCGATACCGGATTGTCCCGCACCGGTATCAGCAACTACAGTTCCCCCACTCAGACGGCCCATGATGAGATCAATCACCAAGTCGGTGGTCACCACGGTGCTGGAGCCACTGGCCCCCACTTCTGACGGCAGGCTCTCTTTCACCAGTTCAAAGAGCTTTTGTGTTTGCTGCTCAACAGGGAACTGTGCCAGATATTTGACAATCGGATTATCCGCAGGCGCACTGTCAATCAGCACATCAATCGCAGCGGCAATGCTCTCCGCATTCGTGCGACCATTGTTATCGATTGTTGTCGACAAAGCTCTCGTATTGGCCTCCGGCTTCACGGTCAGGTACAGCTCGCCGCCACGCACTTCATGGGTGAAGCTCACCAGCGCTGAGTTATCATCAACCGTGAGGCCATTATCCGTGATGCCGGTGGTCGCGTTGACAAATTTGATCTCGCCACCTTCTGTCAGCGTGATGCCTTTGGTGAGGTCGGCAAAAACCTCAGAGCCACTTTCAAAAGTTACCCCTCCGGTGACACTCAGAGAACCAGCACTCGTGTCAGATGCCACACCGACGCGGAGACGGCCCCCAGCATTAAACGTTGTATCTCCCGACACTTTGAGAGTGGCACCCGCAGGCACTTGAAGCGTCCCGCTATTACTCACTCTCCCGCTGATCGTTGTTGTTCCAGAACGGGCGTTAAACGTCCCGCCAGAACGAACAGACAAACCGGTTCCCACAGACCCATCGCCAATAGAGATTACACTTTCGGACAGAGACAGTGTGCCTCCACTTTCCACGTCCACACGCTCAAAATTTGTCACACCCGCCCCGGCGAGGGTCGTTGTGCCCGTTACGCGGATCGTATCGATAAACCCATCACCGATGGAGCTGTCATCGCCCCCATCAAAACTTGTGACGCCAGAGACATCCCCCCCGGCAAGAACGATTGTGTCACTGCCGTTGCCCAATTGAATTGCGCCCATGACCACAGCCCCAGAGTTGACACTCACGACAGTATCAGCTGTATACGCATCGAAGATCGCCACCCCACTCCGGGCACTGAGCGTTCCGCCATTTAGCATAATGTTCGCATCACTACCACTTGTGGTAATGCCGGACCCGAGCCCACCATCAACATCCCCACTGACCGTAATTGATATCGTACCTGAACCTCTGTTGACGGCGCTAATACCCCCAGTATTCCCTGTCACATCCCTTACGGCGATTGTCAGATCCGTACCAGAATTTGTCGCCTGAAGCCCCGTGCCGCCCGAAGTGGTTATTGCCCCCGAGGATGTAATGGACAATGTGCCCGTGCCACTGTTGGCGGCGACAATCCCCCCAGTATTCCCTGTCACATCCCCTACATCAATCGTCAGATCCGTACCGAAATTTGAGGCCAAAATCCCGTAACTCCGCGTTCCCCTAACAGCCCCCGTTGCTGTAATGGAAGATGCGCCTGTGCCCCTATTGTCAGCATCAATACCGTCTCTCCCCCCCATCACTGATGTAGCCTGGATGGTTAGACTACTTCCACGATTCACTGCATTAATGCCATCTTCATTCGAGCCAACAACGTTTCCGCTTGTCGTAACAGACACCGCACCAGTGCCATTGTTTGCAGCGATGATCCCAGCACCCCCTGCTTGCACCGAAGTAGTTTGGATCGTCAGGTCTGTACCACTACCACTATTAGCGCCATAGACCCCAAAGCCTGAAGCCGCTGCAACATCGCCGGACGTGGTGATAGATAAAAAGCCGTTGCCCTGATTACTGGCATAAATGCCGCTATTGCCCATTACAGAATTGGCCTGAATGATAAGATTTGTCGTACCAGACCTGTTGGAGGCGTAAATCGCTTCCCCACCCGCACCTGTGACATCTCCACTGACGGTGATGGATTGCTGCCCGCTCCCATAAAGGCGAGTGAAGATCCCCTGAAGATTTCCCATCACCGAGGCTGCCTGGATTGTCAGGCCGTTACCTGCGTTACTTGCTTTGATGCCTACAGAGCGCCTTGACGCTCCTGACGAAACGCTGCCGGACGTCGTGATTGACACAGCACCGGTGCCTTCACCTGTTACTCCAATCCCATTATCTGCACCGGTGATGGTTGACCCATAAGTGTCGGTGAAAGTGATATCCGTGTCTCCGGCGCTGTTCGCCAACGTCAAGGCATTCCCTGAGCTGACGATAACATTCACTTTTTCGGTAGTGCTGACGGTCAGCGCTTGACCTGCAGGTGGAGAGAGATTCTGAGTTGTCGTTGTCGTGCCGGTACACTCAAAAGTCCCACCGCCCAGATCAGCGCAGCCCGCTCCCGGAGGCGTGGGGTCAGCATAGGCGGCTGTAAGGCCTGACATGAGCAATGGCCCGGCTGCCACCAGCGCAACACCTAGTTGTGGAGCGTAGCTGGCCACAGTTCCGGCCACCTTGGTCATACGGCCGCCGCGCAAAAGGGCGGATTTCAGGCGCTCAAAGGAGGAAATGGCGGAAGTGTCTGCTAATCCTGACTTAAGGTCATTGTTCCCTGACTGATCATGTTGCCCAATTTTTTCCACAGGAACCACATTTACCATCACAACTCAACACTCCACTCTTTGACGGCTACTCACCGAGCGCGCGCCTGTTGCACAAACTTGTGTCTTGTCGTTTTTGCAAATGAAAAAGAGTGAGGTCAATTTGATTTCGTCTTAAAGGACATAAATCACGACACTGCTCTATCGCCGCGAGGCAGTGCCGCCTTATGATAACAGATACGTGACATCAGAGCCGTGATGGGAGTCTATGAGTTGCCAACAATATTTGTCGGCAACGTGGGCGATGATTGGTGAGGTGACTATATGTGGCAGGAAGACATTGTGTGCCGAGCAAGCGCTCTTGATGGTTTGCCGGGACTGATCGACAGCCTTGGAGGCAATTCTGAGATTTTTCTGAGAGAAGTTGGCCTGAAACCTGAAGACCTGGAAAACAGAGAGAACTTTGTGCCTTGGCTCGCCTATGCGCGCCTGTTGCGTAACGCATCCATACAATTAGGTGTTCGCGATTTCGGCTTACGCTGGTCGGCAACACCAGACCATAATTTTAATGGTGCTGGCCCTATTGCGGCACTGGCTGTGATCGCACCTGACGTCAGAACGTTTCTAAACACGTGGGTCAAGTACGACAAAATTCACACAAACGGCAGCTATACTGAGTTCATTGAAGACAGTGAACGCGCAACCTTGCGTACCGTGGTGCACTATAGCCCTGCCATACAAGACACCCGCCAGATGAAAGAAGCATGTATCAGCCATTTTCATCAGATCGGCAGAAAGTATTTTTTACCTCCTGGAATGAAGCCAACCCGGGTTGGCTTTCCGCATCGAGCGATATCAAAACCTGAGATTTATGAAGATTATTTCGACTGCCCGATCGAATTCAACGCAACCTCTACTTACATTGAAGTGCCATTTGCGATTTTGGAGGAAAAGCTGGGGCCGGATTCTGAAACTGGTCGCAGAATTTTTGAGTCGCATACCACAATGCACCTTAAGAAATTTCGCATCAGTCAAGAATCATTCTCTGCCCATGTCGCTTTGATTTTGCCGAATATTATGGGTCTTGGAAAAAGCGACATAAGCCATGTTGCAAAGGCATTGGGAATGAGTGTCCGCAAATTACAAAGACTTCTCAAAGATGAAGGTGTGAATTATTCGGAAATTCTTGCCGACGTACGCCAAAACATTGCGATGCAATTACTACGAGACTCAGATGTCTCAGTTTCACGTATTGCCGCGCTGTTGGACTATACTTCTGACGTTCCCTTTTGCGCAGCGTTCAACAAGTGGACAAACATGTCGCCGCGCGCCTACCGCAATGCTCCTGGAGGACATTGCTGACGTGAGGTGTCTGCACTCCTCCTTCATCAGCAGCTCTGTTCCACTTTAGGCCCTCCCGTTTGTTCAGCATTCCATCCGACAGACCGAACAAGCGCGACCAGCAGGATCGCTTGGCAGTCACAGCCGACAATGCCATCCGACCCGGTTTCCCCCGGATGGGTGCTTGGCCTGAGATAAGGTAACCTCAGGAGCCTGTTTATGGTGAAAAATGGTGGAGCCAGGCGGAATCGAACCGCCGACCTCTTGCATGCCATGCAAGCGCTCTCCCAACTGAGCTATGGCCCCTTACCTTTTCATCTGACCCATCATCATCTGATCTCTGGGCCCTGTCTTGCGCTTTGGGAGCGCAAACCGGAGGAAGTATGAACCGTTTCGTCCGAGTGCCGGAAACTAGGTCGGGTAGGTCATGGGATCAAGCAAAACTTCGTGCCAAAGAAGCCCCGCCAACAACCTGCCCATCCATGCTTTCGCCAGAAGCTATCAGGTGTCGTCCTTCACACTTGGGATAAGATCTAAGACGTCATCGTCGCCATCATCATCATCGTCATTTGCCAGGAAAGGATCCTCATCATCCTCATCGTCGATGGCGAGGATATCATCTTCATCCTCATCGTCGTCAGTCCCTGCAGCTGCTTTTTCCTCTGCTGCCAATTCGTCAAGAGAGGTCTCTTCGCCAACGACAACGTCGCCTTCTTCTTCAGCATCGTCGGTTTTCTTGGCTGGGGCCTGCTTCGGCGCTGCAGCGACCGGCTCGGGCGCCTTGCGTTTTGCCCGCGGCACCGTGACCGCTTCCTCATGGCCACACTTAGGGCAGACCATGGGATTTTTGTTGAGGTCGTAGAACTTTGCCGCGCAATCGCTGCAAACGCGCTTCGTTCCTAAATCTTGATTTACCAAGGCTCTTCCCCAAAGTTTTGTGACTGTAAAATTCCCATTGCCACGATCCGGCCCGCCTGTCAAAACCTATTCGCTCTATAACTGTTTCTAGCGCGCTTTATTTACGTGCTGCCTTGAAAGGACATAGGTCTCCCACCCCTTGCATCTGCAGACCAAGCAGCATGTTTTGGGGATTTTTGACCTCACTTTATGACCCTAACTGCCTCCCCTTCCCACACGCTCACCGGCAACATTACGGTTCCGGGTGACAAGTCCATTTCCCACCGCGCCCTTATTCTGGGCACACTTGCTGTGGGGACAACTCATGTCAGCGGACTGCTTGAAGGCGAAGATGTTCTGGCGACCGCAGAAGCCATGCGCGCCCTTGGCGCGACTGTGACCCGCACGGGTGAAGGCTCCTGGGAGATTACAGGGGTCGGTGTTGGCGGTCTCTCAGAGCCTCGCACAGCCCTTGATTTTGGAAATTCCGGCACAGGTGCGAGGCTCATTATGGGGCTGGTCGCCGGGCACCCGATTACGGCTACTTTTGTCGGCGATGCATCCCTCTCCAAACGGCCCATGGGTCGGGTCATTACACCGCTGACAGAAATGGGCGCTTCGTTTCATGCGCGCGAAGGGGGGCGGATGCCGCTCACGGTCACGGGTGCCGCAGTTGCGCTCCCTATCACCTATCCACTGCCTGTGGCATCAGCCCAGGTGAAATCCGCTGTGCTTCTTGCCGGTCTCAATGCGCCGGGGCAAACAACTGTTATTGAGCCTCACCCGACACGGGACCATACAGAGCGGATGCTGAGGGCTTTTGGCGCAGAAGTCAGCGTCGAAGCTGGCCCCCAGGAAGTGACGGTTATTCGCGTCACCGGCCAGAGCGAGCTTACACCGTCCGACGTGGTTGTGCCTGCGGACCCTTCGTCTGCCGCTTTTCCGATTGTCGCTGCGCTCATCACTCCAGGATCAGACATCACCGTCACCGGCGTCATGATGAACCCGCATCGCATTGGCCTCTACACAACTCTGATAGAGATGGGCGGGAACATTGAAATACTGAATGAGCGGGATGCCAGCGGCGAGCCTGTTGCAGACCTGCGGGTGCGCTCCAGCGCCCTCAAGGGCATTGAGGTGCCCCTCGACCGCGCACCCTCCATGATTGATGAATATCCGGTCCTTGCCGTTGCTGCAGCGCACGCTGAGGGCACGACCGTGATGCGGGGGGCAGCTGAGCTTCGGGTCAAGGAAAGCGACCGGGTTGCCGCGACGGTGGCGGGCCTGCGCACAAATGGTATTGAGGTAGAAGAGTTTGATGATGGCATGGCCATCACCGGCACAAATGGTCAGATACCTGGTGGTGGCCATGTGCTCACCCAGATGGACCATCGGATCGCCATGTCATTCCTCACGATGGGTTTTGGCGCAGCCGCACCTGTGACCATTGATGAGGGCGAGATGATCGCGACCAGCTTCCCCGACTATGTCTCATTGATGCGCGGCCTTGGGGCCAATCTCCTCTCAGAGGCCAATTCATGATCATCGCGGTGGATGGCCCGGCAGCCGCTGGCAAGGGCACGCTGGCACGCGCGCTGGCCAACCATTTCGGCTTCGCCTATCTCGACACGGGTTCTTTATATCGCGGGGTCGCGCATGCGGTGATACTGAGCGGATCTCTGCCCCAGGATGAAGCCGCAGGGATCAAAGCTGCAGAGACCCTTGACCCCACCAAAATCGATCCTATCGCCATACGGACCCCTGAAGTGAGCGAAGCCGCGTCGGTGGTGGCAGCTATGCCCGCCGTGAGGGCCGCGATTTTGGCTTTTCAACGCCGTTTTGCCGAAAACCCGCCCGGGGGCGAAAGCGGGGCCATTTTGGATGGTCGGGACATCGGAACCGTGGTCTGCCCGGGCGCTGACGTAAAACTTTATGTCACGGCAAGTGCAGAAATCCGCGCTAATCGGCGCTGGCTGGAACTCAAGGGGTCGGGGTCTGATCTCTCAGAGGCACAAGTTCTAGCGGATGTGAAGGAAAGAGACGCCCGAGACACTGATCGGGCCACCTCGCCCATGAAGCCCGCAGAAGACGCGCACTTGCTCGATACCTCCAATTTGTCTATAGAAGCGGCGTTCGGCGCTGCCGTCACACTTATCGAGCAGTCAAGGGATTAAGCGGTCCTGGGGGTTAGGCGTTTTTCGGAACCAACCGGAAGACGACAGACGACCCCGTTTTGGCATACCTGATTTAAGGGGTTCGATTGTGCGACGACAGAACCGGCGTGAACCCAATTTCCATGGGCAATGGGCGCCCCAATAGACCCGTTTGCCAAGACCCTCGGAGCCAACCGTCGGCAGGAATAGATAAGTCATTTTAGGAGAACCAATTTTGGTCGACACACTTAACCCTACGCGCGACGAATTCGCCGCGCTCCTCGAAGAGAGCTTCTTGGCGAATGAAGGTGCCGAAGGCTCCGTCGTCAAAGGCAAAGTCGTTGCCATCGAAAACGATCTCGCCATTGTCGATGTCGGTCTGAAGACAGAAGGCCGTATTCCTCTCAAAGAATTTGCAACACCTGGCAAGCCTGCCGAAATGGCCGTTGGCGACGAAGTTGAGGTTTTCCTCGACCGCATCGAAAACGCAATGGGCGAAGCTGTTCTCAGCCGCGAGAAAGCGAAACGCGAAGAAAGCTGGGTTCGCCTCGAAACAGCCTTCGAAGCAGCTGAGCGCGTTGAAGGTCACATTTTCGG
>JAJFGY010000160.1 GCA_021775935.1 Alphaproteobacteria bacterium
CATCTCAGGGTCGGTGCCCTTCACCGGAGTCAGAATGCACCAGCGCCCATCAAAAAGCTCAGGAAAGCCTGCATCAGGCCCGCTCTGCTCCGTGCCTGCAATCGGGTGACCTGGAATGAAATGCACACCGTCGGGCACGAAAGGGCTGACATCTTCCACCAGCGATGCCTTTACTGACCCCACATCGGTGAGGATGGCACCAGGCGCAAGATGAGAGGCAATGCCTGCCGCAACTGTGCCAACGGCACCAACAGGTGTACAGAGCACCACGAGATCGGCACCCTTCACTGCGTCAGCGGCACTGACTTCTGCCCGATCAATGAAACCAATCTCAAGTGCGCGCGCGCGCGTTTCTTCTGAGCGCGCAGAGCCCACAACTTCCCCTGCCAGACCACCACGTTTCATCGCGTGTCCAAGTGAGGAGCCGATCAGTCCGAGGCCGATAAGCGCGACCCGGTCAAAATGCGTATCGCTGCTCATGGGGCCTCTCCCATAAATTCTTTAAGCGTCTGGACAACCAGGCGGTTGGCTTCTTCTGTCCCAACACTGAGCCGGAGAAAGTCCGGCATGCCGTAGGCGCTGATCCCGCGCAGGATCAGCCCACGGCTCATCAGGAAATTGTCCGCATCTGAGGCTCGTTTGCCCTCAACGTCGGGAAACCGAATGGCGAGGAAGTTCGCCACCGCAGGCAACACCTCAAGTCCAAGCGCTGAAATCTCTTGGCTCAACCAAAGTGCCCATTTCTCATTATGCGCAGCCGCCTTGTCCACATGGGACTGATCTTTCATCGCTGCAACGCCAGCCATCAGCGCTGGTGAATTAACGTTGAAGGGACCACGAATACGGTTCAACACATCTGCCACTGCCTCTGGGCAATAGGCCCATCCAAGACGCAAAGCGGCAAGCCCATAGATCTTTGAGAAAGTCCGGGTCATCACCACATTGTCGTGGGTCGCAACCAATTCAATGCCCGCCTCATAATCATTCCGCCGTACATATTCAGCGTAGGCCGCGTCCAACACCAACAGCACATCGTCGCGCAGACCGCCACGAAGCCGGCGAACCTCATCAGCTGGAATATACGTACTGGTGGGATTGTTCGGGTTCGCCAAAAACACAATCCGCGTCGCATCGCTTTGCGCTTCAAGGATCGCATCCACGTTGGTCGTGAAATCCGTCTCGGCGACAGAAACAAATGTCGCTCCAGCGGCCTGCGTAATGATCGGGTAAACAAGGAAACCGTGTTCACAGCCAATCGCCTCATCGCCGGGTCCGAGATAGGCCTGCGCCAGCAAGTGCAGCAACTCGTCTGATCCAGCGCCGCAGACAATGCGCTCAGCATTCAATCCATAGCGATCAGCAATCGCGTTGCGCAGTGCAAGTCCAGAGCCCTCAGGATAAAGCGAGAGCCCGGCCCCAACGGTCTGAAAAGCCTCGATCGCCTTGGGGCTGGGCCCAAGCGGCGTCTCGTTGGCAGACAGTTTGAAAACGCGGTCAACCCCGTCCACGGTTTCCCGACCACCCACATAGGGTGCAATATCCAAAATGCCGGGCTGCGGCTTCAACGCTGTCATCAATCCATCCTCAAAAAGCATCAGCAGAACGTGTGTATCGCCCCCTGCCATGCGCGGCTAGTCATAGGGGGCACAAAGGTTAAAATCAAAGAAAACGTTGACAATCAGGGACTTGCGCCTCTAGCTAAGCACCCTTTTTGCAGGGCAAACATGAAAGACGGACAGGCTACTCAGGCCACGCCATTTGGCAATGCCTGGGCACGGTGGAACCATGGGTACAAGTGCGGACAGACCGGCCGATAAGGCCCGGAGCCAAGATGAGCTGAACACAGCGTTTGAGACGGTTACCTTTGGGGCCGACCAGCCGCTCAAGCTCGACTGCGGTGTGGACCTGAGCCCTGTTACCCAAGCCTATAATAGCTACGGCACCCTGAACGCCGACAAGTCCAACGCCGTGCTGGTTTGCCACGCCCTGACGCTGGACCAGCATGCAGCCAATGTGCATCCCGCGACTGGGAAAGAAGGCTGGTGGCAGGGAATGATCGGGCCGGGTCGCCCGATTGATACAAACCGGTTCTTCGTAATCTGTCCCAATGTGATTGGCGGCTGCCAGGGCACGACGGGTCCTGCGACCATCAATCCCGCGACGGGCAAGCCCTATGGTCTCGACTTCCCCGTGATCACCATTGCCGACATGGTCCGCGCCCAGGTTCAACTGCTGGATCATTTGGGGATCGATAAGCTCTTCTGCGTGGCAGGAGGCTCCATGGGGGGCATGCAAACTCTTGAGTGGGCAAGCACCTATCCAGACCGGGTTTTCTCTGCCATTCCGATAGCAACGGCGGCGCGCCATTCAGCACAAAACATCGCCTTCCACGAAGTCGGCAGACAGGCCGTTCAGGCTGACCCTGAATGGCATGATGGCGCCTACTACGATCACGGCACGAGACCTCGCAAAGGCCTCGCGGTCGCGCGCATGGCCGCCCACATCACCTATATGTCGGAAAGCTCCCTTTATCAGAAGTTCGACCGGAACTTGCAGGATGGCGACGAGTTCACCTATGGGTTTGGGCCGGACTTTCAGATCGAAAGCTATTTGCGGCATCAGGGTTCGTCCTTCGTCGACCGCTTTGACGCAAACTCCTATCTCTATATCACCCGCGCAATGGACTATTTCGACCTAGCGGCGGGACATGGTGACTCATTGGCAAATGCGTTCAAGGGTACAGAAACACGCTTCTGCGTTGTCTCTTTCACGAGCGATTGGCACTACCCAACCACCTACAACAAACAAATCGTGCACGCACTAAACGCCGTTGCTGCAAATGTCAGCTTCGTCGAAATCAATTCCGACAAAGGCCACGACGCCTTTCTGCTCGATGAGCCTGAAATGTTTTCAACGCTGCAAGGCTTCATCGACAGCGCAGCAGAGCGGCGAGGTCTGACGTAATGGCCCTCAGACCTCTCGACAATCGTCGCGACCTTTCTCTGATCGCAGAGCTTGTAGAACCTTCCTCACGTGTCCTGGATGTAGGCTGTGGCGAGGGGGAACTTCTGGAGATACTGGCAAACAAGCGTAATGTGGATGGCCGCGGTGTTGAGTTGTCCCAGGAAGGTGTGAACGCCTGTGTGACGCGCGGCCTCTCAGTTATTCAGGGCGACGCCGATCAGGACCTGGCCGACTACCCTGAAGATGCGTTCGACTATGTGATCTTGAGCAAGACGATCCAGGCGACCAGAAATCCCGGCGCCGTGTTGCGTCAAATGCGGCGCATTGGGCGTCATGTCATCGTCTCGTTTCCAAATTTTGGCCATTGGAAAATCAGAGTTCAATTGGGACTTCAGGGCCGCATGCCTGAAACCGACACGCTGGCAGACAAATGGTATGACACACCCAATATTCACCTCTGCACGGTGAAGGATTTTGTCAGCCTCTGCGATGAACTGGATCTCGAAGTGGTTCAAGGCCTGATGCTATCCGGCGGCAACGTGCGCCAAGCAAGCTCCCCCGGGTTTTTCGACAATCTGTTTGCCGAAGAAGCTGTCTTTTTGCTGAAACGCCGCTGAGTGTTGATGCTTACGCGTTGATCGCTTCAGAATCCCGCTCGCCGGTGCGGATCCTCATCGCAGAGCTCAAGTCCATCACAAACACTTTGCCATCACCAATTTTTCCGGTTGAGGCTGTCTTGCTGATTGTGTCAACCACACTATCTGCAACAGCATCCTCCACAGCAATTTCAAAGCGGACCTTTGGCACCAGGGTCACCTGATATTCCGCGCCCCGGTAGATTTCTGTCTGGCCCTTTTGACGACCATGTCCCTTGACCTCGCTCACAGTGAGGCCGGAAATCCCGATCTCTGCAAGTGCGTCCATCACGGCCTCAGTAACCGCGGGCTTCACAATCGCGACGATCATCTTCATGGGATATGCCTTTGACTAGTCCGCTGGAGGGTCTGAGTGCAGCATCGTGGCTGATCCCACGCGTCCTGTCACGTTTCCCGTCACATTACCTGTTGCCAATCTGCCGACAGGAGCAGCTAAACGACGACGCACCTTCGCTTCCACAGCCAGAGGGGGGCTCGCATACATTTGTTTTGCGGCCTCGACAAGAATGACACCGGCAAATCGTCCGCCAGCCAGACGCCCTATACGTTCCCATGCCACAGCGGAACGAAGAAAGAAACGCACGCCGAAAGGAGGTACATAAAGACAAGACCGCCAAAGCGTCGGCGTAAACATAGCGCCACGCAGCAAATCTGTCAGTTGCATCCGTGTGAAAGGTCGCCCGTGACCAAACGGTGTTTTGTCGCGACGTGCCCAAAACCCGTGCCGGTTTGGGGCCACAATCAAAAGACGCCCCCCCGGCGCCAGCACCTTCCACGCCTGACGAAGGAGTCCGCGCAATGCCTCACTGTTTTCCACCGAGTGAACAAGCACCAGCCGATCAACGCTCTCATCAGGAAGCGGCAGATGGGTCTCTTCAGCCAGCGTCACCAACCCTGGTTCATCAAGAGGCCAATGCACAACGCCCTGTTCTGCCGGCATAACCGCCAAAACGCGTTCGGCTTCACCCAGGAAAGGGCGCAGATAGGGTGTTGCATAGCCAAACCCGGCAAGGGTCATGCCGGCGACATTGGGCCACACGCCACGTATCTGATGCCCTATCAACCGCCGGGCGACGCGGCCCAACGGCTTGGCATAGAAACTTCGAAGATCGACGACATCTGGATACATGGGCGAAAACTACCAGATTTGGGGTGAAACCACGTAAACACTACCAGACATCAATCGGAAATCATCAGGCGCCTGTTCATTTTGTCATGGAACGGGGCTACCCTGCCCCAAATGAAACCTGTGCCCGGAGCAAAAATGTCCAAGCTTGTGATCCACCAAATACCCTGCCTCAGCGACAATTATGGCTACCTTATTCACGACCCGGAAGCTGACACCACCGCGACAATCGACACACCCGAAGTAGGGCCAATAGAAGCCGCTCTCAAATCCCATGGCTGGGAACTGACACACATCTTGAACACCCACCATCATGCAGATCATGCTGGCGGCAATTTGGAACTCCAGGAGAAAACGGGTTGCGCGATCATCGGCCCGCGAGACGAAGCAGACAAAATTCCGGGCATTGAGAAAGAAGTTGGCGACGGAGACACATTCCTGTTTGGCACCCATGAAGTGAAGGTCATGGGTGTTCCAGGTCACACACTTGGACACATCGCTTACTACTTTGAAGACGAAGGCGTGGCTTTCGTTGGCGATGCACTTTTCGCGTTAGGCTGCGGTCGGGTGTTTGAAGGCACGCCAGACCAGATGTGGTCGTCCCTTGAAAAGCTAATGGCTCTACCCGACGACACCGGCGTTTATTGCGCCCATGAATATACGCAGGCCAATGCAAAGTTCGCGGCCACCATCGAACCCGGCAATGCAGACCTCACTGCCCGCATTGCAGAGATTGACAAGCTGCGCGGACGTGGCGAACCAACGGTGCCAACAACTATTGGACTTGAACGGCGAACCAACCCGTTTGTGCGCCCATCCAGTGACGAGATCCAAAAAACGGTCGGCCTGGCAGGCGCGACCCCCGCAGCGATCTTTACCGAAGTGCGTCACCGCAAAGACAATTTCTAATCAGACGCAGGGCTCGTGTGGAGTGATGTATGAGTGAGATCAGTGACGAGATAAGGACGCCAGACCTGCTCATCAGAGAATTGGGTTTGCAGCCTCATCCCGAAGGGGGTCACTTTTGTGAGACCTTTCGCGATGACGTCACAGACGAAGCAGGCCGCGCGCACTCCACGGCGATCTACTATCTGCTCAGGGCAGGTGAGCGCTCCCATTGGCATCGGGTTGATGCCACCGAAATCTGGCACTGGTATGCAGGCGATCCGCTTCGCCTGTCCATCGCCGCAAACGACGGCGACAAACCAACGCATATGACGCTTGGACCCAACATTCAAGCAGGCGAACGACCGCAGGGCATTGTAAAAAAAGATGAATG
>JAJFGY010000017.1 GCA_021775935.1 Alphaproteobacteria bacterium
ACTTCATACCCTTCCATCGCGGCCTGGAGCGCACAGATCGGATCGATTTCTGTGACAACAACACGCGCACCCTGGCTGCGCATGCTTTCAGCAGAACCCTTGCCGACATCGCCGAAACCGCAAATCACGGCCACTTTACCGGCAATCATCACGTCAGTCGCACGCTTCACGCCATCAACCAGGCTTTCACGGCACCCATAAAGATTGTCGAACTTGGATTTGGTGACACTGTCGTTCACGTTGATTGCTGGAACGCGGAGCGTTCCGGCTTTCGCCATTTCATAAAGACGCAAAACACCTGTTGTTGTTTCTTCGGAGATGCCCACAACATCGTCGAGCATGCCATTGTATTTCTCGTGCATGATCTGGGTGAGGTCACCGCCATCATCGAGAATGATGTTGGGTGTCCATCCGTCCGGACCCTTGATGGTCTGCTCAATGCACCACCAAAATTCTTCTTCTGTCTCACCCTTCCAGGCAAAAGTTGGAATACCTGCCGCTGCCATAGCAGAGGCCGCATGGTCCTGGGTTGAGAAGATGTTGCATGAAGACCAGCGCACTGTTGCGCCCAGTGCCGTCAGGGTTTCCATCAGAACAGCTGTCTGAATGGTCATGTGAAGACAACCGGCAACCCGCGCGCCTTTCAGCGGCTGGCTTTTGCCAAATTCATCACGCAGCGCCATGAGGCCCGGCATTTCGGTTTCGGCGATGGCGATTTCCCTGCGACCATAATCGGCGAGGGAGATGTCCGCGACTTTGTAGTCGGTGCTCATAGCAAACGGCTCCTGGAAGAATTCAAACAAATGCGCGCACGGGACCCCCGCACGGGCTAAAGACGGGCTTCTATAACAAGGCTCGGCAGAGACATCAAGGTTCATATAAAGATTTCTTTATATCTTGATAAAGACTCGGTTTATGGCCCGGTTACGTCCTGGTTGTGTACCGGTTACGTCCTAGTTACATGCCGGAAAATAGGTGGGATCTGGAGCTTGCTGAGCCCCTGGGCTATTCGCCCTCGCCAAATTTGTCCGCAATCAGGGCCTCCAGGGCGCTCATTGCCGCCTCAGCGTCCGGCCCTTCTGCCTCGACATTAATGGTGCAGCCGGTGGCTGCGGCCAGCATCATTAGCCCCATGATGGAGGTTCCGCCGACGGTCTGCCCCTCACGCGTCACCCGAACGTCGGCTTCAAACCCTTCAACACATTGCACAAACTTCGCCGATGCCCGGGCATGCAGCCCCCTGGCATTGGAGATCGTGAGTGTTTTCTTGATCACTTCAGGAGAAGAATTGGCGTGGGTCAAAAGGCGGGGCTCTTAGGTGGGCTAACAGACATGTCTCAGAAGTTCTGGCTCATGAGCCCTCACCAGCGAGCACTTTGCTGGCGACGGAGATGTATTTGCGGCCACTATCTTGAGCCTGCTCGACAGCATCTGCGAGGCTGACACTGTCGCGAACGCTTGCCAGCTTGATCAGCATGGGCAGGTTGATGCCGGCAATCACCTCAACTTTGGCTTTGTCCATAATAGAGATGGCCAGATTAGACGGCGTCCCGCCGAACATATCCGTGAGCAAGATCACACCGTCCCCCTGCTCAACCGCATCAACCGCCTCCAAAATATCATTGCGGCGGCGTTCCATATCATCGTCAGGTCCGATGGAAATTGAAATTACCTGAGCTTGTGGACCCACGACATGCTCCATCGCCTCGACAAATTGCTTGGCGAGCTGGCCGTGGGTTACTAGGACCAATCCAATCATCTTTACGCGTACTGCTCCTCTCGGTGGGCCATATGTGGTCAGCCACCCGAATTGCGTGAGGTAGAAACCCATCGTGACAGCATTTTTGAGAGAAAAACAAGGCGAAACCGTCTAAGGCGGTGCACCACTTTCCTGCTTGCAAGGCCCCATCGCTAGCCGAGGCGCCCATCGTCCCCTGGAAAGCCAGATCGCGGCAGATGTTTGGCTGCAGCTACAATCTTTGCTGGTGCTGAAAGATCGAACGCATGCAATTTGAGAAGGGGAACCTCCACGCCGAGAAGAGCCACGCAGGCCGGTTCGGGCAGACGTGGCACTTCGCCGCGCCCGACAAGGTCTACAGCCAGAGCAATCGGTGCGTTTTGCGTGTGCGGCACCGTCAGGATACCAAGACCCCGCACCTCAATCTGCCCTTCCCAGCCCTCTAACACGCCCGCCGTCAACACGCCGTCGTCCAGTTGCAGAGTAACCTGGTCATCAGCGACCAGACGCGCGTCATGGTCTGTGATCAAACGATAGGCAAGATCAGACTTTCCCGAACCTGAAGGTCCGAGCAGCAGAACACCCGTGCCATCAATTCCGACACATGTGCCGTGCAGGCGCTCACCGCTCATGCTGCGTCACTCCTCTTTCGGGGTGTCTTTCGACGGACCCCGGGGAGCTGGCACCCGCGCAGCAGGCAGTTCGACAACGAAGCGCGCGCCACCCTCAGGCCGGTTCTCGGCATGGACTGTCCCTCGGTGCGCCGCCACAATTTGCCTCGAGATGGAAAGGCCGAGCCCGGAATGACGGCCAAACTCACCTTCTCTGTCGGTGTGAAACCGTTCGAAGATTTTTTCCAGACTGTCTTCTGGGACACCCGGACCCTCATCTTCCACCGTCAATAAAACGTCATCGCCGATGCGTGTCACCTGTAGTGCGACAGCGCCACCAGCAGGGCTGAATGACAGGGCATTGTCGACCAGATTGCGCAGAACCTGACCGATCCGCCGGTCCATGCCTCGCACTTCAAAAGCTGCGCGATCTGCAACATTGGCCACATCAAGGTGCACTGACCTGCCTTCGTCTGTCCCTGTTGTGTTGAAAAGATCAACGATTGTCTCGGCGAGATTCGCCAGATTGAAGGGCAGCAATTCTTCGCGCGACAATTCTGCATCAAGCCGCGAAGCCTCAGAAATATCGCTGATCAACCGATCAATCCGGCGAATATCGTGCTGGATGACGCCCATAAGTTTTTCACGTGCCGCATCATCTTTGACAATGCTGAGCGTCTCTACGGCTGACCGAACTGAAGTGAGGGGGTTCTTCAATTCATGGGCAACGTCGGCAGCAAAGGCCTCAATCGCATCGATCCTCCCATAGAGTGCTTCGGTCATGCCGCGCAACGCTCCGGACAGATCTCCAATCTCATCGCGGCGATCAGTGAAGTCTGGTATTTCGACGCGCTCTGTCACCCCTTGCGAGACACGCTCTGCTGTTTCAGCAAGCCGTCGCACGGGTTCTGCAATCGTTCCGGCAAGCACAACTGACAAGAGTATTGCGACACCAAGGGCAATCAAAAACACTTCACCAATTGCAAGACGCTCCGCCTGCACAATCGCGTCAATGTCTCCTCCCTTTGTAGAAAGAAGGAGCACACCTAAGACGGCGCGAAATCTTTGCACGGGCACCGCAACCGAGACGATCAGCTCGCTGCGGTCATTCATCCGTTCCATCGTGGCGCTGAAGCCACCCAACGCCAGGTTCACTTCATCATAGATGCGGCCATTCTGGCTGCCTGCCTCCAGATAGCGTTCATAATCCGGCCCCGGTGCCAATGACCGCAACCAGGCCATTGTTTGTGCCGTCCAGCTTTGCTCCTCTGCACCACCGACAGGCGGCAGTTCAAACGCCACAATTTGACCGGATGCCGAGAGCTGATTGCTGTCTAGAATGAGCCAGCCATCCTTGTCATACAGCCTCGCGCGGGTTTGTGTCGGCAGGATGAGACGGCGCAAAACTGGCGCTGCTTCAGTCGCGCTGATCGGTACGTCCCGATCCTCAAACACAAGATCAGGGTCGACCCATCTACCTTGTTTTTCCAGCGCCGCGAGCGGGTCAATGACTTCGGCTTCCAGGGTTGCAGCCGCTGTTTCTGCCACTGCGCCCGCAATGATTTCCGCCTGCACAAGCAGCGCCTGTTTGCGGGCGTCAATCAGACCTTGCCGAAACTGGTTGAGAGAGAGAACGCCCGCAACCAGCACCAACCGGGCTGCCACCTGAAAAACGACAATGCGACGGGTCAGGCTGGAGAAGCGATTGCCTGCAATCACGCCGCGAAACGCCCAGAGAAACGCATCGGCAAACATGCGTGTCGCATGACGCATACGCATGACAAAACGGCCCATCTTCGAGGCAGGTTCGGCGGCAGTGTCGAGGGGCGTTTTGCCGGGCTGTTCTTCTCCACGCATCATGCCATCAAACTTCCCGAAACCTGTCAGCAACCTCCAAAAACCATCAGACGTTGCTTGGGCTCACGCTGTTACTCTTTATATCGATAGCCAACGCCATAGAGGGTTTCGATTGCGTCGAAATCATCGTCGGTCTGTTTGA
>JAJFGY010000161.1 GCA_021775935.1 Alphaproteobacteria bacterium
ACAGAGACATGTGCAATCGCGCGCTTCAAATCGTCTTTATCGACCCCATGCTAGGCCCGGTAGGCAGACGCAAGCTGCGCGAAATTGCCGGGCGCTGAACCATTAGGAGTGAGCTGAGGGTTGAGCGTGCCTGGGTTCGAAACCGGCAAACCGCCATAGCCAGTGTCTTTCAGCTTCTCAACGCCAAGTGCCAGGGCAATGTCAGCCGCTCCTGATGCCACCGCATAGACTGCGCCACGAAGCGCCTCTGAGCCGGATGCACAGAAGTTTTCAACCCGTGTTACAGCAATGTTGGGAAGCCGAAGCGCAACAGAAAGAGGTGTCCCACCCTTGCCTGTGCCAATCTCATCAATATGGGTGGAGAACCAGGCAGCGTCAAGCTGCGTGGGTTCAATACCCGCATCCTGCATGGCCTCCAGATAGGCTTCGACCATCAGTTCTTCCGGTCCACTATCCCAGCGTTCGCCAAATTTGGAACATCCCATGCCCAGGATTGCGACTTTATCTTTAATGCCTCGTGCCATGTTTCCCTCCCTTAGGGATTGTCCGGGCCAACCCGGAAATTGGTAGGTCGATTTGTTCGTTACTTAAGCTTTGTTATTCGGCGGCCTGAGCTGTCGCGACGGCTTTACGCACCGGCACGGCTTTCCAGAAATAGCGTTTGAAACCGCGTTGATCATCAAAATCCTTGATGCGGAAAACCATCCGCACCTCCATGCCGCTATCAACTTCGCCCTGGGTCACATCGCCAATGTCCATCATGATCCGACCGCCGCCTTCAAAGACAATCATGCCGTAATGATTTGGCGGGTTCATGGAGAAGCTCAGAAAGTCAGCTGACCAGGAGAGGATCGTCGCGTTGCGGTCTGCGAATTTGTAGGGCTCTTGTGTGTCCACTGCCGGTTTGTTGGGCGCAACGGAAATGCGCGATCTGGGAAACTGAACCACGCCCGTTTCAGTACACCTGCCGCCGACAAGCCCCATAACGGTATCTTCATTCCGGTACAGCGTCGTCAGAGCGGTCTTCTTGTCTTGCTCGCCCCGCATACCGCGTTCCCACTCCACAAGGCCGTGGAAGGTCAGGAACTTCATATAGTTGGTTTCTTCCTGACGGTCGGCCAGCGAGCCGACAATGCCCTTCTTGTCTGACATTGAGGCGATCAGATCTGTCGTTTCAAAGATGAGCACGTCGCACCCACCGCCAAAATGAACAAGCATGATCTTTTCACCAGGCTTGGCGTTCTGTAGGGCGTGAACGAGCATGACCAAAGCATGAGCGGCCCCCGTCTCCCCACAAACGCTGCCCAGCGGATCGGTTACTGTGTCAGGATTGATGCCACACATTTTTGCGAGCTTTTGCGGCAAGCGCGCAAAGGTGCACGGCATCACAAAATGATCAATATCTGAAGCACTTACACCCGTTTTCTCCAGTGCTGCAGTAATGGCTTCGGGAACTATTTTTGTGTAGCCCTCATCCCTGATCCAACGCTCTTCCCAGCCATAGTCAAACTCTTCGCCGCTACCGCGGAAATGGTCCACGAAATCGATGGTCAGTGTGTGTGACCCTATGAATTTGGCAATCAGATTGTCCGTGCCAACCGATAAGGCAGCAGCGCCATCACCGAACTCCAGCTCTTGCACACTTGCAGCGCGGGCTTTGCGATGATCCGCTGCACACACAAGGGCTTCTTTGTTGGCGCCACCTGCAACACCATTGCATGCCTGGAGGAGCGCTATCGTACCGGCGCGCTGTGTTGAGGACACATCCACAGCCTGAATACCATGGTCCAGGGTCAGAGCGGCGGAGATGATGCCGGAATTCAGCCGATCGCTGAAGGGAAGTGTCGTCGATCCAAAATAGAGTGCATCAATATGCGAGCGGTCCTCATCGGTTCCCAAAAGGTCTCGAGCCGCTTCAACCGCCATGGTGAGACTGTCCTCGTCCCAATTCCCCATCGAGCGTTCGCCCTTGCCCTTGCCAACCAGGTTCGGCGCAATCCAGGCATTCGCACCCGTTATTGACTTCCGTTGAAGTCGCAGCCGTGGAATATATCCACCGAAGGCCTTGAGACCGATTGTGTTTTCCGCCATGTGTCTCTTCCCTGAAAGCTAATAGGCACTATATGTCCCAGATGGTTTAAGGCCAAAAAGGCCCGATTTCTGGGTGTTAGAATGTAGTTTACCGATTGTTTTCGGGTTTCGACAACAATAAGGAGCATGCGGACGCGATGTCTCTAAAAGATCAACATGACGTTGCGTCTGTCCGTCCGAACTCGAGTTGGGGGCTCAGTTGGCTTATCTGTCGGAAGCTGGAATCAACATACTGCGTGAGTGCGTACGGATGACTGTGGAAACAGAACGTGCCTATCGACGGCATTTACTCCAGGCACTCGGCTGGGTCTGTGTTGGTCTGGGGGCGATTGGCATCGTCTTGCCGGTTATGCCAACTACGGTATTCCTGCTGATCGCTCTTTGGGCTTTTGCCCGCTCCTCACCCAAGCTTCATACGTGGCTTCTTGAGAACCCCTACTTCGGTCCCTACATCGCTGATTGGGAACGCGACCGGGTTATTCCGCTCCGTGCGAAAATTCTTGCAGTCACCATGATGACAGGAAGCGGTCTTTGGCTGGCCTTTGGGACCAGCGCTCCTCTACCCGTCGTTTTTGGTGTTGTGGCAATTCTTATCGGCGTCGCCGTTTATGTCGTGACACGACCGAGCAAGCCCGCTGATTAGCGCGCGGCAATGATGCAGTCCTGCCCACGAGCTTTCAGTGCATTGCAGAGCGTTTTTGCCTCGTTGGCAGAATGCAGCGGCCCAACCTGCAGGCGGTAGTAGATGCCGCGTTCGCCCAAATCCGCTTCAACGATATAGGGCTGACGCTGACCGATGAGTTCTTGGTGCGCGGCGGCGGTTTTATCCCAGGCAGACGTAGCATCCGAGGCAGAGCGGAATGAACCGATCTGCACCCTCAGGCCCCGTGGTGCCGGGCTCGCATCAGTTGCGGTTGTTGATGTTCCCTGTGCAACGATAGTGGGGGCAGCAGCAAAACTCCGGCGCGGAGGGGTCAGAAGATTTGTATCCTGGGTCACCGGGGTTGGTGCCGTGCTATCGATCGACGCCGTTGTCAGAGCCCTATCTGACGGTACAGCGGCAACGCGCTGTGGCGCAGAGGATTGTGCAATGACGGGCTGGGCAAAGCGGGTGACGGTGGC
>JAJFGY010000162.1 GCA_021775935.1 Alphaproteobacteria bacterium
AATGTTTGATATTGTCCGAGAGGAAATTGAATGGGGCGGACGGCCCCTCATCATCGAAACGGGTAAGGTAGCCCGCCAGGCAGACGGTGCCGTGATGGTGACATATGGCGAGACAACAGTGCTCGCAACTGCGGTGGCTGAACGTCAGCCAAAGCCGGGACTGGACTTTTTCCCGCTGACCGTGAACTACCAGGAAAAGACATATGCTGCCGGTAAGATCCCCGGCGGTTTCTTCAAACGCGAAGGTCGCCCGAGCGAAAAAGAAACGCTTGTTTGTCGTCTCATTGACCGGCCGATCCGCCCGCTTTTCCACAAGAGCTTCAAAAACGAAACACAGATCATCGCGAATGTGATTTCCCATGACATGGAAAATGATCCTGACATTGTTGCCCTGGT
The DNA here is from genome assembly GCA_021775935.1 of Alphaproteobacteria bacterium. Taxonomy (GTDB): domain Bacteria; phylum Pseudomonadota; class Alphaproteobacteria; order Parvibaculales; family Parvibaculaceae; genus Mf105b01. The sequence continues at coordinate 397 of JAJFGY010000162.1, forward strand.
TGCAACCTCTGCAGCGTTGACCATTTCCGGCATCCCGTTCATGGGCCCTATCGGCGCAGCGCGCGTTGGCTATGTGAACGGCGAATATGTTCTCAACCCAATGATCGACGACCTGGATGACAGCACACTTGATCTGGTGGTTGCCGGAACTGAAGATGCCGTTCTGATGGTTGAATCAGAAGCCAAAGAGCTTCCCGAAGACGTGATGCTCGGAGCCGTGATGTTTGGTCACGAAGGCTTTCAGCCTGTGATCGATGCGATCATCCGTCTTGCAGAAAAAGCTGCAAAAGAGCCTCGCGCGATTTCCGATGAAGACACAAGCGAGCTTGATGGCAAGGTTGCTGGCCTTGTGCAGGCTGACCTTGAAGCAGCTTATTCCGTTGCAGATAAGATGGAGCGGCAGGCCAAAGTGTCTGAAGCCCGCGATAAGGCGATGGCAGCTCTTGCCAACGAAGAAGACGAGAACGCCTATCCGTCAAATAAGGTTGGTGGCTCATTCAAGAGCGTCGAGAAAAAGATCGTTCGTGGCTCCATTCTGAAAACATCCAAGCGTATTGATGGTCGTGATCTCGACACAGTGCGCCCGATCGTTTCAGAAGTTGGCATTTTGCCACGCACACACGGGTCTTCACTCTTCACACGTGGTGAGACACAGGGTCTTGTTGTGGCAACACTCGGCACGGGCGATGATGAACAGTTCATCGACGCGCTGGAAGGCACCTACAAGGAAAGCTTCCTGTTGCACTACAACTTCCCTCCTTACTCAGTTGGGGAAACAGGCCGTGTGGGCTTCACCGGTCGTCGCGAAGTAGGTCACGGTAAGCTTGCCTGGCGTGCGCTGCGCGCTGTGTTGCCAACGCGTGAAGATTTCCCGTACACCATTCGTCTTGTTTCTGAGATCACAGAATCCAACGGCTCGTCATCAATGGCAACCGTCTGTGGTTCCTCATTGGCCATGATGGATGCAGGTGTTCCGCTGACGCGTCCAGTTGCAGGTATCGCAATGGGCCTGATCAAGGAAGAAGAGGGCATTGCGGTTCTCTCTGACATTCTTGGCGATGAAGATCACCTCGGCGATATGGACTTCAAGGTCGCGGGCACGGAGGAAGGTATTACTTCTCTCCAGATGGACATCAAGATCACCGGTATCACCAAAGACATCATGCAACAGGCGCTTGACCAAGCGAAGGGCGGTCGGTTGCACATTCTTGGTGAGATGGCAAAAGCGATCACGGAAGGTCGTGAAGAGCTTGGCGAATATGCACCCCGCATTGAAACGATGACGGTCCCAACCGATAAGATCCGGGATGTGATCGGCGCAGGCGGGAAAGTCATCCGTCAGATCGTTGAAGAAACCGGTGCCAAGGTTGACATCAATGATGAAGGCATCGTCAAAGTGTCTTCTTCTGATGCGGCAAGCATCAAGGCTGCGATGGACTGGATCACCGGCATCACCGCTGAGCCAGAAGTTGGCGTGATTTACAAAGGCACGGTCGTGAAGACGGTAGACTTTGGCGCCTTCGTGAACTTCTTCGGACCAAAAGACGGTCTGGTCCACATTTCGCAGCTTGAGCCCCGCAAGGTCGCTCAGGTGACCGACGTGGTGAAGGAAGGCGATGAAGTGTTCGTGAAGCTCTTGGGCTTTGATGATCGCGGCAAGGTTCGTTTGTCGATGAAGGTTGTGAACCAGGAAACTGGGGAAGACATTCCACGCGAAGAAGGCGACAAAGCAGAAGGTGGCGATAAATCAGAGGGTGACAAGCCACGCCGGCCACGTCGTCGGAAGCCTGCTGAAGAAAAATCCGAATAAGCCTTGGCGGCACGCCGTCAACGCGACAAGATAAAGGGCTCCCTTTCGGGGGCCCTTTTTTCATAGGGATTGGACAATTCTAGATGAATTGGAAACGGTTCATCATCGAGAATGGCAGCGAAACAAAGGCTCCGGGATTGAGAAGGATATGGGGATGAGATCGAGTTTGGCGGCTGCGCTGGTCGTAACACTGTCTCTGGGGACGGGCGTACAAGCCGAAGCGCCACAGGACGAGACTTCTGCGCGCCCTGAGAGAACAGCAAACACCACACCAGACGCCGCTGATGTTTCCCCCAATGTGGGCATTCCGCCGGAATATGTGTGGACGAATGTTGTCACCGATTTCGACAGAGACCGCCTCGCCCGTCTTGATGAAGCCATTGCGCTTGGAAACGAAGAATCATATGCCGCGTCTGCAACCATCCGCGAGCGTGCTGCATTTCACAAAGTGATGGATGCGCAGACAGCATCCGTCAATGACGCGGACCTGCTCGGCTGGTGGGCATGTCGGACGATCAAGGTTGGCGGCAATTTTGCGGGTCTGGTTGTGTACAGCTGGTTTGATTGCAAAGTGAGCGTTCGAGACGGCTTTTTGTTTTTCGAAAAACGCTCAGGGTCTCAAAGACTTTCAGGACGCCTCTATCAGGATGGCACCGACCGCCGTGTCCTGCTGGCAGCACCCACCTATAATGACGAGCCCCAACGCGTCTATTCAGGGCCTGAGGGCGGCATCACCGACCCTCAACGCCAAGACAAGGTCGGTGTTCTAAGCCAGCTGGACGATGGGCGCTTGCGGGTCGTTTTCCCGTGGTCGGTTCTGGAAAGCACTTATGATGTGCTGGAGCTGAGACGTCCCGAATAGCACCGACCGTTCAGCCAGATGGGGGCTCCGTGGCGACATTCCTATTGGTTCATGGTGCTTGGCACGATGAGAGTTGCTGGAAGCATCTTGCGCCTCTGTTGAGAGCCTGTGGCCACAAAATCGTCACACCCACATTGCCAGGTCATGGCCGCGATAGGGTCAGCCCCTGGTCCATCTCCATGAAGAAATATGCGGGCGCAATTATCGATGCGGCGCGGGCCACAGAGGAACGCCCTATCTGTGTCGGTCATTCCATGGCGGGATTTGTTATTGCGATGGCGGCAGAACAGCGCCCCGAACTTTTTACCAAGCTGGTCTTTCTCACAGCCTTTGTTCCAATGGGCAAAGGTCGATTGTTGCCGATGATCATTGCTGATCCGTCATTGAGAAAAAGAATTCTCCACAGCGATTTTGATTTTCCGGGAGGCACAAATTCTGTGCGGCCAGAAACAGCGGCAGAGTTTCTCTATACCGACTGCGCGCCGGAACTGCAGAGAATGGCGACTGACGCCCTCGTTCGCCAACCGGTACGACCGCTTTTCTCCCGCGTGAGGATCACACCAGAGCGTTTTGGGTCTGTACCAAAGGCCTTCATCGAATGTACAGGTGATCAAGCAATCCCCATCGCTCTACAACGCAGAATGCAGCACTACTCAAAGTTTGATCAGGTAAGAACACTCGAGGCGGCACATTCGCCCTTCCTCTCAATGCCCGAGAAGACGGCAGATGTTCTGGCAGAGCTGGCGGATCTTACTCCGCAGCCTTCTTCTTAGGGGCAGGGGCTTCTTCCTGCATGTCTTCCCATTGCGGCATGCCAACAATGTTAAAGCCGGAATCCACGTGATGAACTTCCCCGGTCACCCGCTTTGAGAGATCTGACAGAAGATAGAGAGCCGAGCCGCCCACATCATCCAGCTCGACCGTTTCTTTCAGCGGAGAATGGGCCTTGTTCCATTTGAACACGTAGCGCGCGGATCCGATGGCAGATCCTGCCAGCGTGCGCATCGGCCCGGCCGAGAGAGCATTGACCCGAATGCCCCTGCGGCCAAGGTCAACGGAGAGGTAGCGAACACTTGCTTCAAGCGCGGCTTTTGCAACACCCATCACATTGTAGTTCGGCATCACGCGTTCCGCGCCAGCATATGTCAGGGTGATCATAGAGCCGCCGTTTGGCATCATTTCAGACGCACGCCGGGCAATGTCGGTAAACGAATAGCAGGAGATTTCCATTGTCTGACGGAAATTATCCCGAGTGGTGTCGACATACTGGCCTTTAAGCTCACTCTTGTCGGAATAGGCGACTGCATGAACGATGAAGTCGATCTCGCCCCATTTTTCTTTGAGCGTATCAAACAGCGTATCAAGGCTGGCTTCGTCCATCACATCGCAGGGCAGGAGCAGGTCTGATCCCAGAGATTCTGCAAGCGGCTTCACACGTCGGCCAAAGGCTTCGCCCTGATAGGTGAACGCGAGCTCAGCGCCATGCGCTGCTGCCGCTTTGGCAATGCCCCAGGCAATGGAATGGTCGTTCGCGACACCCATGATGAGGCCTTTTCGGCCTGCAAGCAGGTCGCCCGACTGAAATGCACTTCCGCGTGTCATCTCTGATGCCACTCCTCAAATATTCTGTTACGGCCCTAATCCACGTTAGGTGTGCCGATATGAGACGTTTTCGTCACTCAACTACTAAGGGGAGCAAGCTTCGTGCCCCAATCTGTTTCTTGCGCCGTAACGCTTGGAGCTAGCCGTTATATCGTTGAAAAACCAGGGATCCATTGGTGCCACCAAACCCAAAGCTGTTGGAAAGCACTGTATTCAGTTCCGCATTATCGATCCGTTCTCGGACAATATTTGCGTGCGCAACCTCAGGGTCGAGCTCTTTGATATTCGCGGATTCGGCAATGAAGCCGCTTTCCATCATCAAGAGCGAGTAGATAGCTTCATGTACACCGGCTGCCCCCTGGGCGTGGCCACTGAGAGACTTCGTCGCGCTGATCGGCGGCATATCATCCCCAAAGACTTCCGTGATTGCTGTGATCTCGGGAATATCGCCCACTGGCGTCGACGTCGCGTGCGGATTGATATAGTCGATCTTCTCGCCAACGCCTTCAAGGGCCAGCTTCATTGCGCGGACAGCGCCTTCGCCTGATGGGGCAACCATATCGGCACCATCAGATGTCGCACCATAACCCACGACTTCCGCGTAAATTTTCGCGCCGCGCGCTTTTGCGTGTTCCAACTCTTCGAGCACCAGGGTGCCACCACCGCCTGTAATAACAAAACCGTCGCGGTTCGTGTCATAAGCACGGCTCGCGATTTCAGGCGTGTCATTATATTTTGATGACATGGCGCCCATCGCATCGAACAGTGATGACAGGGTCCAGTCCAGCTCTTCGCCACCGCCGGCAAACATCATGTCCTGCTTGCCCCATTGGATCTGCTCAACCGCATTGCCAATACAATGTGTGGAGGTTGTGCAGGCAGAGCTGATGGAATAGCTCGGGCCTTTGATTTTAAAGAGTGTCGACATGTTTGCTGACACCGTGCTCGACATAGCTTTTGGCACAACGGTTGGGCCAATACGTTTCGGGCCCTTCTCGCGCGTGACATCTGCCGCCGTGACAATTGCTTTTGTCGACGGTCCGCCGGACCCCAGGATCGCGCCGGTGCGATCATTGCTGATGTCAGTTGGCTCAAGCCCCGCGTCGCGAATAGCCTGCTCCATGGCAATGTAGGTGTAGGCTGCACCATCGCCCATAAATCGGCGGGTCTTGCGGTCCAGCACTTCTTCCAGGTCAAGCTTCAGCGACCCATGCACCTGGCTGCGAAAGCCAAGTTCTGTGTATTTCTCTGCTTTGACAATGCCGGACTTTGCTTCGCGAAGAGAGGAAACAACTTCCTGCACATTGTTCCCAAGGCTGGAAACGATACCCATTCCGGTGACGACAACACGCCTCATGGCACTACTCCATGGCTGAGCGGGAAACCCCGCAAACAATTTCGGTTACCTCTTATGTAACCCGAAAGTGGCATTTATGAGAAATT
>JAJFGY010000163.1 GCA_021775935.1 Alphaproteobacteria bacterium
TGGCGAGATGCGGTTTGCTGAAGCAATCTTTGTGCAGATGACAGGTCTGCCTGAACCGAAGGTCTGGTCATTGATGCATGACAAAGGCCCGCTTGGCTTTAAGGCACTATTTGCCCGTGCCAGACTGCCACAGGTTCTCTATCCGGCCTTCCGCGCGGCGATCGATATCTATCAAGAAATGGACTATACCGGCGCGGAAAGCGATCGCTACAGCTTCCGGCTTTTGATGTTGGAGCGTTTGCTCACAAGCTATGAAGGGTTGGAGGCAGAAGATCTCGACTTCCTCCTTAGCCGCATGGCGCGCATCTCTGACAAGGTTCATGATGATGAAGCAATCGCAGAAGCCGTTTAGGCTCTCTGCTGTCATCGCGTCTGGTATTCAGTACCAAATAAGCTAATCTGCGCGCTCGACAATTTACGAGACGCGAGGCTTGAGCGATGACCCATTCCCGAAACGATGCCTTTATCTGTGATGCTGTTCGCACACCGGTCGGTCGCTATGGAGGCAGTCTGGCGTCGGTGCGGCCAGATGATTTAGGGGCCGTGCCCTTAATGGCGCTTATGGAGCGCAACAGCACCGTCAATTGGGAACGGGTTGATGATGTGATCTTTGGCTGTGCCAATCAGGCGGGCGAAGACAATCGAAATGTTGCACGCATGTCTGCGCTCCTGGCTGGGCTGCCCGTGAATGTCTCTGGTACGACGATCAACCGGCTCTGCGGGTCGGGGATGGACGCTGTCGGGACGGCTTCCAGAGCCATTAAATCAGGTGAGGCAAATCTCATGATTGCCGGCGGTGTGGAAAGCATGTCGCGTGCGCCGTTTGTTGTGGCGAAGGGCGGCACCGCGTTTGCACGGGATGTGGCGATGTATGACACGACCATCGGCTGGCGTTTTGTTAATCCGTTGATGAACAGTCAGTACGGCACTGATTCAATGCCGGAAACGGGCGAAAACGTCGCTGAAGATTTCCAAATATCTCGCGAAGACCAGGACCGATTTGCGCTTGCGAGCCAACAGAAAGCAGGTGCCGCGATGGCGCGCGGTCGGTTTGAAAAAGAGACAGTGCCGGTCACGATTTCCAGCCGGAAAGGCGAAACTGTTGTCACGACAGATGAACACCCGCGACCAGCCACTGATGCAGACGGGCTTGCGAAGCTGAAGGCTCCTTTCCGTAAAGGCGGCAGTGTGACCGCTGGCAATGCCTCTGGTGTGAATGATGGCGCCTGTGCGCTGCTGTTGGCCTCTCAAGAGGGTGTTGAGGCTCACGGGCTTACACCTATCGCGCGGGTCGTTGGCATGGCGACAGCGGGTGTTCCGCCCCGGGTCATGGGAATTGGCCCAGCCCCTGCGGTTCGCAATGTGCTGGAGCAAACAGGTCTTACCTTAGAAGAGATGGACGTGATTGAGCTGAATGAAGCGTTCGCTTCCCAATCTTTGGCGGTGATGCGCGACCTGGGCTTGCCTGATGATGCCGCTCACGTGAACCCCAACGGTGGCGCGATAGCCCTTGGCCATCCCCTGGGCATGAGTGGGGCGCGGTTGGTCACCACAGCAGCGTATGAGTTGCAGGAAACCGGGGGTCGTTATGCGCTTTGCACCATGTGCATTGGTGTCGGGCAGGGCATTGCGACGATTATCGAACGGGTCTAGTGCGCGACGACTTCGAGAACATCCATCTCGCCAGCGTGCATATTGTCGTCATCTGCTTCGGCGGTCTCGTCGGTTGCCGGCAGCGCTAGCAGGCTAGGGTCTGCAAGGTCAGCGCGTGCTCTGGCAATCGTATCGGCTCGGGGTGGACGTTCACCCAGCAAAACGGGCATCAGCCAGTCGGATGACCAATTCTCAAGACCATCTTGCGTATCAGGATGACGGAAGAAGGTGCCTTGTGCGGCGCTAAACCCCATGTCGGCAAGCGGCCTGATGGTTTCAATATCTTCTACGCGGGTTGCGGTGACAGACAGGCCATTGGCTGATGCCACTTCCAGACGTTCTGCAACAATGCCCTTGCGGGACCGTCTTACGCTGCGGGCGAATTTGATCAGGGATGCCCCACCCAGTTTCAACTCTGAAAAATACTCCGCTTTGATTTTTTCAAGTGGCAGCAGGTCCATGCCTGCCGCATCCAGTGTGACCGAGATACCTCTTGTCTTCAGTTCACTTAACGCGGCCAGTCTGAGGTCGGGGTCTGCTGTCAAGGCCGCTTCGGGAACGTCAACGGAGATGGCGTCTGAGGGAATGGCATAGGCGGTGAAAAGGTCACACATGTGTTGTGCCAGGTGAGGGTTGTCGAGATCGTCAGTGCTCAGGTTTACAGCGACCGACCAATGTCGTCGCTGCGAGCGCCAATGGGAGACCACGCGGGCCGCTTCATGCAGCATGAGGTCGGTGAGTTCTGGAAGCCGACCTTCTGATCCAACGAAACTAAGAAACTCGCCAGGCAACAGGGTGCCAAATTCTGGGTGATGCCAGCGGACGAAACTTTCTACACCGAGCGTCCGACCATCTATCAGCGAGAGTTTAGGTTGAAACACAGCCGCGAACTGACCCTGAGTGAAAGCCTGATCCAACGCGCTGGCGGAGAGAGGAGACGTATTGCTATGCATGACGTGTGGCACCGTTATGACTTTGCAGGGAGGAGCCCTGCCGAAACTGTGTCCGAGACTAAGCTCTCGCCCGTTAGGATGACGTCGCGTTCTGCTTGGGGATTTAAATAGAATTGTATCGATAGAAGGTAACCGGATAGGGTTTGCCAAACTCATTTGACAGATTTTTGGGGAAGCCGTGAGCGAAAAAACAACAAAACCATTGATACCCGCTGCGACAATTATGTTGGTGCGCGACGGGGCGGCAGGACTTGAAGTGTTCATGGTCGTTCGCCACCATCAGATCGATTTTGCGTCCGGCGCACTCGTGTTTCCAGGCGGTAAGTTGGACGAGGGGGATAAAGCGCCGGCGATCCGGGCCCGATGTGATGGGGCGGCAGACACGTCAGATGGCGAGCTTGCCATTCAGGTTGCCGCTATTCGCGAAGCATTTGAAGAATGCGGTGTTCTGCTTGCGCGGCCCAAGGGCTCAACTGAGTTTGTTGATGGAAAACGGCTGGAAGGAATGGAGCCCTGGCGCGACAGGCTTCACAAGGGTGAAGTTCCCATGGCTGACTTTTTGGAGCAGGAAGATTTACACCTGGCTTGCGACGCACTTGTGCCCTTCGCCCATTGGATTACACCGAAGATGATGCCTAAGCGCTTCGATACCTATTTCTATCTTGCTGCGGCTCCGGGTGATCATCTGGCTGTCCATGATGGACATGAGAGTGTCGATTCAATTTGGATTGAACCGGCGACGGCGTTGCTCGACGCTGAAGAGAAACGAAGGACGGTTATCTTTCCTACCCGATTGAACATTGAGAAGCTTGGGCGCTCGGGGTCGGTCGATGAAGCGCTGGCGGTTGCTCATAAGGCAAGTGTTGTGACCGTGGAACCGGAGGTTCGGGAGATTGACGGGGTCTCAAAGCTCTGCATTCCTGTGGAAGCTGATTATTCCGTCACCGAAGAAACGTTGGATCGCATTAATTAGGTTTTGCGTAGAGAGCGTTGACGATGCTCTCTAACTCTGAGGCGAGGGCCGCTGCTGTTGAATTGGACTCGTCGCGTACTTCGTCACGCACGGCTGCCTCGATCGCTTTGACATGATTACCGGCCAACGCGATCAAGTCACGCGCGCTGACATTTTTGCAGCCTAAGAGTTCACAGAGTGAGGTCGAGATGCGGCCGATGATAGGGTAGCCCAGGGTTGGTGCCTGACCTTTTAGGTCATGGGCGCGTCGGAACAGGTCGTCGGTTTTTTCGGGGTCTGAAGAGGCTTCAACCCACGCCAGAAGTGCTTTAGACAGGTCTTCTGTTTCTTCCTGAATCCAGCCCGCGAACTCATGGCGCATGCTTTCGATCGCTTCTTCCGCGCGGGCAATTAGCGCATCGCGCGATATTCGTGCAGGCAGCAGCCTTCTGGGTGAGATTTTGCGGCTTTGCGCAACCATGTCGAGATTCTCCGTCGTCCATGCCATTTCGCCCACCCGCGGTCCCCAGCCATATCTTGTTTCTACTGAAGACAATAAAGCAGCCAGTTTAACAAGCTGTTTACCGGAGGCGGTCGGGGGGCAGTATCTGTTTTGCGGCGAGGGGGGCGGCGACCAGAACGAACAGGATCCGCGTGATGTGGAGGGTCGAAACGAAGGCCGTGTTGACGCCGAGCGTAAGCGCAATCAGGGCCATCTCGGTCAGCCCGCCTGGACTTAGCGCCAGGATGAGCGCTTCTGGCGGCTGCCCAAGGAGTTCAGCCACCAGGATCCCCAGCAAAGTCGCCGCCAGGATCATCAGACCTGTGGTGGAGACGGAGAGCGATATGGTCTTTTTTGCCTCTCGCCAGGTTTGACCGGCAAACCTGCTTCCGATGCTTGCGCCGACCACGATCTGGGCAATCGCGATTAATTCCAGGGGCGGTGCGTTTGTGATCCAGCCCAGGCCGTGGGCAAGAGAGCTTAGGGCCATGGGTCCCAGAAAGGCAGCGGCGGGGAGCTTAAGTGCCTTGGCCCATCTCAATCCGAGTGCCCCGCAGGCAAGAAGGAGGACCCCATCAAATAAAGGGAAATCCATAATGCTGATCAGGTTTGAGGGAAGAGTTGGCACCTCAAGCCCTAAGACGCCACGGAAGTAGAAGGGAATGACGCTCACAACCATCAGAATGCGGGTGGCGTGGGCAAGGGCGATGGTCTTTGTGTCGCCTCCCAGATCTGTGCCCATCAGGGTCATTTCTGTGAAACCGCCAGGGACAGCGGCAAAATAGGCTGTTACCGGGTCATGTCCCCCGAAACGGCGAAAGATGTAGTAGCCGGTGGCTGCAAACAGGGTCATGACCAGCATCATTGTCAGGATGCTCGGAAGCCAGCCTGGCGCTTGTGAGATGATCTCCGGCGTGAAAGCTGAGCCCATGAGTACGCCGAGGACCGCAATCATGGCGCTGACAGCGCTGGGGTAGACATCTGTTTTTGCGCCCAGGACCGCCAGACAGGTTGATGCGGCCATAGCCCCCAGCATCCAGGCCAGAGGTGCGCCGACAAAGGCGAAGAGCGCGCCACCCATTGTCGCGGCCAAAAGGGAGATCGCAACTATTCTGGCGGCAGGCTTGGTCTCAGCAGCTGTTTCGGGTTTTGGCTCTTCCAACGTCAATGAAGAAACTGTTCGTGAAGAATGCGCTCGTCCAGGCTGTGCCCTTCGTCGAACATCATGAGCAGTTCCACGGAGCGCTCTTCAGAGACGTGAACGTCCACAACGTTTCTGACTTCAGAGTGGTCGGCGACGCAAGAGACAGGCCGCTTGTCTGATTCAAGGATTTCAAACCGCACGTCGGCAGTATGTGGGAGGAGCGCGCCGCGCCAGCGCCGTGGCCGGAAGGCGCTGATAGGGGTAAGGGCAAGCAATTCAGCACCAATCGGCACGATGGGGCCTTGCGCTGAAAAATTGTACGCCGTGCTTCCGGCGGGCGTTGCCACCAGGACGCCGTCACATATCAGTTCAGACATGCGCTCTTTGCCGTCAATCGAGATGCGAATTTTTGCCGCCTGGTAGGTTTCACGCAGGAGGGCGACTTCGTTGATGGCGAGCGCTGTCTGTTTCGTTCCGTCTGCCACAGTCACTTCCATCTTCAACGGATGCAGGGTGGTTATTTCTGCCGCGTTGAGCCTCGAGGGCAGATCATTGTCCTGATATTCATTCATCAAGAAGCCAACTGACCCCCGATTCATGCCGTAGATGGGGATACGGCGATCCATATGAGCATGGAGGGTCTGCAGCATCAGGCCGTCACCGCCAAGGGCAACAATGACGTCCGCTTCATCGGTGTCAGCATTGCCATACCGATCGCTCAGGTTTTTGAGCGCAGCTTGTGCTTCTGGTACGTCGGTTGCCACAAAGGCGATCTTGCGGAACTTCATGCCCGGCTCCGTTTTCCACCTGATTCAGGTCAAGGCGTTAAATGTGAGCCGCACTATAACCTTTCAAGCGTTTTAGGTAACAGGTTGAATTTATGAGCGATTCCTGAGCGCTCATGGAGCTTCTTGCTGTCACAACGGCCTGAGGCATTTCGTCATGCTGGTTACGTGAATGCGCTGTGTTAGAATATGTCTATTGAAAGTACCGGGGGTGAGATGAGCCAGGGTCTGCGTTCATCATTAGATAGTCGGCAAGTCCGCAAAGGTGACACACGTCGCCTGCTCGCGGCTGTGCTGGGTGTCTGGGCCCTGCTCCTGCAATCGATGCTTCCTGTTGCCGGCGCCATTGCCAGCGAAACCGGCAATGGGTTCCTGATCGAGCTCTGCACGACCGCGGGTCTGCAGACCCTCGATGTGGGCCAGGAGGACGGGTCTCCCGAGAGACCTCTTCAGTCGAAGTCGTCATCTGGTTGTGATGTGTGCGTTGGTTGTGGATGTGCCAGAGGCGCTGGTGCCTGCGGTGCAATGGCGGCACTCCCGAACGCACCCTCGATTTCAGCAATCTGGCCACTTGAGCCCTGGGCTGGCAGACACTTTGAAAGTGCCGCTGCATTCCAATCGCGCGCACCGCCTGCAGTGTAACGACTAAAGCTTAGCCCGCTCCCTGCGATCTGGGGGCGGTTCTCTACTCGTTACCTCAGGAATTGCACAAATGACTCTCCGTATCGCGCGCCAGTACGGCCGCAAGGCGGCGGCTTATGCCACATTGGCAGCCGCTCTTTCCCTTTCAACAAATGCTTTTGCTCACGATGGTGTGGATCACGAGCCGGGCTCAACCAATGCTTATTCACATGGTCCCATTGGCGTCATGGGCGACCATTTGCACGAAGAAGGAGAAATCATGTTCTCCTATCGGTTCATGCATATGGACATGGAGGGCAATCGCAGTGGCACCAACTCTGTGAGCCCGGAAGAGATCGTCACGACCGTTCCCAATCGATTTGCCGGGCCCCCAACCCTTCGTGTGGTGCCTACAGAGATGACGATGGATATGCACATGTTTGGGGCGATGTATGCGCCCTCTGATATTGTGACCCTGATGCTGATGGGCATGTATATCGAGAAGGAAATGGATCATGTGACCTTTGCTGGTGGTGCTGGCACGACACGGCTTGGCACGTTCACGACCAAGAGCTCGGGAATTGGCGACACCAAGGCAGCAGCACTGGTGCGGCTGCATGATGAGCCGGGTCATCGGATTCATGCCAATCTGGGTGTTAGCATTCCAACAGGCTCGATCACAGAATCTGACAGCGTTTTAGCGCCGACCGGCGCTCGACCAACGTTGCGGCTACCCTATGCCATGCAGCTGGGGTCCGGCACGTTCGATCTTGAGCCTGGCCTGACATACAGTGGCTATGATGCAAACTGGGGATGGGGTGCACAGTGGCGCTCGACTTTGCGCACAGGCACAAATGATGAAGGCTACACACTGGGGAACAAGCACCAGATTACGGGCTGGGCATCCTATCAGTTCCAACCGTGGATCAGCCTGTCTGGTCGTCTGACTGCGCGGAATGAGGGAACCATTGAAGGCTTTGATCCTCGGATTGCAGCGCCCGTTCAAACCGCAGACCCAGATAATTTTGGCGGAGATCGTGTTGAAGCCTTTGTCGGCGTCAATCTTGCCGGTCAGTCAGGGTTTCTGAAAGGCCATCGGATCGCGCTCGAAGTGGGTGCGCCTGTCTATGAAAACCTGAATGGTCCGCAGATGGAAACCGACCTGATGGTGACCATTGGGTGGCAGAAAGCGTTCTAACAGCCGGTCGCTAGCCGCCTGTCAGGGACATGTGGCGCCCGACCGCCGGACCTTTGTGGTCTCGATCAATGATGAAGTCATGGCCCTTTGGTTTGCGGCCAATGGCTTCATCAATCACTTCAGAGAGGGCGGCTTGTCCGCCTTCTCGCAAGGCCGCGCGCAGGTCCGCATTATCGTCCTGGCCTAAGCACATATAGAGCTGCCCGGTGCAGGTGAGACGTACGCGGTTGCAGCTTTCACAGAAATTGTGGGTCAGAGGCGTGATGAAGCCGAGCTTGCCGCCCGTTTCCTCAATCTGCACATAGCGGGCAGGGCCGCCGGTGCGTTCGGGCAGGTCGGTCAACGTCCAGTCTTTTTCTAGCTCGGCGCGCACTTTAGAGAGCGGTAGATATTGGTCCGTCCGGTCTTCGTCAATCTCACCCATAGGCATGGTCTCGATCAGCGTGAGGTCGTGACCGTTTGAATGTGCCCATTCGATCATGGATGGGATCTCCGCCTCGTTCTCGCCTTTCAGTGCGACAGCGTTGATCTTCACCTTCAAACCGGCTTCTTTTGCCGCTTCGATGCCATCGAGCACCTGGGGCAGGCGACCCCAACGGGTGATTTCTGCGAACTTCTCTGGATTGAGCGTGTCTACGGACACGTTGATGCGGCGGATGCCTGCGGCGTAGAGATCTTTCGCCATCTTTCTCAGCTGGGAGCCGTTGGTCGTGAGGGTGAGCTCATCAAGCTCACCTGCCTTCACCTTTGCACCCAGCCGATTGATCAAGACCATAATGTCTTTGCGGACGAGGGGCTCTCCCCCGGTGAGGCGCAGCTTGCGTACACCTTTTTCAATAAAGGCATTGCAAACGGATTCCAGCTCTTCCAGCGAGAGCACGTCTTTCTTTGGCAGAAACGTCATGTGCTCGGACATGCAATAGACACAGCGAAAATCACAGCGATCTGTCACAGAAACTCGCAGATAGGTGACTGCCCGACCGAACGGGTCGATCATCGCAGGTCGCGTCGGCTTCTCAGCAACGAGGCTGGTTTCGCTCATGTGTTCCCTCTTCCGGGTGCTCTCTGCCGGGTGCTTTTCGGTTCTTTCCCAACAATATGGGGGTAAACCGGCACTTTGCCAGCGCAATCCGTCGGGTTAGGGTTCAAGAAAAGGTCAGGCGAGGCCTGATTTGGACAAAGGGACGGCGGAATGGCGGATAGCAGCGGCAAAAAATACGTGCTGAGCATTGATCAGGGGACTACCAGCACGCGGGCGCTGTTGTTTGATGTCGACGGAACACCCGTTCATGTCGCACAGAAAGAGCTTCCCCAGATTTTTCCTCAAGATGGCTGGGTAGAGCATGACGGAAATCAAATTTGGGCCGATACATTAGAGGTTTGCAGGGCAGTGCTTGCTGAGGGTGGAGGCCCAGAACAGGTTGCTGCCATAGGTATCACCAATCAGCGGGAAACCAGTCTTCTGTGGGATCGGGCCACAGGCGAGCCACTCCACAATGCCATTGTCTGGCAAGACCGCCGCACGGCTGACCTGTGCGCGCGGCTTAAGTCAGAAGGCAAAGAAGCGACAGTCCAGAAAAAGACCGGCCTCTTGCTGGACCCGTATTTCTCTGGAACCAAACTTGCGTGGTTGCTGGACACGATCGAGGGGGCACGCGCCCGAGCACTAAAAGGCGAGGTGTGCTTTGGCACAATTGACAGTTGGCTTGTTTTTAAGCTGACGGGTGGGGCGTCTCATGTAACCGATGCCACCAACGCGTCGCGTACATTGCTCTTCAACATTGACGCCCAAGACTGGGATGAGGAAATTCTCAGCTGGTTCGACATTCCCCGTGCTTTGTTGCCCGAGGTTAAAGATTGTTGTGCGGCGTTTGGCGAGACGGCGCCTGATCTGTTGGGTGCGTCCCTACCTATCACCGGCATTGCGGGCGATCAACAAGCTGCAACTGTCGGTCAGGCCTGCTTTCAACCGGGCATGATGAAATCAACCTATGGCACAGGGTGTTTTGCGCTGGTGAATACAGGCAGCGCTCATGTCCATTCGCAAAACAGGCTCCTGTCTACCGTTGCTTACCGTCTGAACGGTGAAGTGACCTATGCGCTGGAGGGCTCGATCTTTATGGCCGGGGCGACCATCCAATGGGTGCGCGATGAGATGAAATTCATTTCCTCGGCAGAAGACAGTGAAGCGCTTGCCAAGCAAGCAGACCCGACGTCGCAAGTGATTGTTGTTCCCGCGTTCACGGGGCTCGGCGCACCATACTGGGACCCGCATGCGCGCGGCGCTATTTTGGGCATGACGCGTGACACGGGTGCGCCGGAAATTGTGCGCGCGGCGCTCGAGTCGGTTTCCTATCAGACACGCGATCTGATGGATGCGATGGGCGCTGACATGGAAGCAGCGGGTCTTTCGGCTCCTAACGAATTGCGCGTTGATGGCGGTATGGTGGCCAATAACTGGTTTGCCCAAAATCTCTCTGATCTTTTGGGTCGGCCTGTCGTGCGTCCTGTCGTGCAGGAAACCACAGCTCTGGGTGCCGCTTATCTCGCAGGGATGCAGGTTGGTTTCTTCGGCGGGATTGAGGGTGTCGCTGCGCAATGGCAACAGGAAGCGCGGTTTGGTGCGACCATGGATGATAAAACCCGGGATAGCAGGTATGGGCGCTGGAAGGATGCAGTATCACGCATTTTGACGGTATAGTTTCTCAAGGTTCCGCTTTTGGAGGAATGAGCCATGTCCGATCTCATCGAAAAATTGCGTGCAGAACTAGGGGATGTCGGCGTCCTGACGGGCGCAGATGCGGAGGAGAAGGCCCAAGGTGGCTGGAGTGCACTTGGAACCCCGCTGGCAGTGGTGCGCCCTGCATCAACTGAGGAAACCTCAACTGTCTTGAAGCTCTGTCATGCAGCAGGCCAGGGTATCGTCGCCTGGGGCGGAAAGACGGGCCTTGTGGAAGGTGGGAATGCGGAGGGCATGATTGCTCTCTCGATGGAGCGGATGAACAAAGTCGAGGCGATCGATACCGTCAGCGGCACGATGATTGTGCAAGCAGGTACGCCTCTGGAAGCGGCCTGCGACGCCGTTGAGGCAAAGGGTTTTTTCTTTCCCCTTGATCTGGGCTCAAGAGGCTCGGCGACGATTGGCGGGAATGTCTCCACCAATGCAGGCGGCAATCGGGTGTTGCGCTATGGCATGATGCGGGAAATGGTGCTCGGTCTTGAAGTGGTGCTGGCAGACGGCACGGTGCTCTCTGCCATGAACCAAATGCTGAAGAACAATGCGGGCTACGACCTCAAACAACTATTCATCGGGACTGAGGGCACGTTGGGCATTGTGACACGGGCGGTGCTTCGCCTGCGCCCCAAACCGTCGAGCCAGGACACGGCCTTTGTCGGGGTCGATAATTTTGATGACCTTCCAACGCTTTTGCGCCGCATGGAAGTTGCGATGGGTGGCACGCTCTCGGCCTTTGAAGTTATGTGGGACGATTTTTATAAGCTGGTAACGCGGGAGCCAGCTTTGGGCAAGCCGCCGCTTGAAGGCGAGCATCCTTATTATGTCCTCGTTGAGTCCCTTGGCGGTCATCAGGAAGAAGATTCAGCGCGTTTTGAGGCGGCGCTGATGGCGACCCTGGAGGAGGGCATTATTGCCGATGCTGTGGTCGCGAAAAATCAATCAGAGCGAGATGCAATGTGGGCCTTGCGCGATGACGTGGGGCAGGTTGCTCAGAACTGGCCCATCTTCACCTATGATGTCAGCCTCGGCATTCCTCATATGGAGGCGTATGTCGCGACGGTGACAGCGCGTCTGGCGGCAGAATGGGAAAACCCGACCGCGATGATTTTTGGTCATCTTGGCGATGGGAACCTGCATGTGATTGTTGGCGTGGGAGATGGGGAGCCTGAGGCGCGGCGCCGTGTCGAGGAGATCGTTTATGGCCCGCTTCGCGATATTGGCGGCTCGGTCTCCGCAGAACATGGGATTGGGCTTGAGAAACGCCCCTATCTGGGCTGGTCCAGGACGCCGGAAGAAGTCGCTCTGATGCAGACGCTCAAGGCCACCCTGGACCCCAAAAACATCTTGAATCCCGGAAAAGTTCTGGAGCCTGCATTGCGGGCGGCG
>JAJFGY010000164.1 GCA_021775935.1 Alphaproteobacteria bacterium
CAGGAGCGCACTGGCGGAGCAATGACGGTTCATGATCGTGTTGCCGGAGAATGCATCGGAGGCCACACATTGTGGTCGTCGCCACAGGCCTTACATTCACTGGAATTGCAGGAAGAGAGCGTGACGTCTCGTCCCGAGAGAATGCGACTATCGCATCTCCGGTCCTGCTCAACGCTGCGTATGTGCGTTGCTGGATCGCAGGTGTTGGGATGTGTACAAAACCAGATAGTTATAAAGGCACGCTCAAACTACAAACGTGGATCTTGTACCGTGTGATTTGTACTCAAACAGTCTTGAAAAGACGCATATGTGCGCCCGACATTCGCCCTTGTACCACACATGGACAAATAGGTTTAACGAATTGGGAAAAATCTTCATTGGGGCCTGATGCTGGGGAGTTCACGCTCCTTCTAGTGCGACGAACAGTCTGTCGCTCCACAGTCAAAACTGAGCTAATCTGATTGTCCTATCAAATATGATTCTCGCTCCAGCAGTGGCGCATGACAACGAGGGCCTGGGTTTCATGGCGACGAAGAGTGCGGATGCAAAACCCACACGAAGTTCGCGGCGGCGCGAGAAGAGCCGGGCGTCTTTGATCCTTGCCGCTCGAGAAATGATGAGTGTGAAAGGTGTCGATGCGACGACGATTGCTGACATTACGGAAGCGGCGGATCTAGGCTTTGGGACCTTCTATAATCACTTCAAATCCAAAGACGAAATCGTTGATGCTGCCATGGCAGATATGATTGAGCGTTTAGGTGATGAGATAGATCAGCTGATTGCGCCGATTGACGACCCGTTCTTTGCCCAGGTCGTCGCGTGGCATCAAGTGGTGCAGCTGGCCGTCGCTGAGCCGATCTGGGGATGGTTCGTGCTGCGCTCCACAAAAACCCTGAAC
Source organism: Alphaproteobacteria bacterium (assembly GCA_021775935.1). Lineage (GTDB taxonomy): Bacteria > Pseudomonadota > Alphaproteobacteria > Parvibaculales > Parvibaculaceae > Mf105b01. Next base: position 899 of record JAJFGY010000164.1, read on the forward strand.
ATGTTGAACCAGGGTTTGATGCTTCGTTTTCGAAGAGATGTAAAAAGATCGGTGGATAGCGGCGCTTTCGCTGTCGTTGACATTGACGTTGTCGCCAATCTGGTTGGCGGCGGCCTTCTGGCTCTCATCAACGCACGCCTGTCCGAAGTAATCGACGATGACCAGGTGCTTGAGGCGATTGCGCTCCTTGTGACACATCTTGGCATCACGCCAGAGAAGGCACGCGCACTTGTGAGCCAGCCAATACCTTCCCTTTGAGTGTTAGGCTTTGTATTGAGAGATGAAGTTCCTGAGCGCTGCGGTGGCGTCAGCGGCGCCAAAGATAGCGGCGGCGAACCGGTCGGGTCGTAGCAGGATGAAGGGGGGCAACGTCCCCTTCCACGCGGCGAGCTCTCCGGTGACATCTATCAGGCCGAGCGCAGGATTTGTTCCCTGAGGAGCAATTGTAATCAACTGAGCGCCCAGGTCTGCACAGAGCGCTTTGGCGGTGCTGTCGAGATCTTTCTCAGGGGCTGCGCCTATCCCGAGGAGAACGAAACTCTCGGGCAAAAATTCGTCCAAACGTGCCTGCTCGCCATCTGCAGCTTCGACCATAGGCTGAACAATCATCTCGCCGGAGCGTTTGCTGGCGCCGGGCCCTTCCCAGACGAACAATCCTTCTTCCAGCCGCGGAATGACGAAGAAGGAATTCCGGAGAGCTTCCCGGGTGACTTCGAACCTGTTGAGAGTGGTGAGCACAATGTCTCGCACCCAGGCGCGCAATTTCGACGTTGGCATGATGATTGAGCCCAGCCGATTTGCGACCTTGGTGAGCTTGACTACATGGTCGCGACGTTCGGCCTGGTAGCTATCCAATATGCGGGGCTCTGCGTCTCCTTTCACCACAGCGGCGAGTTTCCAGCTGAGGTTCATGGCGTCTCGAATGCCGGAATTCATTCCCTGGCCGGCAAATGGCGGCATCATGTGCGCTGCATCCCCAGCAATGAATAATCGCCCGTTGCGGTATTGCTCGGCTACGATGGAGTTGAAGTTGTAGACGCACTTGCGCAGCATTGTTACCTGCGTTGGATCGGTGTGAGGAGCAAGTAGCTCGTCGATGCGATTTTGATCGAGAAACTCTTCCTCTCTCTCCCCTTCGTGCAACATCCACTCCCAACGACGGTGTTTGTGCAGCTTTTTCATCGTCATGGCCGGACGTTTAGGGTCACAGAAAAAGCGGCAATCAACCCAGTCATCCAGAAGCGGATCGATTGTGTCAATCACCAGCCACGCTTCGGGATTTGAAAAACCTTCCATTGAGATATTGGAGGTCCTGCGCACAAGTGAGTGTCCGCCGCCGCATCCCACGAGATAGGGTGCGCGGGCTTCAAAGGCTTCGCCGTCTGTCGTTGTCCCTCGGGCAATTGCCAAGGTGTCGGTTTGGGAGACCTCTTCTACCTGGTGGTTGAACAGCACGGTCACATTGTCGAAACGTTCCGTGCCGTCTAACAATTGTCGCTCAAGTATCGGTTGAATGAAGCTCGACATTTGCGCGCCGCCATAAGGAGAAGCACCCACTTCGATATCCATTAACGTGCGGCCCTTGGCATTGAGATAGTCGAGCTTGAAGCCCTGCATCATTTCGGCGGAGGTTATTTCTTCCAAACCCATGGATTGCAAAGCGCGACCGCTTTCGACATCCAGACCGATGGCTCTTGGTTCATCGACTGTTCCTGGGTTTTGTTCAATTACCAGCGTGCGAACGCCATAGACACCCAGAAGATTGGCCATGGACAAGCCAACGGGGCCCGCCCCTTTGATAATGATGTCGGCTTCGAGTTGACGCACCATGATGGCCCCCGTCTTATCCCTGGACGATTTTGTTTGTCTGTGTGCCCAAATTCAATGAACCGTCTTCTGTTGCAATCCGAGACTGGATGATGTCACCGGGCCTCAGGAAGGCTGGATTGCTTACGCTCTTGTTGATGAAAATTTCCCACTTTTTTGCTTCGGGTATCAGCTTGGAAATAAACATCAGCAACTTGCTTTTCGGAGCCTGCATGGCAACGCCGCCTGGTGTCCCAGTGGCGAGGAGGTCGCCCTCAGCAAAATCTTGTACGCCCGACAGTTCCGTCAGCGTTTCAGGGGGCTGGAAGAATAGATCATCCGCCAGCGCGTCCTGACGGCCTTTGCCATTCACGGTGAGCTGCAGTCGCAATTGGGGGATCTGTTTGACGTCATCTTGGTCGATCAATGTCAGCCAGGGGCCGGTCGGCCCGAAGGTGCGATAGGACTTTCCTTTATAGAACTGCCACTGGGGAAGTTGGACGTCTCGCGCGGAAATATCATTGTTGACGACGAGGGCGGCCACATAGTCTGCAAGATTGTCCCAAGTGACGTTGACCGGACCATCAATTTTCTTGCCGAAAACCAGCCCGAGTTCAAGCTCATAGTCGAGAAGTTGAACGTGTGCTGGCCGGATGACGTCTGAGTTGGGCGGTGCAATGCAGGAAGACGCTTTGCGGAAGATCATGTTGAAAGTCTGCGTCTTCGGGTCGATGCCGCTTTCCACCAGATGGGAGACATAGTTCGTGCCCTGGCAGACATATTGCTGGTTTTGGGTCACGGGCGAAAGCAAGTTGACGTGATCCAGCGGTATGTTGTTCTCCGTGCCTGCTGCCGCGATGGCGTGCGCTTCCTCACGTCCGTCTCTGATGAAGTCACCAGTCGTTTCATAGGTCCCCACAAGAGGTGTAAGACCTCCCTCGGCAACAACACCCCAACCGGTGCTTCCATTTAGTTCGTAGCGTGCAACATTGATTGCCATGATGCGGGTCTCTCTTGTCTTTGTTTAAGCGGGACGGGGCTATAGCCAGGGACGGGCTTTGCCACCAGTACTTGCGAGCATCATCCTGACCTTTTTGAAACTAAGGCCCGGGACAGTCCGCAAGTTATGGATGAATTCCAGGAGGAAGCCGATGCTGATTTTGGGCTTAACGAAGTCCGGCGGAAAATCGGCGCCCCATTGATAGAGCCCTTGAGATGTCATGGGGTGGTAGCCGGTTTCATAGTCTGACGTGAAGACATCACCGTCAGCAAAATGTTCGAACTTGTGTCCGTCCTGGTCTGACCAATAGTCAAATATCTGACTACCAAGAATGTGGCGACCGATGCCCCATTCATGCTTGTGACCCTTTTGTTTCAACATTTGCTGTCCGAGGCCAACCGCATCAAGGTCGTGCACTTCATAGGCGGAGTGGTCGTAGCCTTTGACGGGGAACGTCGCGAAGACGATGGAATGATGATCGGCTGGCGTTTCACCCCGGTCGCACCGATTGAAGGCGAGCACCGGTGTTCCGTCAGAGAGGCAGAGGACGTCTGTTGGAATGATGCCAAATCGTTTTTGGTACCAGGCCATCGACCCTTCAAAGTCGGGTGTCATCACCACAACATGGCCGAGGCGCATCACGTCGGGCGGTGAGACAGGGCCACGCTGTCCTTGATTGATGCGGGACTTTTTGGTTGGGGTATTGTGGGGCTGCGCCTTGCGCATGGGCTGCTGGGTGCCCTGTGCGCGGCCATAGAGGGCGTCTACGCTAAACCCGTTTGGATCTGTCAGACGGACCCGTTCTCCACCCCCTGGCCCCTCAGCGGGCTCAATTTGCAGGCCGTCATGGGCGGCAAGAGCTTCCAGGTCTTCTCTGCTGGTCAGTTCGAAGGCGACACCGAGGAAATCTGGCTTTGCGCTTTTTTCGACCACTAGGAAGTAGGGTGTCGGTCCGGTGCCGTTCACATAGAGCCGCTCACTGGAGTGTTCAGCAATCAGAAACCCGAAATCTTTGAAGAAGGTAGCCTGTTGATCCAGATCTGGTTTTGCAAAACGCAGATAGGCGAGGTCCCATGCTTTCGTGATCGGATCGAGCGGACGATCTAATCGGCGCGGGTCGACATTGAGCGTTTCCTCTAAGTTCAGATCCATGGTCACTGCCTCCTATGATCTCAAATAGATAGTCAATATGAGAAATAAGTCAATAGTGATGATATCATCAATTATGAAAATTTGCTCTCGTACTTGCGAAAGATTCTCAAGTATTGCATAAGCTACTGACAGTAGGGTGTCAGGGTCATGGGGCTATGCTGGGTCAAAACACATTGGGAGATTGATATGAGTAAAGTTCTGTCGTCGGAAGCTGAACTGAGAGATCACTACCTGATGCCGGGGGCAGG
>JAJFGY010000165.1 GCA_021775935.1 Alphaproteobacteria bacterium
GCCTGCGGTCATCACCATGTGGGCCATATCGGTATTCTGGGTGTCGACAAAAAGGGAACTGAGTTTTATCAGATTTCTCTTGGCGGCTCGGCGGACGAGAACGCCTCTGTCGGCGACATATTGGGCCCAGCTTTCACGGAAGATGAAATCGCTGACGCGATTGAGACCATTGTCGAAACCTATGTCGGCATCCGCAATGATGGTGAAAAGTTCATCGAAACCTATCGCCGTGTTGGCAAAGACCCGTTCAAGGAGAAACTCTATGCCACTCATTAAGAACGGTGACTTTGCGGACAATGACTGGGTCATGGTCGGTGACGAGGATGCGTTGCCCACCGATGCGCCGGTGATCGTGTCAGCCTCGCGCTGGCAGGCTGAACGAGAGACGCTCGCCGGCCGGAATGCCCCCCTGGGCGTCAAGCTGGAAGCCGGTGAAGCGCCGGAACTGATTGCTGATGATCTGGACCGGTTTCAGCTCGTCGCTGTGAATTTCCCCGCCTTTAAGGATGGCCGGGGTTTTTCCTATGCCAGCTTACTCCGGGATCGCTATGGCTTTGACGGTGAGGTACGCGCGGTCGGCGAGGTGCTTCGCGATCAATGGTCTTTGATGTTACGCTGCGGCTTCGATGCGTTCGACGTTGCGGACGGAACAAAGATTGAGGCCTTCAATGAAGCCATTGGTGAACTCAGCCATGTCTATCAAGCGACCAATGATGGCAGAAAAACAGTCTGGCAATTGCGCCACGGCGGCTAAACACGCGCGTCGTGGATTTGCTGCATTTGCTCTCATCCTCTGTGCGTTCATGATCCAGCCTGCCCGCGCTGAACTCATCGTGCTCGCGGCGCCCATCACCGGTGATTTCTACTACTGCGAAGTTGCGGCGGTGATTTTCGATATTCATGTCGCTTACGCCAAAGCGATAGAGCCCCCTGATCAGGTTCTTATCCTGACAGATGCTGGTGCCTATGACCGCTATGCCGCGGTGCTGGGCAAAGACAAAGTTCTCGCAGTCCCCATGGCCGACATTTGGGCCCGGGATTTTGGCCCCTCCAACGCGGCGCGGCCCACCTATTTTCGCTACACGGCTGCAGGACAAGGGGGCGGTCAGCTTGGCCAGGATGACGCCGACGCGGTGCAGATCGGCCTCGCGGAGCTTACCGAAGCCGCCGGGCTCCAAATCAACGCAACCCATCTTTTGAATGATGGTGGCAATTTTGTAGATGATTACGCGGGCAATGCGGTCATCAGCACAAAATTCCTCGCGGACAATGAGCTTAGTCGGGAAGAAGCCCGCGAATATTTACAGCGAGCGACGGGTGTTCAGAACATTGCGTTCATCACCGCAGATGAGCAAGGCGGGCTGGAACATGCCGACGGGGTTGTGAGTTTTGTCGACACAAACACCCTCATCATCAATTCCTACCCTGAAGACCCAGCCTATGCCCGACAGCTGCGGCAAGATCTTGAGCAAGGTCTGCCCGGGGTCATCATTCATGAAATCGTGACCCCCTATGACGGCTCCCAAATTTACGATGAACGGTTCGGGTCCGCCTGCGGTCTCTATACCAATGCTCTGGTGACGCCGGAGCGGATCTATTTTCCCCAGTTCGGCATTCCCGAAGACGAGATCGCTCTTGCTCAGGTACGCGCCGTGACCTCTCGGGACGTCATTCCAGTGTCCTCTCATCAGGTCTGTCAGATGGGCGGTGGCGTGCGGTGCATGTCCTGGCAGCTGCGCGGCGAAAATGCTGAAGCGCTGCTCGCCTATGCGGCCAGTCACCGGGGCCAGAATTAGAGTTTCGTAAACCCTAACTCGAGTTTATCTAAAAACCCGCAGACCTCCTTCAGCGTTTCTCAATACGGCACAAGATAGAACAGGACTTCGTAACGAGGAGATTTCTGATGGACCGTTCCCTATCGCCAAACCGCTGGCATTTTGCATTTGCTGCCGCCGCATACTTTTTTATCACGGTTGTTGCAGCACCGGTCTTTGCAGCAAGTCCCTCCGTCTTCATGGAACAGCAGACCAATCGCCCAGGTGCAGATTACCGTGTTCTCGCCGCAGGCAGAGAAGGCCCACAATATTGCGCCTCAGCCTGCTTTGCCGATACGCAATGTCGCGCCTGGACCTATGTTCGGTCCGGCAATGAAGGCCCCGAAGCCAAGTGCCACCTGAAGCTTGATGTGCCCCATGCACAGGCGACCCCCTGCTGTGTTAGCGGTGTTGCCGTAGGTTCCAGCACGCCCGGCCGTCTGCGCGGGTATTGAGCCAAGCGCTCAGCTCTACGATACCTAAACCAACCCCATTGCTGTCACCCCGGACTTGATCCGGGGTCTATTGTAAATCGCAATTCAGCATGGATCCCGGGTCAAGCCCGGGATGACAATTCAGTGAAACAGCTGGGATGACAGTCTTCCTTGAAGGATTACCTTCAAACAGGCAGGTCTGCTGAGCGACGTCCGAACAGTTCACCGCGCACAGCTCTGTGGCGGGCGGCATCACCCTTAATGCCCTCAATGCTCTTGTCCAACATGACAAGCGCCTCATCAATAGTCGAGATGAGGTCTCGCTCGGGAATATCAAAGGCTGATTGCTCAAGAGCGACGCGATATGCCACGAACCGCTCGCTCATCATGCGGGCCATATCGTCGATGACCTTGCCATTGTCTTCCACCCGCAATACCACATCGACAGCGTCTGAAAAGGCTGCGCGGTCTTCTTCCATTGCCGCGCGGACAAGCGACAGGCGCAGCGCATCTGCGGCGGTTACCGCGATGCTTAGATTTGCAAACTGATCGATCATTGTCACATCGCGCAATACATCATTGCCAAATGCGTGGAGCAATGACGTGCCACTTGCCGCATGAATGCGCCGCAAACGGTGGTAGTAGGACTTCTCATCGTCTGTGTGGTCTGTTGGTTGCAACAGGCGTTGGAGAACGTCTGGTTGCCGTTCAGCGGTTTGGTCATTGATGGTCTGAGCAATGGTCCGCAATTGCAGCTCTTCAGCCGTCATTGGCAGATCATCTGCAGGGCCAGCCGGTTCAACCAAATTGGCGACATTGTCCCCAAGCCCGGACAGGAACGAGAACTCATTGGGCTTAGTGCGCCCAAGGTCTGCCTGACCCGCACAGCCCGCCAGAACCAAGGCCAGTGCTGGCGTGAGCAATCCTGTCCCTAGAATGTTTGCACGGTGTGCCATGACAAGCCCGTCTCCTGACCGCCGGTTTCATGCATTGGATGGCGGCATAGTTTCGCCACAAGAATAGGGCGTAATCGTTAGATGGCTGTTAATGGCGGGCTTGCGCTTTGAGGTAAGTCCTTAGAAATGCCGGATAAATGGGGTTTTCAGCACAATGAATGACGCGCTGCCGAGTTTTGGCCCGGCCCCCATCAAGGGTCGCCGCTGGTTAATGACCCTCCTTCTCGTGTCACTCGCCATGGTGATTGCCGGGCTTCAAGTTCCCGCTGTGACGATCAGCTCGTTCTGGTTTTATGAAAACGACCTCTCCATTCTGGATGGCATCCGTTCCTTCTTCACGGAAGGTCAAACCGCGCTTGGCCTTCTGGTGCTCGCGGTTTCTGTCATCTTTCCGGTCGGCAAAATATTGTTGGGTCTGCTGCTGCTTGCGCGCGGGCGACGGCGGGCAAACCGAAGCGGGCCCCTGCTCGGCCTGCTCGTCTGGTTGTCTCGCTGGTCAATGACGGATGTTTTTGTGTTTGCCCTCATTGTACTGGTGCTCAACGGACAGCTGCTTACCAGTGCTGATGTGCATGGCGGTGTCGCACTTTTTGCAGGCGGTGTTTTGCTCTCTGCCTTCGCGATCGCAGAAGTCCGTCGCCGCCTGACAGCAGACTAGGGAGATCTAGAAACGTGACGCCGAAAATTTTTCGGGGTCAACCGATGGGTCTCGTCCTGCAATGAGGTCAGCCAGCAAAGCAGCAGAGCCCATGGCGAGCGTCCATCCCAATGTGCCGTGGCCTGTGTTCAGGTAGAGATTGTCGCGTCCCGGCGCCAGGCCCAGCACCGGGACCCCATCTGGCGTCATCGGGCGCAGACCGCACCAGAATTCAGGCTCCAGATCCTCTCCCAATGCGGGGAAAAGTGCGCGAACAGCATCCAGAACCGATTGTGCCCGGTCGCGTTCCACTGTTTTGTCGTAGCCCGCAACCTCTGCCTGCCCTGCCGCGCGCAAGCGGGTCCCCAACCGGCTTACCACGATGCGACGCACCTCATCGGTAACGCTCACCTTAGGCGCTGTTCCATCATCTGGCACATCAAGCGTCACGGAGTAGCCTTTGACCGGATAGACAGGCAGCGTGATGCCGTCCAAAAGATGCGGGCTCATGACGCCGGCTGCGAGCACAACCACATCAGCCTCAAGTCGCCGTAAGTTTGTGCGCACATGGGTAATCCTGCCGCCTTGCCGCTCCAGCTTCGCCACGGTTTGCCCATAAAGAAACGTAACACCCATTTCTTCTGCCGCTGCCGCAAGGGCGCAGGTGAACTTGTACGCATCGCCACTCTGATCCCGCCTGGAATAAACACCGCCTGCCACTTCACCGCGCTGGTGGGCTGATGCCAGTGCAGGTTCCAGCGCCACACATTCTGCAGCACTCAGTTTTTCCTGATGCAAGCCAAACGGTTCAAGCCGCTCTGCCTCGTGGGCCGCGTGGTCTACTTCTGTTTTAGTCGCAAAGACACGCAGAATGCCCTCTTGTTTGCGGTCAAACGCCGCATCAAATCCCTTGGCTGCAAGATCGTCCAGCGCTTCCTGCAAGATGTCCCGGCTGAGCAGTGCCAGACCCACATTGCGCTCTGACCCATCGCGCTGTGCTTTCAGACTGCACCGCCGCCAAAAGCGCCACAGCCACTTCCACTGTTCTGGATCTGCTTTGAGACGCAGGCGGAGCGGCGCGTCGGCCCGCCCCAGCCATTTCAGAGCCTGGGTTGGTACACCGGGGCCCGCCCACGGGGCCACTTCCCCGGCGCTCACCTGGCCGCCATTGGCGAAACTTGTTTCAAGCCCAGGACCTGGCTCTTTTTCGACCAGCGTGACCTCGTGTCCGTCGCGGCGCAGCCAGTAAGCGGTTGCCACACCAATGACCCCGCCGCCGACAATAATGACCTTCTGAGGCATGGATTTTTGAGGAACGGCGGATGACATAAAGACGCAACCTCGGGGCCAGTCAAAGGAGGTGTCTTCCTAGCAAACTGGCATCGTCCTCGCAAAACAAATGGCAAGTCCCCCCAATCTCGCTACGCTTGTGCCTGCGCCAACGTAGCGGCCGTGAGGTGCGGGGTCAGATCATGGGGCTGATCAGCCGAGCGCGGTCCCAAACAACCTCCCCCAGACTTTAGAGGGTTTGCCGCTTTCCATCTCGAAGCGGTCTGCCTTGTCACCAAAATGCTGGATGGCTTTGACACCCAACCAGCGCAGCGGTTCAGGCTCCCACTTGCCTGGCATGTCATCCACCCAGGCTAGATCGGTGATATCGCTTTCTCGCTCGAGCACGTGGTCTGAGAGGATACGGCCAGCCAGGTTCGACGCGGCGACGCCTTCCCCCGTATAGCCGCCCGCGTGCCCGATGCCTGTTGCCTGGTCAAAGGCGACAGAGGGGCGCCAGTGGCGTGGCACGCCCATCAGCCCGCCCCAGCCATGGGTAACTTGATGGTCTTTCAGTATGGGAAAGAGGCTGCGCAGATTTTCTTCTACGCGGGCCACCATTGGATCATCGGCCGGGATGATGCCGCGACGCTTTGAGCCGAAATAATATCCAGCCCGACCACCGAACGCGAGACGCCCGTCATCGGTCTTCTGGCCATAGATGGTGATGCGGCGGCTATCGCCAAAGGTTTCGCGATCTGCCAACCCGATCTCATCCCAAACGTGGTCCGGCAAGGGTTCAGTCGCCACCATCATGGAATAGAGCGGTAACATCTGACGCTCCTGGCCTTTGATGGAGTCGGTATAGCCTTCCGTCGCACGGATGATCTTGCGCGCCTTCACCCCGCCTCTGTTGGTCTCAATACGGCCCGGCACCATTTCTGTGACCGGCGTACCTTCGTAGATTTTCACGCCTTTCTGCTGCACCACACGGCCCAATCCCTTCACCAGCCTTGCTGGATGAATAACGGCGCAGTGGGGCGTGAAGGTCGCGCCATGGTTTGGCGTCATGCCGATGCGCTTTCGCGCGTCGGCTGGAGGGAGCCAGCGATAATCATCTTCTGAAAACCCTAGCTCATGGAAATGGCTCATCTGTTCTTGCATGGTTTTCACATGAAAGGGCGCAATGGCGACTTCGAGCGTTCCCCCCTTCGCGAAATGACATTCAATATTTTCGCGTTGTGAAATGCGCCCGACTTCGTCCACCGTGTCGTGCATGGCCCGCAGCAGGCGCACACCTGCCTCCCGCTTGCTTTCACTTGCCAGCATTCCCTCAATGCCCCAGGCAAGCCCCATGCACCACCCGCCGTTCCGGCCGCTGGCGCCGAAGCCCACTGTGTTGGCTTCAAAAATCGCAATGTTGAGAGAGGGATCTTTTTCAATCAGATAGTAGGCGGTCCACAGACCGGTATACCCAGCCCCAATGATGGCGACATCCACCTCAGCGGGCAGCGCGTCTGAGCGCTCGATGACGGAAGGTTCGGGCAATGTGTCGAACCAGAAACTGCCATTGCTGCTCATGGGACTATTCTGGGGGTCAGATGCGTGAGAGACCACTTATCACTCCATTTTTCGTGCTGGGTACCCAGGGAACCCTCGCCTTTGCGCGAGCCTAGCTGCTCTATGACCAGGTCTTGAAACAAAATCAGACCCACTTCCTTGACTCTCTCTGGCTCAGCCCCTAAATACACCTTCTAGTTAATTAACTGATTGGTGTATTTATGCAAAGCGATCCCCTTAGCATGACCTTTTCCGCCCTCGCTGATCCTACACGCCGGGCCATTCTCGCCCGCCTCACACTGGGTGAAACGTCGGTGAAGGAATTGTCGGAACCATTCGACATCACCCCGCCAGCCATCACCAAACACCTCAAAGTGCTGGAATCAGCGGGCCTCATCACACGAGGGCGCAAAGCCCAATGGCGGCCTTGCACGCTGGATGCAGGACCGCTCCGCGAAATCTCAGATTGGGTCGAACAATATCGACGCCATTGGGAGCAAAGCCTCGACCGCCTGGATGCCTATTTGCAGCAGGTTCAAACAAGCCAGGCCCAACAAGACGCAAAGACCGACGAAAGCTCAACCTGAAGCTCAGACCAAAGGAAACACCCATGACTGTGCAAACAGAAATTGCCGCTGAGACATTTGATCTCACCCTGACCCGTGTGCTGAACGCGCCGCGCGCTCTCGTTTTTGAGATGTGGTCGAACGCAGATCATAAAAGCCAGTGGTGGCGCCCGAAGGCTTTCACGCTGATTGACTCAGCAGAGAATTTTCAACCTGGTGGTGACTGGATGTCGGTCATGGAGGCGCCGAGCGGCAGCCAGTACCGCATGGAAGGTCGGTATGAAGAGATTATTGAAAATGAGCGGATCGTCTTTACCCATCATTGGGTTAAAGATGGCGCGCGCGGACCGCAGACGCTCATAACGGTGACCTTCGCCGATGATCCAGAAGGTACGCGCCTCACCTTCACACAAGCACTGATCGATAATGAGGGTGATCGGAACAATCAGCAAAATGGCTGGAACGAGTTCCTGGACATGCTCACATCAGAGCTGGCGGCGAATAGCTAAACAACGTATCGCACCCGGGCGGCCCTATGCCCCGAAACACCCTGGCCCTGCGCGGCGCTTAATCCGTCGCCCAAGTTAATCTGTCGCCCAAGTTAATCCGTCGCTCTGGGCCAGGTGAGATCCATCAGGTCCGACAAGGTGGGAACATCTGTTGGCGTCTTTGTCTCTGCACTCACTTTACTTTTTCGGACCGGCATCGGGATGACATCTGCCGCCTTGTCATAGGTGCGGCGTGTCCCGGTGGACCCCCTCGGCTTGAACTCGATGACATTTTTCATCGCCGTCTCCGTGGGCTGCGTTCCCGGCTTAAACCGACATGGCTGCAGGAACCTTTCAAAGTCTCTGCCTATTATCGTGAACAAAGTGTTAACGCCCTTTGCCCAGACGCTTAGGAAACAGCGCTTTTTCGCAGCGCGTTCGTTGATAAAGCGCCAGTTTTTCACAAATTTGAACAGGTCTTGCCGCATTGCTTGTTAAGAATTTTCGCTCAAATTAGTCGATAGAACCTTCGTAGAAATGGGGCAAGGCGCTTTCACATGACCGATTTGACGCATTTGCGCGATCTGATCGACCTCGCAAAAGAACCTTCAAGCGAGCGCCGACGCGAATTGCTGCGGGGTGTCACGGACCTGTTTCTGGAGGATCCCGGCGCCTACACCAATCTTGAAGCTGAGCATTTTGCCAACATTATGGGAACGGTTGCCCGCAGCCTCGAAACCAATGTGCGCGCAGACCTCTCCATGCGGCTTGCTTCTGTTGCAGAAGCCCCGCGCGACCTTGTCACCCAACTTGCCAATGATGAGATCAGCGTCGCTGCACCCATCCTGGAAAACAGTCTCGCGCTGTCGGAAGAAGACCTGCTCGACATTATCCAGCAATGTAGTAATGCCCACCGCACCGCCGTCGCTGGGCGGTCGGATGTGAACGAGACCATTTCCGATGCGCTCGTGGACCACGGGGATGATGAGGTGGTGAAGGCGCTCATTCAAAATGAAAGCGCACAGATTGGCCAGAACACCATTCGCAAAGTTGTCGATCGGGCGGGGAAGAGTGACCAGCTCCAGGAACCCTTAGTCGATAGACAAGACCTGCCACCAGATGTTCTGCACGATATGTTCTGGGTTGTGTCTACCAAATTGCGGACCCGCATTCTTGAGCGGTCTGCCGATCTTGATCCAGAAATTGTGGACCGCGTGCTGGCACAGACTGAACGCAAGATCATGAAAGACGCGAACCGCCGGACCGATGAACGGTCCCGCGCGCAACAGTTTATCGATCGCAAGGTTGAACTTCGTGAGCTTTCCGAAACGCTGCTCGTCAACCTCATCCGCGCCAACCGTGTGCCAGAGCTGATCTGCGGCTTTGCGCGCATTGCCAAGATCGACGAAGAAACTGCTGAGCGCATTCTGCGAGACCCAAGCGGCGAAGGGTTGGCTATCGCCTGCAAAGCGACACGCCTGGACCGCCAGACCTTTTCAACGCTTGCTCTGTTGGGTGCTCACAAGATGAAACGGAGCGTGAAAGCGACCCGCGACCTGCTCGACATTTATGACCAGGTCCCGCAAGACATGGCCCAACGCGCCATGCGGTTCTGGCGGGTGCGCCGGGATGCAGAGAGCGTCGCGGCCTAACGCTTCTCAAAGACAAATGATGACCAGGTGACGCCGGGCACGCGCTTAAGCCCCTGCCCGCGTTCCCGAACGAGACAGGTAAAGCCTGCTTTATCTGCCCGTCTAATGGCGGTCTCATCTGAAATTTCGTACATCGTGCGCCCGTCGGGCACAGGACCATGGCGGAGGGTCATGCACACATGCCCTCCCTGCATCGTGAGACGGCCCAAACTCGTCATTCCGCTTTGCTGATGGTCCGGACTTAGATGCATGAAGGAGGCGCTGACGAGGACGAAGTCAAACAGGTCACCTCGTGTCTTCACTTTCTCCAGGCCTGGCAGGTGGTCATCGATCCAGGTGATGGCGGAATGATTGTGCGCCTCTATCGCGACAGCCCGCATCGCATCTGCCGGTTCAACTGCGACGACCTGATGTCCGAGGTCTGCAAAGCCCTGTGCATCCACACCGATGCCCGCGCCCACATCCAACACATTGCCCGGTCTGCTCGGGAAATAGGGTCTGAAATGCTGATGCTTTTCTGCGAAGGGTTTTACGGCGTAGCGGGTGCGCAGGACAGGCGCTTCTCTATTGTAAGGCAGGTACCCACGCGCAATCGCATCATCGACAGCGGCCATTTTTCACCCGCCTTCAGGCCCTTCGGTGGGTTCGTTACCCGGCAGCATCTCCACATAGACAGACTGACTTGGGAAGGCAAAGCCCGTGCCCGCACGCTCGACAATCTCTTTGATCTCATAGGCAAAGCGCTCTTTGATCTCAAGCCACTCACCCCAGTTGGTCGTCTTGGTGAAGCAATAAATCATGACGTCGATGGAACTGTCGTTGAACGCATCGATGCGCACGAAGAGAGCGGTTTCCGGCGGCTCTGCAAACTCATCAGAGGATTTTATGTAGTCCTCAATGCCGTTTCGAACTTCTTTCAACTGCTCCAGTGTCGAGCGATATTCCAGGCCAATTTTCCAGTAGATCCGCCGGTGGGTCATCTTCGTGAAGTTGGTCACGGCAGCATCGGACAATTTCTGGTTGGGCACATAGACCGGGGCTTTGTCAAAGCGGCGAACCGTGGTTGACCGAAAGCCGATATTTTCGACCGTTCCTTCGACCACGCCATCTGCCAGGATCCAATCGCCGCGCCGGTAGCGCTTTTCAATCAGAATAGAAATGCCGCCGATCAGGTTTTTGAACAGGTCCTGCGCCCCAAGTGCGACAGCGACACCAAAAAGCCCGAGACCCGCAATGATGGGCGCCACCTGAATGCCCCAGATTTGCAGGATGGTAGCTGCGCCGATGATGATCACGCCCCACCGCGCGCCGGTCACCAACCAATCGATCATTTCACTGGTGAGAACCCGCTCCAGCTCGCGCAGCAACAGACTGAGCGGTGTGACTGCGTTGTGAATGGCCCAGAAAATCGTAAACGCGATGAGAGATTGAACCGCATTACGGGCAAGGTCCGCCGGTGTGCCTTCAAGGTTCAGATAGTCGAGCGCGAAAAAGACCCCGACAACGATAAACGTTGTCTTCAGCGGATCGGCGAGCGCGTCATGCAGATAGTCGTCTACCTTTGTCTCTGTGTTGGCAACCCACCGGTCAACAAATGAAAAAACGAACCGGGTAAACAAGCCACGCAGAAAGTAGAAGAACAAAAATATGGCAAGAGCCGACAGAAAGTGTCCTATGTCATAGCCCAACACACCCGTCTGCCAGACTTCGGTCACCAGACCCCAAAGTTCGCTCAACTGTCCGTTTAGATCTTCCATTGTGCCTGCTACCTGTCTGCGATTCTTCTGGCGCTAGTTTGTCGGGACGGTGTTGTGGAGACAAGGGGCACGCCCCTTACGCCGCCGCAGGGGCGCGCTCGCGGATGGCAGAGAAGCGGATCTTTGGCCATTTCTCTTCGGTGTAGCCGACTTCCCAGGCGCTCTTGGCCATATAGACCGGCGCCCCATCGCGATCCTCCGCCATGCTGGCAGTATTGCCATCGACGAACCGCTTTAGTTCCAGATCATCATCGGCATCAACCCAGCGGGCGGTCTCATAAGGTGCCTGCTCAAAAGCGACCTTGATGTCATATTCAGCCTCAATGCGCTGTGCCAAGACTTCGAGCTGCAAACGTCCCACCACGCCGATCACCCAATTGGCGCCGAGCTGGGGCTTGAAGACCTGTGTCACGCCTTCTTCGGCCAGGCTTTCCAGCGCACGGCGCAAGTGCTTGGCTTTCATCGGATC
>JAJFGY010000166.1 GCA_021775935.1 Alphaproteobacteria bacterium
CGGGAAGTACATGGTCATGGGGTGATAGCCCTCATCGATCATCGCCTTCGCAAAATCGAGCGTCTCAACGCCAGTGTCCTTCAAGAAACGGTCATCAAAGAGGGCTTCGTGCATGCACGGTCCCTCAAATGGTGCTGACATCGTGTCTTTAAGTGAGGCCAGGACATAATTGGCTGACAGGACAGCATCTTCGGCTGCTTGTTTCAGACCGTCTGATCCATGGCTCATCATGTAGGCCGCTGCGCGGACAAACATGCCCATCTGGCCATGGAAAGCTGTCATGCGCCCAAAGGCACTGCCACCAACTTCTTCAACTTGCTCAGGTACTTCCGCAAATTTTAAGCGACCATTGCGTTCAATGATCCAGGGAAGCGGCGCAAACGGGGCCAGCGCGTCTGAGAGCACAACCGGTCCTGCACCCGGGCCCCCGCCACCATGGGGCGTGGAGAACGTTTTGTGCAGATTGATGTGCATGGCATCCACACCCAGGTCGCCTGGGCGGACCCGGCCTACAATGGCGTTGAAATTCGCCCCATCGCAGTAAAAGTAGCCGCCAACTGCGTGAAGTGCATCGGCGATCTCTTTGATGTCTTTTTCAAAGAGGCCACAGGTGTTGGGGTTGGTCAGCATGATGGCTGCCACATCCGGTCCGAGCTTTTCCTTGAAGGCGGCAACATCTACACGCCCGTCTTCTGTCGCAGGGATCGAGTCTACCTTGTACCCTAACAAAGCAGCCGTTGCCGGGTTGGTGCCATGGGCACTTTCGGGCACCAACACGCGTGTGCGGGTCTTCCCTTCGCCGCGCGCTTCCAACGCTGCGTGGATCGCCATCATGCCGCACAGCTCGCCATGTGCCCCCGCTTTAGGTGACATGGCCACAGCTGGCATGCCGGTGAGTGTTTTTAACCAATGAGCCACAAGCTCAATCAGTTCCAGCGCGCCTTGGGTTGTCTTTGTGGGCTGCAATGGATGCACGTCTGCGAAGCCTGGAAGCCGCGCTATTTTCTCGTTGAGACGCGGGTTGTGCTTCATGGTGCACGACCCGAGCGGATAAAGCCCTGCATCAATCGCATAGTTCTTTTGCGACAGGCGCACATAGTGGCGCATGACATCGGGCTCTGAAAGCCCTGGGAGTCCCACTGGCGCGCTTCGGCGGTTGCCACCAAGTCTGTCTTCAAATGTATCCGGCTCATCCAGATCAACACCGCAGGCACCGCTGTCGCGTTCAAAAATCAGCAGTTCTTCCTGAGCAAGACCGCGATTGCCGGTGAATGTTTTGCGACCTGTTTCACCCAGCTCGCCGACGCCTGTTGGGCGTCCCTGATTGTTCATGCCGCTCATGACAGCACCTCCTTCAGCGCTGCCGCAAAGGCTGCGCGATCATCATCGGTATTGATCTCGGTTGAGGCCACCACCACAAGATCATCGAGCGCGTTCTCGCCGGGCCAGAGCCTGGACACCCGCACACCGGCAAGCACGCCCTTGTCAGCCATCTCGTCGATCAGATCGCGGGCATTTTTTGGCGTGCGAACGGTGAACTCGTTGAAGAAAGTGGGCGTCACAATATCGACCCCCTCAACTGCTTCGAGTTGGTCCGCCAGCTTCACAGCGTTGGCGTGGTTGATCCGCGCCAGGCGACCGAAACCTTCCTCTCCCAAAAGCGAGAGGTGAATAGTAAAGGCCAAACAACAGAGCCCTGAATTGGTGCAAATATTACTGGTCGCTTTCTCACGGCGAATATGTTGTTCGCGTGTTGAGAGCGTCAGCACAAAGCCGCGTTTCCCTTCTGCGTCCACCGTCTCTCCACACAAACGACCGGGCATTTGACGGACATATTTTTGCTTGGCGGCAAAGAGCCCGACATAAGGGCCCCCGAAATTGAGCGCATTGCCAATGGATTGACCTTCGCCCACCACAATGTCGGCCCCCATTTCACCCGGTGGCGTCACCAGGCCGAGAGACACAACTTCTGTGAAGGCCACAATCAGGAGAGCCTTCTTTGCGTGGGCGGCATCCGCGATCGCGCGCAGATCCCGAACATTGCCGAAGAAGTCCGGGTTCTGCACCACAACGCAGGACGTCTCATCATCAATACGGGCAATAATATCTTCCGTGCCATCGACCACGGGCGACCCCGGATCGACTTCATATCCGGCAAACTCAGACAGATTGTCGACGACGGCCCGATAGTGCGGATGAAGGGCACCGGATAAGACTGCCTTCTTCTTCCGTGTCACACGGTGGGCCATCAACACGGCCTCACCACAGGCGGTCGAGCCGTCATACATGGAGGCATTTGCGACATCCATGCCGGTCAACATGGCGACCTGGGTTTGGAACTCGAAGAGATATTGCAACGTGCCCTGTGAGATCTCCGGCTGGTAGGGCGTATAGGCCGTGAGGAATTCAGACCGCTGGATTAAATGATCCACAGTTGCTGGCACATGATGCTTGTAAGCGCCGCCGCCGACGAAAAACGGGACAGATCCCGCTGGCGTATTCTTGGCTGCTAACGCGCCCAACAGACGCTCAACTTCCAACTCCCCTTGCCTGGTTGGCAGGTCGACCAGACCGTCGCGGCGCGCTTCTTCCGGCACGTCGACAAACAGATCATCGATTGAGCCCGCGCCAATACGCGCAAGCATGGCCTGGCGATCAGGCTCGGTCAGCGGCAGATAACGCATGTGTTCAGTCCAATCCCGCAGTGAATGTATTGTAGGCAGCTTCGTCCATCAGCTCGTTCAGCTCACTGGCATCGCTCAGCTTGATTTTGACGAACCAGCCCGCGCCTTCAGCATCTTCGTTGACCTGGGCAGGTGTCTCGTCCAAAGCGCCATTGATCTCAACGATCTCGCCAGTGATTGGTGCGTAGACT
>JAJFGY010000167.1 GCA_021775935.1 Alphaproteobacteria bacterium
CCTGGAAACTTGCCTTGGTGGTCAAGGGATATGCCGGTGAGGAGTTGCTTCAAACCTATAATGCGGAACGCCAACCTGTAGGACGGCAGATTATCGACCGGGCATTCCAAAGTGTCGTGGAGATGGTTGAGTGGTTCAACATTTTCGATTTCGGGCCAGACACGAGCTGGGCAGAAGCTGACAAAAAAATTGATGAGATATTCGGCCCCGGTGGAGGGCCCCAGCGACAGAAAATTTTTGACGCTCTGGAGTTGCTGAATGGACAATTCAACGCCCACGGTGTCGAGCTCGGCCAACATTATGAGTCCGATGCTATTGTAAGTGACGATGGTGCAGATGAGGGGTCTACAGCCTCGGTGTCTGATCGGGACCCCGAACTGTTTCATAAGCCAACCACAGTACCTGGCAACCCTGTTCCTCACGCCTGGCTTGCGGTCAACGGCAAGGACACATCGTCGCTTGACCTTTGCGGTTATGACCAGTTCACCCTGATAGCGGGTGCTGACGGAAGCGCGTGGGTTGATGCTGTAAACAACATTGCTTCCGAATTTGGTGTCAAAATGGAGGCCGTGCAGGTCTCCCTCGGCTTGCCCGTGAACGACATCTACGGAGACTGGACCAAACGACGAGAGGTCAATGACGATGGCTGCGTACTGGTTCGTCCTGACCGCATCGTTGCCTGGCGATCCATGGATCTCGTTCCTCAGCCGGAGAAAACACTGCGCGACGTGATGGAGCGTATCGTGAGACCCAGAGAGGGCGGTGTGCTGACGGAGCAGGCCGCTCCCCCTGAAGAGGCCGCAGTTTCTTAGTCAGGGCCGTCTTCAGCATCTGGTCACAGCGTGGCGCCGGGAGCTATCGGCTTGCCTGGATCATCCAATTATTGCTGCAGGCAAAGGTATTTTAGCGTTTCTCAAGGGCGCGCAACATGACGGTGAGTGTTGCCTTTGCTTCCGTCAGCGCTTCGTCAGGCTTGTCCGACAGGGCAACGGCATGAGCAGCTTCCGTGATGGCGCCCAGGAGTATCTGCGCAGTCACCTCAGGCGTTCTAGCGGGAGTTTGTTGGGGCAGGGCAGCAAGTGTCTGCATCATCATGCCGAACGCATATTTGGCTTCGATGGCACGCCATTCGATGAGGCCAATGACAGCGGGTGCCTCCCGAAACACAATGCGTTGAATTTCCGGTCGCATGCTGATCTCAAGTGTCTTCAGCGCGCCCCATTCCAGTGCTTCCCATCCTGAGATCTCAGGCGGGGTTGTGGTCGTGACTTCGTTCAGGATTACCTGTTCCAGGTGTTCTGCGACGGCTGCGAAGAGTTCCTTTTTGCCCCCGAAGTGATGATAGATCGCACCGGTGGTCACCTTGGCCTTTTTCACAATGTCAGAAAGTGAGGCATCAGCGTATCCGTCTTTGGTGAAGACGGCCTGGCCTGCTGCAATGATGCGGCTTCGGGTTGTGGTGCTTTGTTCAGCTTTGGTGGGCATTTTCAGACTTATTGTCATTGAACCGCTCTTCTTGTCGCACGAGTCGCCCTGTTTCAGGGAGTTTTCCAACTTATATTGACATAACATAATTATGTTATGTATTTATGAAGAAGAAAAACAAACCCCAAGACGGCGGAGCCGCGCATAGGAGAGACTGAGAATGGAAAGCCAGACGACCAAGTTTGAAACGACGTCCTTTGGAAAGATCGCTTATTCAGAAAGCGGCGACGGAGATGTCGCTGTCTTTGTCCATGGCCTTGGATTGAGCTCCCATTTTTGGCGGCATCAGTTTGCGGCACTCAATGGAAAGCGCAGATGTATCGCCCCTGATCTTATGGCTCACGGTGAGACTGAGATCGCCGCCGATCAGGACGTCAGCTTCCATGTTCAAGCGGATATGATCCTCGATCTTCTCGATAAGCTGAACATCGAGACGTTTGATCTTGTCGGCAACGATAGCGGTGGTGCGATCGCGCAGCTGATGATCGCAAAGGCACCGGATCGGGTCAGGTCGTTGGTCCTCACAAATTGCGATGTGCAGAATAACTGGCCGCCAGTTGCGCTGGGGGAGATCCGCGAAGCCGCGCGGTCAGGCGTTCTTGCCAGCCAGTTCGGGAAATTCGCAGAAACGCCGGATCTCTTTCGTGCCGATGGCAGTATTGCGGAACTGGTTTACGAAGACAGGAAGATGGCAACGGATGCGAACCTTCGACGCTACCTGGCGCCCCTTAATGTGGATGCAGATAGGCGAGGGGCATTTGACCGCTATGTTGGACATCAGGATCATGCCCAGCTGACGAATATTGAAGCTGACTTGCGTGCGTTTGACGCCCCGGCCCTGATTGTCTGGGGAACCGACGATGTCTTCTTCCCAACGAAATGGGCCTATTGGTTGCAGGGCACATTTCCGAATGCCCAGCCGGTGATCGAACTGGAAGGAGCAAAGCTCTTCTTCCCGGAAGAGCGGGCTGAGGCTCTCAATTCCCACATTCACGAATTCTGGAGTGCTTGAGCCATGTCTCCTCTGATCATCAATATCATCCTTGTGTCCTTTGGGGTGTTCTTTGCCTACACGGCGATTGTTAGCTTCCGAACCCCAGTCCCGTTTGCGCGGGGGTTGGGGCTTGAACCTAATGGTCGCTCAGGAGCGATTGAAATCCGGGCTCAGTATGGTGGCTTTTTTGCTGCTGCTGGCCTTGCACAGTTCGCGGTGTTTGCTGAGTTGCTATCTGCGCAGACGGCGCTCTTTGTCGGCCTTGTCATCTTTGGCGGGCTCATCGCTGGCCGTGTTCTGGCTCTTCTCGCAGGCGGACGCGGAGAGAAGCTATTGCCGATCATTTCTGCTCTCTATTGGATTGATGGCATTGGATGCCTCGCGGCCATTGTTGGTCTCTTCCTCACCCCCTAGGAAGAACGGCCCGGCCAGGTGTGCGCCTCTTTAAGAGCGTCTGGCCGGGTCATGAATTGCAAACCTCTGACTGTCAGGCCAAGAAAACGGCCTCTCCTGTCGCGCCCGCGCCAAACTGCAATTTCGTCAACGGCGACAGTTTTGACTGCATCGTGGACGAGCTATCGGCCTGTGTGCTGACCGAGCCTGTTTGGCGCGCCGTGTCAGCCGTTGTGGTTGAGCGTCATCCCACTGCAACCTTTTGAATGATATCGCGCTTGTTTTTTCAGGCCGCTTTGGAGACTTGGCGCAGGTTCATTTCCGACTGCAGATCTGAGAGCTGCTCTCCCAATCTTTCTTCCCAACGATCAAAGTACAAAACACGTGACTCTTTCCCGTAGGTCCACCCGTCGACAAAAGCATTCATCGTCATGTCGATTCCTTGGGGTGCAACAAATGCCGTATGCGCCATAGTTACGGCGAGCCTGGTCGATTGATATGAGAACTTGACCTGCGCCAACGTGAAGGCCGCAAGTGCAAGTTCACCTGGAACCGTCGCACCGTACCCTGTGAGCACATGCAGGAAGTCATGCACTTGTGTTCCGCGCAAACGCATATAGGCGAGATCTTCCGGCATGCGGTCCAGTTTCCCAGATTCCTTGAGTTCCTGATGGTAAGATTGGTAGTTGCTGCCAAATGTTTCGATGAGATTGTTTTCTTCGACAAACTCCCGATATGCATGTCCCAATGTCCCCGCGGGATATTGCTTGAGGCTTTCTATTGTAATCTGTGGAGCAAGAAAGCGCTCCTTGAGAAACGCTGTTGCCCCTGGAATTGCATGGATCGCTGCGAGGTAAGCGTCAATCGCCTCGGTTGTGGCTCCCTCCCACCAGTCATGAAAAAGATAATAGACGCCGTATTCCAGCGGTCGGTCGACCGACGTCAAAAACTTCTCGGCAAAGTCACGGTCTACTATCGGCGGCTTATCAATGATGGGGGCAGACATATTCTTTTCCTATTCTTATCAGCGTATTGCGTGAGACCGCGAGCAAACGAAAACATCATTCCTGAGGGCGCAATGCGATGCGTTTTACACAGCGGTTGAGCGAAACCAATCCAATCTGAAGAGCAAGAAGGTCTAGGTCTGAAGTGTGACATCGAAGATCGGTGCTCTTCTGCGCGTCGTGAGGTTCAAAGCAAAAGCACGCTCCTTTTCGCAGCTCTCTCTCGTTTTGACGTTTGACATGGTATATCGAAATAAATGAACAAGTTCAAATTATAGACGTAGCTTTTTGGATTGTCGATATCATCCTTGTTTCCTTTGGGTTTTTCTTTGCCGCCTGGGAAGAAATACCCGGCCAGGTGCGCGCGCGCTCATCACGCATGTCTGGCCGGGTTGTGATTTTCAGTTGAACTCTGTGCCTGTCATGGTCGCTCTAACTTTGTTGGAGGTATCTGATGGCTTTGTTTTCTTCTTGTGCTGCGTCTCGCAGCGTTGCGCGTTTTGCTTTAGCTGGGCTCGTATTGACAGGGCTCAGCGGTTTTCGAAGCTTTGAGGCAAACTTTGCCCCTGATGCTGACCTCTGGGCACGCTGGGAGGCACATGACCCCCAGAATGTTTCGACGATTGACGCATCTGATTGGACCGCTTTGCTTAGGCAATATGTCTCAGACGATGGGAGCGGGCTTAATCGGTTTGCCTATGGCGCCGTCAGCGATGCGGATCAACGAAAGCTCAAGGCATTTATCGTGGACCAGGCAGCCCTGCCCATTAGCACCTATGCGCGGCCAGCGCAGAAGGCCTATTGGATCAATCTCTATAATGCGCTGACAGTGGATGTTGTACTAGACGCCTATCCGGTCGAGAGCATCCGCGATATCGACATCTCACCGGGCTTCTTTGCCGACGGTCCATGGGACAAAGAGCTTGTGTCCGTAGAGGGGGAAGAGCTCACTCTGAATGTCATTGAGCATCGAATTCTGCGACCCATCTGGAAAGATGCGCGGCTGCATTACGCTGTGAATTGTGCGTCGGTCGGATGCCCTAATTTGCAGCGCGAGGCGTTTACAGCAGAAAATGTTGAGACTCTGTTGAATGTGGCAGCCCGCAGCTATGTGAATAACGCCCGCGGCGTGTCGATCTCTGACGGGGAGGTGCGTATCTCCAGCATTTACGATTGGTTCTTTGAGGATTTCGGAAAGACGGAAGAGGATGTCCTCGAACATCTGATTGCTCATTCTGAGGATGATCAGGCCAAATCGCTTCGTGCGATCGGCAAATTGCATGACACTGGTTATGATTGGACACTGAACGACGCGAAGTGAACTTAGGCAACAACGCAAGGTAAAGCTGCGGCGCATAATCCTATTGCGGTGCAGTACGCTTTCTTTTCGTGTCATAAACCCAGCCCAGCGCGCGGGTCGAGAGCCCCGCATAGTAAAGCCCGTGAAGAACGCACCAGGCTATAAAGATGGCTGCCGGGCGCCGGTTTTTAAAGCGCCTGGACGAGGTGATGACGGGATCGTCCTCTATGCAAACGGTACCGCCCATGCGTTCCATCTTGCGGCTTAAATCATAATCTTCCATCACAGAATAGGGCATGATGCCACCGATCTCGTCGTAGACTGTGCGTCGCAGAAAAATGACGGAGTCGCCGTAATACAGGCCTTTGCTTCGGAACCAGGCGTAGAAGCTCGTGAGCCAGGTGGCGAAGTCACTATCGCCATCGAATAGGACACGGAAATTACCACCGATCTTTGCATTGTCTGCAAGCTGCTTGTTGATCTGTGTGAAGGCTGTGTCGGGTAGGCGAGTATCTGCGTGCAGGAATATTAGAATATCTCCTGTCGCGACGTCTGCCCCGACCTTCAACTGCTGGCCGCGGCCTGGTTCGACAGACATATGAACAGTGGCACCTGATGCTCGAGCAATTTCGGGTGTCCCGTCGGTGCTGGCACTATCTACTACGATGATCTCTGCTTGAGGGTTGAGACTTTGGACGTGTGTGATCCGGCCAGCAATCTGGTGTGCTTCGTTCAAGGTAGGGATGATGACGGAAAACGTGAGAGCGGGTACATCAGTCATTGGTAAACCTCAGGTCAGCAATGCGCGCTTCGCGGCGCCCGCCCAGATCATCGCTATCGCCGGAGATCGCGATATAGTTGGGTAGCGGGGCTTCTTTGCCGAAGGCGGCTTGAAAATCTGCTCGAAAATCAATGGTCTCTTCCCTCCAGCTTCGTTCCGCACTGGCTTCGGTCTGAAGGACGATGAGCGCGCCTTGCCCCTCAGCAAGATGAGGGTTTGGCTGTAGGCGCGGCTGCGCTGCTGAACCACCCCAGGTATAGGTGAGCGCATTACCAACTTCTGGATAGCCAAACAGTTCTGCCAGCCCTCCAAAGAGAGAGGCTTGATTGTCCTGTTCAGGAAACCAGAGATGCACGGCGATGGGGCGGTCGTCTGCACCGACCGTCATCGGGTCACTGGGCAGGCCCATCTCGTCCACACGCCAACGCCAGGCCAGTACATGTCCTGTTGTGTCCAGCTCACGGTATCTAAAAGCAACGGAGCCCTCTGAAAGCACATTCAGAGAGCCATCCGGCGCAAGCAGAAAACGCGTCTCCGGTTTGCCCGGCACGCCAATAGTTTGCCAAGCACCATCGGTAAACCTCAAATTGTCTGCGTGTGCAGGTGCGATAAGCG
>JAJFGY010000168.1 GCA_021775935.1 Alphaproteobacteria bacterium
GGGAAGGGGTGAAGGCTCTCAATGCCGTCTTTGGTGGCAACGATCACTTCACCGGGTTCAATTTCGCGCACGAAGTCAGCACCGATAATATCGAGGGCGACTGTTTCTGATGTCAGAATAGGCGCGCCATCAAGCTCACCTAGGATCAGGGGGCGGATGCCAAGCGGGTCACGGGCGCCAATCAACTTCTTGTTTGTAAGCGCCACAAGAGCATAAGCCCCCTGGATTTGGCGCAGCGCCTCAACAAAACGGTTCATCGTACGATCGTGACGGCCACGCGCCACCAATTGCAGGATGACCTCTGTGTCGGATGTCGACTGGAAGATCGCCCCGTTGCGCACAAGATCATCGCGCAGCGTCAGCGCATTGGTCAGATTGCCATTATGGGCAATGGCAAAGCCACCGCCCCAAAGGTCGGCAAACAACGGCTGCACATTGCGAAGAATGGTGCCACCGGTGGTTGAATAGCGCACATGGCCAATGGCACCCGTACCGGCCAACCGGTCCATCATTTTGGCGCTGGTGAAGTGGTCGCCGACCAGTCCCATGCGACGTTCTGACTGGAAGTGATCACCATCAAAGGAAACAAGCCCGGCAGCTTCCTGTCCACGATGCTGCAGCGCATGCATGCCAAGCGCAGTGAGTGCTGCGGCATCGGGGTGCCCGTAAATGCCAAACACGCCACACTCTTCGCGCAGGCGGTCAGCATAGAGTTCATCATGGGCATCCATAAGGACGCTTGCGCCTTCACCGTGAGCCGGCTGGGTCGTGTGGTGCTGAAGGTTAGAGTCGGACCGAAGGCCCGCCGCGTCTACGGTGGAACCTATATGGGAACCTGTCTCGGACATCTAAGGGGTCGTCCTTTATTCCTGTGTGGCTTCGAAAAGTTGATCGAGCCCCCTCCGTTCGGAAGGCTTATACCCTGTCGTATCTTCGCTGTCAGTGCCTGATTTCGGTTCTTCGCTCGCAGGTGCTGTGCGCCGTCCTTCAGGTGTAAAGAAAGGCTGAGTTGGAGCTGTGGACTGCTGGGCTGCCAGGGACGAAAGACCTCCGGCAACGAAGTCCACCAGCGGCAGGAGCCGGGCATCCGCGATCCATTCAGGTCGATCATCCCGCTGGGGAACCAGCCAGGTGAACAGCAGAAAGGCAATTGCCACGACAAAAAGGCCCCGGAACACGCCGAAAATGAAGCCGAGCGACCGGTCAAGAAAGCCAATTTCGCCCCCATGGGCGCGATCTGTCCATCGATAGGTCAGTGATGAAATGGTGATATAGACCACCCCAAAGATCACGACGGCAGAGATCGTGAGCGCGAGCCAGTAGGGCTCCGCGACAGTCTGAACCACCGGTACGAGCAGGGGATAGAGCAGCAGCGCTGCAAGGGCCGCGACGACCCAGGAAAGAATCGAGAGAATCTCACTCGCAAAACCACGGACCATGGCCAGCATGCCTGAAACAAGCATGATCGCGACCACGGCTATATCAAATAGGGTCATGACTGGTCTGTCCCCCAACTCCAACACCACTGGGACGTCAGCTTAGCGGTCCCTGGCTCTGCGGTCACGCTATGCTTCCTGCGCTTTTTGAGCAGGCGCTTCGCCAACGGACAAATGGGCAATCAGGTCCCCCAGATCATCCAGTTCAGTGAGCTTCAGCTTGCCAGCAGCAGGTTTTTGCCGACCAGCTGCTTTGGGCAGTATGGCGTGCTTAAAGCCGAGCTTTTCTGCCTCCTTCAGGCGAGCTTCCATCTGGCTGACAGGCCGCAACGATCCCGAAAGAGATATTTCACCAAAGAGAACAGTGTCTGCTGGGATCGAAATACCTGACATTGACGAGATAAGCGCACCTGCGACTGCGAGGTCAGCGGCTGGTTCACCAATGCGCAACCCGCCTGCCACATTCAAATACACATCCTGACCGCCGATGGAGAGGCCGCAGCGTGCTTCCAGAACCGCCAGGACCATAGAAAGCCGCCCACTGTCCCAACCGATCACGGCGCGCCTGGGGGTGCCCAGTGAGCTTTGAGCAACCAGCGCCTGAATTTCGACAAGAACGGGCCTGGTGCCCTCAATTCCGGCAAAGACGGCAGCGCCGCTGGCATCGCGGTCCCGTTCGCCGATGAAGAGGGCTGACGGATTTTCAACTTCCAGCAGTCCGCCCTCAGCCATCTCAAAGACACCGATTTCGTTCGCCGGACCAAAGCGGTTTTTAACGGCCCGCAAAATGCGGAAATGGTGGCCACGCTCGCCCTCAAAATAGAGGACGGTGTCGACCATATGCTCCATCACTTTAGGACCGGCAATCTGCCCATCCTTGGTGATGTGGCCGACAATGATCATCGCGGCACCTGAGCGCTTTGCAAAGCGCGTGAGGTCCTGCGCGGTTGCGCGGACCTGGGAAACAGTTCCTGGTGCAGACTCAAGCGTGTCAGTCCACATGGTCTGGACAGAATCAATCACAATGGCGTCCGGTGTCGGACCGTCCTTCAGCGTCGCCAGAATGTCGCGAAGGTTCGTCTCTGCGCCAAGCGAAACAGGCGCTTTGGAGAGACCCAGGCGCCGCGCGCGCATGCGCACCTGATCAATTGCTTCCTCACCAGAAATGTAGACTGTTTCCGCACCACTATTTGCAAGACGCGCCATCGCCTGCAGCAGAAGGGTGGACTTGCCAATCCCCGGATCGCCGCCGACGAGCACGGCTGAACCTGGCACAAGGCCGCCACCAAGGACCCGGTCAAACTCGGTGAGGCCGGTGCTGCGGCGCGGTGTTTCCGTTGCTTCGCCAGCCAACGGCACGAGTGCAATTTGTCGTCCCTTTTTGGTGGAGCTGGCTTTCGCTGGGCCGCCTGCAACACCAGAACTCTCTGCGACTTCCTCAGATATCGTGTTCCACTCGCCGCAGCCGTCGCAACGACCTGCCCAGCGAGGCGTTTGTGCGCCGCAGGACTGACAGACAAATTGACGCCGTGCCTTGGCCATCACGTTCCTTTGCAAACAGAGAGACCGCGTGTGCGGCTTATGGTTTCAATACGTCCATCTGGATGGGGCCATCCGCACGACCGTGGATGAACTGATCCACATATTCATTGCCGCTCTGGTCAACTTCGTCGCGTGTCCCCGCCCAGATGATCTCACCCTTATAAATCATCGCGATGTAATCTGCGATCTTTCGCGCACTTGCCATGTCGTGGGTGATCGAAAGGGCGGTGGCCCCCAACTCTTTAACACTATTGACGATGAGATCATTGATCACGTCCGCCATAATGGGATCGAGACCCGTGGTCGGTTCATCGAAAAAGATGATTTCGGGGTCGGTCGCGATGGCCCGTGCGAGCCCCACACGCTTTTGCATGCCGCCTGAAAGCTCAGCTGGGTGGAGGTCACCGACTTCCGGGGCGAGCCCAACCTGGCCGAGCTTCTCAATGGCAATATCTTTCGCGTCTTTGCGCCTCATATTGCGACCCTGAATGAGGCCGAAAGCAACATTCTCCCAGACAGGTAGACTGTCGAAAAGCGCCGCGTTCTGAAACAACATACCAAATTTGGTCAGCACTTTTTCGCGGTCGCTGCCCGGTAAGCGGGTCACTTCTTTGCCGTCGACTTTGATACTGCCTTTTTCAGGCCGAATAATCCCAAGCATGCATTTGAGCATGACGGATTTCCCGCTGCCCGATCCACCGATCACGACCAGAGACTTCCCTTTCGGAATTGTGAGGGATAGATCATGCAGCACAATCTTTTTGCCGAACCGCTTATGAACATTTTTCAGCTCGATCTTTGCGTCTTTTGTCGGGATGGGAGAACTCATGGGGCCAGCCTTAAGACGAGAAGAAGAGCGACGTCATCACATAGTTCGCCGCAAGAATAAGAATGGAAGAGATGACCACCGCATTGGTCGTTGCGCGTCCGACACCCAGAGCGCCGCCCTTGCTGTGGAAGCCCTGGTAGCAGCCCATAACCGCAATGATGAAGCCGAAGATGGATGATTTGATGAGACCGGAAGTCACATCATCCAGTTCCAGAAAATCGACCGTGGTTTTGATATAGACGCCGGAATTGAAATCCAATGATTGGGTGCCCACAACAAAGCCCCCGAAGATCCCGATCACATCGCCCACAAACACGAGCGCTGGAAGGGTGATGACAGCAGCAACAATGCGCGGCACCACCAGATATTTGAACGGGTTGGTCGACAATGTCGTGAGCGCATCAATTTGCTCGGTGACACGCATCGTACCTAACTCAGCAGCGATGGCGGCGGCGGCTCTGCCCGCGACCATAAGCCCCGCAAGAACAGGTCCCAGTTCCCGGGTGATACCAAGGGCAACAATGGTTGCAACAATGCTCTCGGAGTTGAATTGATCGCTGCCATAATAAATCTGCAGTGCCAGCACACCACCGGTGAAGAAGGAGGTGAGGGCGACCACCGGGAGCGAGAAATAGCCGATCCGCATCATCTGTTGGCCAATCAGACGCCAGTAGAGCGGTGGGCGTAGGATGTGAGTGACAGCGGTCCAGGTGAACAGAGACAGGCGCCCGGTTTCACCAAGGGCGGTGAGCACAACATTTCCGATTATCGCCAGCGGATTCAAACCTGTGTTCCCTCTGCCTCAGTGGTTCAAGTCGGAAGTGATTCCAACCGACGAAGTGTACGTCCGGTGATACCGATACCCCAAACGGGTAAGCACTTCGTAACCGATTGTGCCTGCCGCACGCGCAAGGTCACCTACCGTGACAGATTCTCCAATCAATTCTGCGAAACCGCCTCTTTTTGGCACGTCGGGTGGCAGATCGGTCACATCTACGGTGATCATGTCCATCGACACCCGCCCAATCAGAGGAGCCTGATGTCCTTCAATCGCAACGGTGAGGCCGCTGTCATCCGGGGTGCCCCCATCACCATTGCCTAGCGCCCGGAAATATCCATCGGCATAACCCGCGGCAATAGTGGCAACCCGGGTTGGGCGTTTGGCGGTATATGTTGCTCCATAACCAACCTGATCCCCGGCATCGATGGTTTTGACCTGCATAATGCGCGAAGTCAGGGTCACCACAGGATGAAAGGGGTGCCCCGGCTGTGACGCGGGGTTGGCGCCGAAGAGACCAATACCCGGCCGCACCAGATCGTAGTGGAAGTCGGGCCCAAGAAATGTGCCTGCCGTATTGGCAAGGCTCGCAGGTGCTCCGGGAAAGTGTGTCCGCAATACGTCAAAGGCGAGGCGCTGCTGCTCATTTAGAGGATGGTCAATATCGTCGGCGCAGGCGAGATGGCTCATCACCAGGCTAACGTCGAATGCACCGGCGAGATCGATTACGGCGGCAACATCTTCCCGCTGAAATCCCAAACGATGAATGCCCGTATCTCCATGGAGCGCAGCAGGTCGTGAACCGCCAGTTTGGCAGAAGGCAGCCCAGTCCCGAATTTCTTCAAGGCTCGAGAGACAGGGACGGAGGTTTTCTGAGACAAATAACTGTTCAGCACCTGCGTAAAGTCCGTTCAACACATAAATTGTGGCGTCGGGCAGAACGGTGCGGAGTTCCGCCCCTTCAATCGCCGTCGCCACAAAGAACGTGGTGCATCCTGCTTGGTCGAGCGCACGGACAGCAGGCACAAGCCCCAGCCCATAGCCATCCGCTTTGACGCAGGCGCTGACCTCGGCCTTTGTTTGGGATTGGATAAAGCGGAAATTGTCCGCGATGGCGTCCAGATTGATGGTCAGGGTGCCACTCGACGCCGCTTTCAGGGCCGCCTTCATATCCTCAGCCCCGTCTCCCTGAGTACTGCTGTCGGACGGCAAACTCACTCACTCCATATAGTCAGGTAGACGATCGCTGTCGGCCAGGTCACTAAAGCGGGTGATCTCTGCTTCAAACTGCAATCGAACAGTGCCGGTTGGACCATGGCGCTGCTTGCCAATAATAACCTCGGCCTTGCCGAACACATTTTCCATGTCGGTCTGCCATTGCAGATGTTCCGGCGTGCCTTCTGAGGGTTCCCGACGCGATACGTAATATTCCTCACGAAAGACGAAGGTTACAACGTCTGCGTCTTGCTCAATCGAGCCGGATTCACGCAAGTCTGAAAGCTGAGGGCGTTTGTCATCACGTGACTCTACCTGACGAGAAAGCTGGGAGAGCGCCATGATCGGTACATTCAGTTCTTTCGCCAGCGCTTTAAGACCGGTCGTAATTTGCGTGACTTCCTGAACCCGGTTGTCATTGCCTTTGCCGGTCCCCGCAAGAAGCTGAATATAGTCGACAACAATCAAACCAAGACCGCGCTGGCGTTTGAGCTTTCGGGCCCGCGCTGCCAGCGACGCGATGTTGAGACCACCCGTATCATCAATGTAAAGCGGGATGCCCTCCAGCTGACGGCTGGCATCAACAAATTGATGCCATTCGGTTTCATCAATCTTGCCGCGTCGGATCTGGCCCGACGGTACGCGCGATTGTTCGGCGAGCAGTCGGGTGGCCAATTGCTCAGCGGACATTTCAAGCGAGAAGAAGCCAACAATGGCACCATCTTTGACTTCGACCGTGCCATCCGTGTGGTGCTCGGCCTTATAGGCCTTCGCCACATTGAAGGCGATATTGGTGGCAAGGGCGGTCTTGCCCATGGAAGGGCGACCCGCAACGATGATCAAGTCAGAGGGCTGCAACCCGCCCATTTGCTCATCCAGGTCCCGCAAGCCTGACGAAATGCCTGAAAGCCCGCCATCCCGTTCATACGCCTGGGCTGCCATGTCGACAGCTGTCCGCATGGAGTCAGAGAAGCTCTGGAAGCCGCCTTCATATTTGCCTTTTTCAGCCAGGCTGTAGAGCGACTGCTCCGCATCCATTATCTGGGCGGAGGGAGGGTCATCGACCGTGGCGTCAAATGCCCTGTTATGGATTTCCTCGCCAACGCGGATCAGATCACGACGGACCGCCAGGTCATAAATCGTCCGCCCATATTCAGCGACATTGATGATTGTCGTAGCAGCACCTGCCAACCGGGCCAGATATTGTGCGCCCCCAACTTCCTGAAGCGCCTCGTCCTGATCGAAATAGCTTTTCAGCGTTACCGGTGTGGCGATGTGGCCGCCGGAAATCAGTTTTGAGACAGCTTCAAAGATCCGTGCATGCAACGGTTCATAGAAATGGGCTACTTCCAGAAACGATGCAATCCGGTCGAACGAATCATTATTGATCAGGATCGCGCCAAGCAGAGCTTGTTCGGCCTCTATATTGTGGGGCGCGACGCGGTATTCATCGTCGGTCTCTTGCGGCTCGTCATATGCTGGCAGCGTGTTTTCCATATATCCGTTTTACGGCAATGGCGTTGGCGGCGGAAGCAGCACCATGGTGATTCGGTAAACTATTTTCACTGCCTGTGGAAAACGGGGACAAAATAGTCGGCCTGCCTAGTGTTTACTCGTTTCATCCACCAGAGGCAGCCCTTTTGGTTTGCGGTGCGCGTCGATGGGTTTGCTCCCAATCAAAAATATAGTCACGGGTGATGGGCAATGTGTTGATCTGTCGTGTCAGCTGAAACTGGAAGACGACCATTCCTTCGTGGCGGAAGGAGGTTTCAGACCCTGCAAGGTAGAATTCCCACATGCGGGCAAACGGCTCATCATAGAGAGCAACCGCATCTTCCCATCGCGCGAGAAAACGGTCCCGCCAATGACGAAGGGTCTCTGCATAGTGCAACCGCAGAACCTCCAGATCAGTGAGCAACAATTGGTGTCGCTCAAGTGTCGGGGATACTTCACTCAGTGCGGGGATATAGCCGCCGGGGAAAATATATTTCGCTATCCATGGGTTGGTTGCACCCGGTTCATCCAGCCGTCCGATTGTGTGAATGAGGGCGATGCCTTGCGGGGTCAGGAGCGAACAAACCTTGGCCGCGAATTCGTCATAATGGTGGACACCGACATGCTCATACATGCCGACAGAGACGATCCGGTCGAAGGTCTCATCCACATGGCGATAGTCTTGCAGGCGGAACTCCACAAGGTCTGAGAGGCCAGCGGCGGCGGCACGCTCGGTCGCTATTTTGTATTGCTCTTCGCTGAGGGTAACGCCGGTCACGTGGGCCCCGGTCTCTTGGGCGATGTAAAGCGCCATACCGCCCCAACCGCAGCCAATGTCCAGCACGCGCATGCCGGGTGACAGATTGAGTTTTGCCGCAATGTGGCGTTTTTTTGCCAGTTGGGCTTCTTCAAGCCCTGTGTCATCTGTCTCAAAGTAAGCGCACGAATACTGCTTGTCGCTATCAAGAAAAAGATCATAGAGCCCGGCATCAAGATCATAGTGATGGGCGACGTTTGTCTTCGCTTTGCCAACAGGGTTGAACTGATCGATCCGCCGCTTCACACGCCGGATGCGACCAACCACTTTCGCTAGCGGGTGAGCCCAGGCAATGCCAACATTCCCAAGAATGATATCGAGCGCGTCATAGATGCGCGCTGGGGGGTCGATGGTGAGTGTACCGTCCATATAGGCTTCACCCAGTTTGAGGTAGGGATTAAATCCCAGCTCCCATTCCAGATGCGTCTTGTGAAGGCGCATCGTGACCGGCGTCCCGCTACCGTCCCCAAATGTACGCACTGAGCCCGACGCATCGACCAGCGTCAGGTTTCCATGTGAAATTAAACGATCCAGTACAAATGCAAACATCTACCGCCTCCTGAAAATCAGGTGGCCAACAGCTCGCTCCCACAACAGGCTGTCGAATGTCATTTACATGGATGGGGGTCTTGCGACCCACTTTCATGCGCCCCTTAAACGACGAACCACTGGGACGTTCATTGAACGGGCAATCCTACCTAAGATCAAGACAAAGCCGGTGTGCCGCAGATCACAAAAAAGGGCGCTGATGCGCCCTTCTTCATATCAGATAGACCGAAAGATTTTATTCGGCAGGCTTTTCAGCTTCGTCTTCGGCAGAAGCTTCTGCTTCTTCAGCTGCGTCACCCTCAAGGTCAGGCGCTGCATCTTCTTCGAAGAACTCGCTGGCATCCAACTCGTCATCATCTTCGTTCATCGCGTTGATGTCTTCGCCGCGTGCCTGGGCTTCTGCTTCTTCTTCTGTCCGGGCAACGTTGACGACAACAGTTGATGTCACTTCAGGGTGAAGCTTCACGGAAACTTCGTGAAGACCAAGCGCCTTGATCGGTGCAGCAAGAACAACCTGTCCGCGGGCAACAGAGAAGCCGCCTTCAGTCAGACCCTCAGCAATATCGCGAGGGGATACTGAACCATAAAGCTGACCAGATTCACCCGCCTGGCGGATGACGATGATCGTGTGGCCCTCAAGCTTTTCATCAATGGCCGCTGCTTCTTTTTTGAGCTCAAGATTACGTGCTTCCAGCTGAGCCCGATCTTCTTCAAAGCGCGCAAGATTGTTCTTATTGGCGCGCAACGCTTTGCCGCCTGGCAGCAGGAAGTTGCGGGCATACCCGTCCTTGACCTGAACCACATCACCCATCTGTCCGAGCTTTTCAATTCGCTCCAGAAGTACCACTTCCATTAACTTATCTCCTTGCCCGACGGGGCCTCAGATTGTGCAAACCGGGCGCGCAAATTGGCCCAGGGCTCGCCAAGTCCAA